>NZ_JAXCHT010000039.1:0-18249 GCF_035984655.1 Actimicrobium sp. GrIS 1.19 | reverse complement strand
AGTTTCGCCTGATATTTCTTCGACCTCATTGCTGCAGCGATGATGATGGGAACGCATGCCGAAATACCGGTTCATGAAACATTCAGGCTAGATGCGGTGGAAGAGGACGGCGATGATGAGGTCGATCGTCAAACTCAGAAGGCGACAGCGATAGACGAGTTTCTCGCGGCGCCTTTTTTACAGATCGCTCCCTACGCCGCCTATGTCTCCGGAAAGGCGCATTTCGATACCCACCAAGGCGTCAAGGGACTTGAGTTTCCGAGGGTCATGGTCATCATGGATGATGTCGAGGCTCGGGGTTTCCTCTTCAGCTACGCGAAACTCTTTGGCGGGAAGGAGGCAGGCGACGCTTCGGTCGAATCCACGCGGCGGCTGTTCTATGTCACCTGCAGCCGGGCGGAACGTAGCTTGGCGCTGGTGGCCTATTCGACACAGCCGGATCTGGTTCGCCAGTTTGTTTTGAGAGAAAAGTGGTTCGAGTCCGAAGAGGTAGTGGCTGGCGTTCCGACTTGACCAATCGGTTTCATCCGAAGTGAGCTGCAGTCTGGTGTCGGTAGCTGAGCGACGCGACTTGGCATTGGCCGTGCCCGCTCTTGGATTTCAAAGTTTGGAACACGCCCGCTATATAGCGTTTGGTAACGAGAAGTCGTTGCTTTATACTTTCCTTAAACGGAAAAACGTTGGATGCAATGACTCCGATGGGCTTCCAGACCCCCTCGATAGTTGATGATTGATGTGGGAGAGTAGTCGCCGCACAAACCGAGTGCATCTCCCGCGCCAGTCAAAGCGTTTGTTTTTTGACGGTAAATATGACGGTAAAATAGATGATCCATACAGAGAAAGCCTGTATCCATGCGGGTCTACAGGTCTTGGAAACAATTGAGTGGGAATGAAATCAGGAAACTGAAGCGAGAGAATGAAGTGACATACAGCGTCAAAGAGATTTTTTACACCTTGCAGGGCGAGGGCACGCATGCCGGCCGGCCGGCGGTTTTTTGCCGCTTTGCCGGCTGCAACCTGTGGTCCGGCCGCGAGAGTGATCGCGCCACCGCAGTGTGCCGGTTCTGCGATACCGATTTCGTCGGCACCGATGGTGTCATGGGTGGCAAGTTCGCCGATGCCAGTCTGCTGGCCAGCACCATCAACAGCCTGTGGCCGGTCGAATACCAGTCCAGCAAATTCGTCGTGCTGACCGGCGGCGAGCCGCTGCTGCAACTCGATACGGCGCTGATCGACAGCCTGCACGTGCATGGCTTCATGATCGCCATCGAAACCAATGGCACGCTGCCGGTGCCAGCCGGGGTCGACTGGATTTGCGTCAGCCCGAAAATGGGCAGCGAGCTGGTCCAGCGCCACGGCAATGAACTCAAGGTCGTGGTGCCGCAACTCGGGCAGGACCTGGCTGCCTATGAGGAACTGGCGTTCGATCACTTCTACCTCCAGCCCATGGATAGCGCGGATACCATCCGCAACATCCAGTTGGCCATCGATCACTGCAAACGGCATCCGATCTGGAACCTGAGCGTGCAGACCCACAAAATGCTGCAAATACCGTAACCCCATGCTGACCATCACACGCAAACTCGAATTCGACGCCGGCCACCGCATCCCTGATCACAACAGCCAGTGCCGCAACCTGCACGGCCATCGCTATACGCTGGAGATCACGCTCACCGGTGGCGTGGTCGACCAGGATGGCCGCTCCGACAACGGCATGATCATGGATTTTTCCGACGTCAAGACCCTGGCCAAGAGCGCGCTGGTCGATGTCTGGGACCATGCTTTCCTGGTGTACGAAAAAGACCATGCCGTACGCGCGTTTCTCGACAGCCTGCCGGACCATAAAACGGTGGTGCTGCCACTGGTCCCGACCGTTGAGAATCTGGCGCGGATTGCCTTCGACCTGTTGCAGTCGGTGTTCACCGATCGTTTCGGCACCGGATTGACGCTGCACAAGATCACACTCTACGAAACGCCCAACTGCTGGGCCGAAGTCGTTCATGGATGATCGCGTCTATTTGCGCCAGGCGCTGGACCAGGCCCACAATGCGTGGGCGCTCGGCGAGGTGCCGGTCGGCGCAGTGCTGGTCAAGGACGGGCAGGTGATTGCCACCGGATTCAATCAACCGATTGGCACCCACGATCCCAGCGCGCACGCCGAGATCATGGCCTTGCGTGCCGCTGCCGCGCTGATCGGAAATTACCGATTGCCGGGCTGCGAACTGTTCGTCACGCTGGAGCCCTGTGCGATGTGCGCCGGCGCCATGCTGCATGCGCGTCTGGCGCGCGTGGTGTACGGCGCCAGCGATCCGAAGACCGGCTGCTGCGGTTCGGTCATCAATCTGTTCGAGCAGGAGAAATTGAATCATCAGACCGAACTGGTCGGTGGCGTCATGGCCGAGGAGTGCGGCCAGCTCCTAAAGGATTTTTTTGCCGAACGTCGCCAGGCACAGCAAAAGCAGGTTGATCCGGGAGCCGCCAATGCGTGATCCGCAGCGGTCGATCGGGATCGGCATTGTCGCCCCGAGCAGCTATGCCCCGGACCCGGAGGGTGCCGAGCGCGCCATCGCGCTGCTGCGGGCCTCTGGCTACCGGGTCATCCTGCATTGCGACCCGCACCAAAGGATGGAACGCTTCGCCGCCAGCGATGCCGAACGCCTTGCGCATCTGCATGCGGCTTCGCGCGACCCCGAGGTGGATATTGTCATGGCGCTGCGTGGCGGCTACGGCCTGTCGCGGCTGCTGCCCAAGATCGACTGGCCACTGCTGGCCGGCAGCGGCAAGCTGTTCGTCGGACACAGTGACTTCACCGCGTTGCACATGGGCCTGCTTGTGCAGGGTGGTGCGATCAGCTTTGCCGGGCCGATGTTGTGCGACGATTTCTCGCGCCAGCCCCCCAGCCCGTTCATGCTCGCGCATTTCCATGACTGCCTGCACCAGCCCTCGGCCACGATCACGGTCGAACAAAGTGGCAATCCGGCGTTGCAGGCCAGTGGCGTGCTGTGGGGCGGCAATCTGGCCATGCTCACGCATCTGGTCGGATCGGCGTATTTCCCGCAGGTCGATGGCGGCATCCTGTTTTTGGAAGATATCAACGAGCATCCGTTCCGCATTGAACGCATGTTGTTGCAATTGCTGCATGCCGGCGTGCTGGCGCGCCAAAGTGCCATCGTGCTGGGCGATTTTTCCGGCCAGCGCCTGGCCGACATCGACAATGGCTACAGCTTCGAATCGGTGCTGGCGCTGTTGCGCACGACGCTGTCGGTGCCGATCGTGACCGGACTGCCGTTCGGGCACATCGCCGACAAGGTCACGCTGGCGGTGGGTGCGCCAGCCACCCTCAAGGCCGATGGCAGTGGCTGGCAATTGTCGATGCAGGGCTACCCGGCCCTGATCCGCGGGTGAGTCGCCAGCGCCCAATGTTAAACTCGTCGCACCATTTTCAAATACGTTCCTAAAGGTTTTACAGTGCTCTCTACCGCAAATATCACGATGCAGTTCGGCCCCAAGCCACTGTTCGAAAACATCTCCGTCAAATTCGGCGACGGCAATCGTTACGGCCTGATCGGCGCGAACGGCTGCGGCAAGTCAACGTTCATGAAAATCCTCGGCGGCGATCTGGATTCGTCGGCCGGCAACGTCATGCTCGACACCAACGAGCGTCTCGGTAAATTGCGCCAGGACCAGTTCGCCTTCGAAACCATGCGCGTACTCGATGTCGTGATGATGGGCCACACCGAAATGTGGGCGGCGATGGCCGAGCGCGACGCGATTTACGCCAATCCCGACGCCACCGACGACGATTACATGAAAGCCGCCGACCTCGAAGCGCGCTTCGCCGAATTCGACGGTTACACCGCCGAAGCGCGCGCTGGCGAGTTGCTGCTGGGCGTGGGCGTGTCGATCGAACAGCATCAGGGCCCAATGAGCAATGTCGCGCCGGGCTGGAAATTGCGCGTGTTGCTGGCGCAGGCGCTGTTCTCGAATCCGGACATCCTGCTGCTCGACGAGCCGACCAACAACCTCGACATCAACACCATTCGCTGGCTGGAAGACGTGCTCAACGAGCGCAATTCGACCATGATCATCATTTCCCATGATCGCCATTTCCTGAACCAGGTCTGCACCCACATGGCCGACATGGACTACGGCACGCTGAAGGTCTATCCGGGCAATTACGATGACTACATGCTGGCCTCGTCGCAGGCACGCGCGCAGCAGTTGTCGGTCAACGCCAAGGCCAAGGACAAGGTCGCCGAACTGCAGGACTTCGTGCGCCGTTTCTCTGCCAACAAGTCCAAGGCGCGTCAGGCCACGTCACGCGCGAAGATGATCGAGAAGATCAAGGTCGAGGACCTGAAGCCATCCAGCCGCGCCAATCCGTTCGTGCGCTTCGACGGCGAAAAGAAATTGCACCGCCAGGCAGTCGAGATCCAGGGCCTGACCAAGGCCTACGACCGCGTGCTGTTCAAGAATTTCGACATCATGATCGAAGCCGGCGAGCGCATCGCCATCATCGGCGCCAACGGCGTCGGCAAGACCACGCTGCTGCGCTGCATGGGCGGCATGGCACTATGCGGACTGGAAGCCGATCGCGGCCTGGTGAAGTGGGCCGAGCACGCCAACGTCGGCTACATGCCGCAGGACCCGACCGAAGACTTTGCCACCGACAAGACGCTGACCGAATGGATCGACCAGTGGACCAAGGAAGGCGACGATGATCAGGCGGTGCGGTCGATTCTCGGACGCCTGCTGTTCGGCGGCGACGATGTGAAGAAACCGGTCAAGGTGCTGTCGGGCGGTGAAAAGGGTCGCATGATGTACGGCAAGCTGATGCTGGGCCGGCACAATGTGCTGCTCATGGATGAGCCGACCAACCACATGGACATGGAGTCGATCGAGTCACTCAATATCGCTCTGGAAAAATATGCCGGCACGCTGATCTTCGTGTCGCATGACCGCGAATTCGTGTCGTCGCTGGCGACCAGGATTCTGGAGGTCAAGGAAGACGGCATCATCGACTTCCAGGGCACGTATGAAAATTACCTGAGCAGCCAGGGCATCGAATAATCCTCGGGCCTGCAACAAAAAAAGCCGCAACGTCGATCGACGTTGCGGCTTTTTTCATGGGCGGTTCACTTTAAAAGCTGGTCCAGACGGTCGCTCAGGCTGCGTGCCATCTCCGGGCCGCGCGCTTTGAGTACGGCGGCGACATACGACTCCCGCAGCGCACGAAAATCGTCGATCGACGTGGCCCGTTCGACCTTCAGCTGCATCGCATAGCCGCGCAAGCCGATGGTGCTCTTGATAGTGGTGTTGTAAAAATTGTAGAGTGTCTGAAACTGGTTTTCGCCTTCGGCATACAGGCCGGGGACGGGCTGCGCCGCAGCGTACTCCAGATCTGTGTGTGCCGGTTCCGGTTGCGCCGCATCTGGCGTTGGCATTGGCGTTTGAATTATCGCCGCAATGCCTGCCTCGACGGCCTGCGTGGCCGCAGTCAGTTCATGGATGAATTCCATGTCGAGCAGTTCGGCAATGCCGTGGGCGTCGAGACCCAGTCCGGCGACCTTGAGGAGGACCTGTTCGGCGGTACTCTTGCCGTCGAACAGCAACAGCATCGTCCTCAGCCGCGGTGCGAGGCGGTATTGGCGTGTGGTGATTTCTTCGCGGCCCTTCTCGGTCTTGTCGTATACGGTGTTGGTCATGGTGTCCTGCATAGAGAAGCTAAAAGAGTACGCCAGAAAATCTGTGGTCGCAATGCATTAATGCCCGAATGAATCATTCTTGTGTTCCTTGTCAAGCGAAGCAATCGCGCGCCGATCGCAACCCTTTGCGTGAAAGCCAATTAAAATGAGCGTCCGTTTAATGGATGCGGACTACCGCGAACCCCATCATGCCTACGCAAGCCATCAAGACCATTGAATTCGAACGCCCCCTGATGCAGACCGGTTCCAGTTGCACCGCCCAAGCTTGGGCGCGGGTGCCTGCCACACCGACTGTTGCCGAAAAAATCGCATTGAAAGAACGTATCAAGCGCCTGCTCAAGGAAAAGCAGGCGGTACTGGTCGCCCATTATTACGTGGACGCCGATTTGCAGGACCTGGCCGAAGAAACCGGCGGTTGCGTCTCCGACTCGCTGGAAATGGCGCGCTTCGGCCGCGATCATCCGGCGCGCACGCTGGTGGTGGCGGGGGTGCGCTTCATGGGCGAAACCGCCAAGATACTCAGCCCGGAAAAGCAGGTGTTGATGCCGGACCTGGATGCCACCTGTTCGCTCGATCTGGGCTGTCCGGCCGATGAATTCGCGGCGTTCTGCGATGCCCATCCGGATCGTACCGTGGTGGTGTACGCCAATACCAGCGCCGCCGTCAAGGCGCGCGCCGACTGGATGGTGACCTCGTCGATCGGCCTCGATATCGTCGCCCACCTGCACGCGCAGGGCAAGAAAATCCTGTGGGCGCCGGACAAGCACCTGGGTGCCTATATCCAGAAAAAAACCGGCGCCGACATGCTGCTGTGGCAAGGTTCCTGCCTCGTGCACGACGAGTTCAAGGCGGTCGAGCTGGAATTGCTGAAAGCGGAACATCCGCATGCGTTGGTGCTGGTCCATCCGGAATCGCCGGCCGCCGTGATTGCGCTGGCTGACGTGGTTGGCTCGACCTCGCAACTGATCGCGGCGACCCGCACGGCGGGCATCGACGAATTCATCGTCGCGACCGACAACGGCATTTTGCACAAAATGAAAATGGCCGCACCCGGAAAGCGCTTCATCGAAGCCCCGACGGCGGGCAACAGCGCGACCTGCAAGAGTTGCGCGCACTGCCCGTGGATGGCCATGAACGGCCTGCAAAATCTGGCGGATGTGCTGGAATCCGGCCGCAACGCGGTCGAGGTCGATGCCGAGACCAGCCGCAAGGCAAAGGTCTGCATTGACCGCATGCTGGACTTTGCGGCCCGGCAGAAATCCAATGTGCGCCCTTCGTCAGACCTGGCGCAGGAACAACAACTCTTTTCAGGAATCGGACCGGCATGAGTAACCTGATCAACCCGTTTGCACCGTTCGATGCTGCGCTTGCCGCATCGCTCAAATCCAGTGTCGCCATCGCCCTGGCGGAAGACGTCGGCAGTGGCGACGTCACCGGCAAGCTGGTGCCGGCCGATGAATTCGTCAGGGCCAATGTCATCGTGCGTGAACCGGCGGTCCTGTGCGGCGCGGCCTGGTTCGATGCCGTCATGAAGCAGCTTGATGAGCGCATTCGCATCGAGTGGGCCTACAGTGAAGGCGAGATGATGCAGGTCGGCAGCACGGTGTGCAGCATCACGGCACCGGCACGGGCACTGCTCACCGGCGAACGCAGCGCCTTGAATTTCCTGCAGCTGCTGTCGGGCGTGGCGACCGCCACGCGACGCTACGTCAAGCTGGTGGCAGGCACCACGGCGGTCATTCTGGATACCCGCAAAACCTTGCCCGGTCTGCGCCTGGCGCAAAAGTACGCAGTGCGGGTTGGCGGCGGTTCGAACCAGCGGCTGGCGCTCTACGACGGCATTTTGATCAAGGAAAACCACATCGCCGCGGCCGGTGGCATTCGGGCGGCGATGAAGCAGGCGCTGGAGCTCAATGCCGGCGTGACCATCCAGATTGAAGTCGAGTCGATCGAACAGTTGAAGGAGGCCCTGGCGGCCGGCGCCAAGTCGATCTTGCTGGATAACTTTTCGCTTGAGCAAATGCGGGCCGCAGTCGACATGGCTTCCGGCAGTGCCCTGCTGGAAGCATCCGGCGGCGTCAACGTCAGTACGGTGCGCGCCATCAGCGAAACCGGCGTGGACCGGATTTCGATCGGCAGCCTGACCAAGGATGTGCAGGCGACCGATTTTTCGTTGCGGATTGTCGGTCGGGCCAGCTGAGCGTTATTTGCGGGCGGGCGACAACACCGTTGGCAGCGCCTTCGGCAGGGTCTCCGGAAAGTCACGGCTGTAGTGCAGGCCGCGACTTTCGCGTCGCGACAGCGCGCTATGCACGATCAGCGAGGCTACCTCGACCAGATTGCGCAGCTCCAGCAGATCGCGCGTGATGCGGAAATGGGCGTAGTACTCGTCGATCTCTTCCTTGAGAAGGCGAATGCGGTGCTGGGCGCGCTCAAGCCGCTTGGTGGTGCGCACGATACCGACGTAATTCCACATGAAGCGGCGCAGCTCATCCCAGTTGTGCGCGATGACAACCTCTTCATCGGCATTGGTGACACGGCTTTCATCCCAGGCCGGTAGCGGCGTCGCTTTCAGCGTCGGTTGCTGCTCGATGTACTGGGCCGTTGCGCGCCCCAGGACCAGGCATTCCAGCAATGAATTGCTGGCCAGCCGATTGGCGCCGTGCAAGCCGGTGTACGACGTCTCGCCGACGGCGTACAGGCCGGGCAGATCGGTGCGGCCTGACAGATCGGTGACCACGCCGCCGCAGGTGTAATGGGCGGCAGGGACGATCGGAATCGGCTCCTTGGTGATATCGATGCCCAGTTCCAGGCAGCGCGCATAAATCGTGGGGAAATGTTCTTTCAGGAATTCAGGCGTCTGGTGGCTGATATCGAGATCGACATAATCCAGTCCGCGTTTTTTCATTTCGGCATCGATGGCGCGCGCGACGATATCGCGTGGCGCTAGTTCGGCACGGTCGTCGATGTCCAGCATGAAGCGCTTGCCGGCATCCTTGCCCGCTGCTGCCGGCAGCTTGAGCAGGCCGCCTTCGCCGCGCACTGCTTCGGTGATCAGGAACGACTTGGCATACGGGTGATACAGGCAGGTCGGATGAAACTGGATGAACTCCATGTTGGCCACGCGGCAACCGGCGCGCCACGCCATGGCAATGCCGTCGCCGGTCGCGGTATCCGGGTTGGTGGTGTACAGGTACACCTTGCCGGCGCCGCCGCAGGCCAGCACAGTGTGGTCGGCGGCAATCGTGGTGACCTTGCCGGTCTTGACATCCTGCACATACAGGCCGAGGCAATGCGGTTCCACCGTCTTGGTGCCGAGCTTGTTCGAACTGATCACATCGATCGCATAGTGATGTTCGAGCAGCGTGATGTTCGGGTTGCTGCGCACAATCTGTTCCAGCGTCACCTGCACCGCGTGGCCGGTGGCATCGGCGGCGTGGATGATGCGGCGCTGGCTGTGACCGCCTTCGCGGGTCAGGTGATAGCCAAGTTCGGCGCTGTCGTCGCGGGTGAACGGTACGCCTTGCGCGATCAGCCATTCGATCGCTTCGCGGCCGTGTTCGACGATGAAGCGGGTGGCGCCTTCATCGCACAGGCCGGCGCCGGCAACCAGCGTGTCGCTGACATGCTCGGCATAACTGTCGCCCGAATCGAGCACTGCGGCAATGCCGCCCTGGGCCCAATTGCTGGAGCCGTCGAGCAGCTCGCGCTTGGAGATTACAACCACTTTGCGGGTCTTGGCGAGATGCAGGGCAACCGACAATCCAGCCAGTCCACTGCCAACGATGGCGACGTCAAATTTCATATAAATGATTATTTATTGGGGACTTGTCACTATAGGTGATTTTTGACTTGCAGGTCGCCATTGCGGCAATGAACGGCTGGTTTCATTCCTTGCCGAGCACCGGGATCACCCTGGCCGCCGCCGCCTTGGCGTTGGTTCGCGCGGTCTCGACATCGGCCGCCGTGGCCAGCGCCACGCCCATGCGCCGCTTGGCAAACGATTCCGGTTTGCCGAACAGCCGGATATCGGTGCCCGGGATGCGCAGCGCCTCGGCCACGCCCTCGAAGGCGATGCCTTTCGCGTCGTGCCGTCCGTAAATCACCGCCGACGCTGCCGGCGACTGCATCGCCACATTGACCGGCAGGCCAAGGATCGCCTTGGCATGCAGTTCGAATTCACTCTGCACCTGGCTGGCCATGGTGACCATGCCGGTATCGTGCGGACGCGGACTGACTTCCGAGAACCATACCATCTGGTCCTTGACGAACAACTCGACACCGAACAGGCCGAGGCCGCCGAGATTGTCGGTGACCGCCCTGGCAATATGCTGCGCATTGATCAGCGCGCCCGGATGCATTGCACAGGGCTGCCACGATTCCACGTAATCGCCGTTGACTTGGATATGGCCGATCGGTGCGCAGAAATGGGTCGCGACGGCGCCGTTCTCATCGAGTGCGCGCACGGTCAACAGCGTGATCTCGTAATCGAAATCGATGAAGCCCTCGACAATCACCCGGCCCGCATCGACCCGGCTGCCGGCGGCCGCGTAATTCCAGGCGGCTTCGACCTCGGCCGGACCGTCCAGCTTCGACTGGCCCTTGCCGGACGACGACATGACCGGTTTCACGATGCAGGGAAAGCCGATCGCGCTGCAGGCCTGCTTTAGCTGTTCCATGCTGTCGGCGAAGCGGTACGGCGAAGTCGCCAGGTGCAGTTCTTCGGCCGCCAGGCGGCGAATCCCTTCGCGGTTCATGGTCAGCCATGCCGCACGCGCGGTCGGGATCACGGTCACGCTGCCGGCCTGTTCGAGTTCCATCAGGCGGGTCGTGGCAATGGCTTCGATCTCGGGCACCACCAGATCGGGCTGCTCCAGCGCGATCAGGGCCGCCAGCGCGTCACCATCGGCCATGTTGATCACGTGCGAACGGTGCGCCACCTGCTGACCCGGCGCATCGGCGTAACGATCGACCGCGATCACCTCGACGCCCAGGCGTTGCAGCGCAATGATGACTTCCTTGCCGAGTTCTCCGGAACCCAGCAGCATGACTTTGGTGGCGCTGGGGGAAAGGGGGGTGCCGAGACGAGCAGGTGTTTTCATGGGAGCCGTGAATGGATTGAATGAAGATCGACGAATGATACAGGCGAGTTTCCGGTTTGGTTTCGCGCACGAAAAAAAACCGCCGGGAAAACCGGCGGTTTGGGGAGATGCGGTGTCAGCAGCAGTTATGCGCGATCACCGGAATAAATATCGACGTCCTTGGTTTCCTTGACAAACAGCATGCCGATCACGAAGCAGACTGCTGCGACGACAATCGGATACCACAGGCCGTAATAGATGTCGCCCTTGTAGGCCACCAGTGCGAAGGCCGTGGTTGGCAGCAGGCCACCGAACCAGCCGTTACCGATGTGATACGGCAGCGACATCGAGGTGTAGCGAATCCGGGTCGGGAACATCTCGACCAGCATCGCCGCGATCGGGCCGTACACCATCGTCACGTAGATCACCAGAATGGTCAGCAGCAACAGCACCATCGGCGTGTTGATCTGTGCCGGATCAGCCTTGGATGGATAACCGGCGCCCTTGATGGCGTCAGCCATTTCCTTTTTGAAGGTCTTGTCCTTGGCCGCAGCATCGTCCTTGGTCAGGCCGTCGGCGTCATATGCAGTGATGACCTTGTCGCCGATCTTCACCGAAGCGACCGTTCCGGCCGGCGCTTCGACATTGCTGTAGTTGACCGATGCGTTGGCCAGCACGGTGCGGGCGATGTCGCAGGACGACGTGAACTTCTTGGTGCCGGTCGGATTGAACAGGAACTGGCACTTGGCCGGATCGGCGGTCACGACGACCGGTGCGTTGGTCAGCGCAGTTTCGAGGGCTGGATTGGCATAGTGGGTGAGGGCGCTGAACAGCGGGAAGTACGTCAGCGCAGCGATCAGCATGCCGCCCATGATGATTGGCTTGCGGCCGATCTTGTCGGACAGCGAACCGAAGATCAGGAAGAACGGCGTACCGATCAACAACGAGCCGGCGATCAGCAGGTTGGCCGTCGAGCCATCGACCTTCAGCGTTTGCGTCATGAAGAACAGCGCATAGAACTGGCCGGTGTACCAGACCACGGCCTGGCCGGCGGTCAGGCCGATCAGCGCAAGGATCACGATTTTCAGGTTTTTCCATTTGCCGAAGGCTTCCGACAACGGCGCCTTGGAGGTTTTTCCTTCTGCTTTCATGCGGGCAAACGCTGGCGATTCATTCATCGACAGACGGATCCAGACCGACACGGCCAGCAGAAACACCGAGACCAGGAACGGAATGCGCCAGCCCCAGTCCGCAAACGCGGCTTCGCCCATCGCAGTGCGGGTCCCGAGAATCACCAGCAGCGACAGGAACAGGCCCAGTGTTGCCGTGGTTTGAATCCACGACGTGAATGCGCCGCGCTTGTCGTCCGGTGCATGCTCGGCCACATACGTTGCCGCGCCGCCGTACTCGCCGCCCAGTGCCAGACCCTGCAGAATGCGCAGTGAGATCAGGATGATCGGTGCGGCAATGCCGATGGATGCGTAGCTTGGCAGGATACCGACCAGGAAGGTCGAGCCGCCCATGATCAGGATGGTCACCAGAAATGTGTATTTGCGGCCGATCATGTCGCCCAACCGGCCGAAGAAGATGGCGCCGAACGGTCGCACGATAAAGCCGGCGGCAAACGCCAGCAGGGCAAAAATGAACGCGGTGTTCGGATCGGTGCCGGCGAAGAATTGCTTGGCGATGATCGATGCCAGCGAGCCGTACAGGTAAAAGTCGTACCACTCAAAGACGGTACCCAGCGAAGATGCAAAGATCACCTTGCGTTCTTCGGGGGTAATGGCGCGTGAGGCCCCCGACGTGGATGGTCGTGAAACGGGTTGTGCTGTAGCCATACTGGTCTCCTGTTTTAGTTAATATCGTCTCGTGCTTGCTAAATACGCACGAAGTGAGGCTGGCTAGAGTGTGCAAGTCGAACCTTACGGCAGGCTTGCGGCAAACTTACAGAACCTTACGCCACTGGTCCGTGTGTCGAACCGGAATAATCATGCCTCCGACCGGCGCGCCGAATCCCGCTGCCGACACCGTCGGGTCGCACCGCACGCCTGTTTTGGTGCAGGAGGCACAGAAGCAATGCGCTTTTGGTCGCCGTCCCCCATCTCCCTCCCGAAAAGCGCACCAATCACCCGTTGTTTGGCCGGAAAAATCTGGCATGCATTGTGCTTACTAGAAATGCAGTAGTACTTTTATTGATTTCCGTAATACCAACCCGTCTGAAAGGAATCTTTCATGGTAGCCAGTCAAATGAAAAAAAAGCTCCAGCACTTGCTGTCCCGGGTCGTTCTGCCGATCGCTGCGTTGAGTCTTTCGCTCTCAGCCCAGGCGGCCGAACCCTTGAAGATCGGCTACAGCGACTGGCCGGGCTGGGTTGCCTGGCAGGTCGCAATTGACAAGAATTGGTTCAAGGATGTCGATGTCGATGTGAAGTTCGAATGGTTTGACTACTCCGCCTCGATGGACGCATTTGCCGCCGGCAAGATCGACGCCGTGTTGATGACCAATGGCGACGCACTCGTCACCGGGGCCGGGGGAGCGCGCAGTTCGATGATCCTCATTACCGACTACTCGAACGGCAACGACATGATTGTCGCCAAGCCCGGGATCACGTCCCTGGCTGACCTCAAGGGCAAGAAGGTGTCGGTCGAGGTGGGGCTGGTCGAGCACTTGCTGCTGCGCGCCGGGATGAAGAAGGCTGGCATGAAAGCCGGCGACATCGAAATCGTCAATGCCAAGACCAACGAAATGCCGCAGATGCTGGCCTCCAAGGATATCGCTGCCGTCGGTGCCTGGGAACCGGTCTCCGGTCAGGCGCGCAAGGCAGTGCCGGGCGCCAAGGCGATCTATACCTCGGCCGACGAACCCGGCCTGATCTATGACGTGCTGGCGGTCAACCCGGCCAGCGTCAAGGCCCATCGCGCCGAATGGCAGAAGGTGGTCAAGCTGTGGGACAAGGTCGTGGCGTACATCGAAGACCCGAAGACGCAGCCGGACGCGGTGAAGATCATGGCGGCGCGCTCGGGGATCAGCCCGGCCGAATACCTGCCGCTGTTGAAAGGTACCAAGCTGCTGTCACTGGAGGAGGGCAGCAAGGTCTACGTCAAGGCGAATGGCTATCAGTCGCTGTACGGCTCCACCGAAATTGCCAATACCTTTAACTGGTACAACAAGGTCTACGGCTTGAGCCAGAACGTGCCGAGTTACATCGACCCGTCCTTCACCAACGCCAAGTAAAGTGAGCCCAAGTGGATCGAGCACGCTATCCGGATGAAGTCGCAGTGAACCAGGCGGCTCGCTCCATGGTTCTGTCGCCCGCGCAGCTGCGGGCGCTGCTGACGATTGGCTCATTTCTGCTACCGATTCTGGTCTGGTGTGTGGTGAGCTATGTGCCGTTCGTCTGGCATCCCAAGGTATTGATCGAGGGCGTCGGTGGCGTCGATTATTTCAGCGTCGGGATGCTGGTCGACGCCGATGAATTCAAGGTGCAGACAGCCGCCATGCTGGCGCAACATCTTGCGGCGCCGCAGGGTACGCCTGCCAACCCGATCTATCTGCCGGCGCCGCACCTGGTGGCGCGTGCGCTGTACACAGCATTCACCGCCGCGCCGGAGCAGCGCGGCGCACCATGGTTGCATGAGAGCCTGTGGCACAGCATCCAGGTAATCTTTTGGGGGTTCATGATTTCGTCCGTCGTCGGCGTCCCGCTCGGCATCCTGGCTGGCACATATCGCACGCTGGGCCGGTTGTGCACGCCGTTCATCGAGTTTTTTCGCTATTTGCCGGCCCCGGCATTTGGCGCGCTGGCGGTGGCGGTGCTGGGCATTTACGACGGTCCCAAGATTGCCATCATCGTCATCGGTACGTTTTTCCAGCAGGTGCTGATCATCGCCAATACCACCCGCAAGCTCGACGCAACCTTGCTGGAAGCGGCGCGCACGCTCGGTACGCGCGGCGTGCGCATGATCACCCGGGTAGTCCTGCCCGGCATTTTGCCGGACCTGTACCGCGACCAGCGCATCCTGCTGGGCTGGGCCTGGACCTACCTGATCGTGGCCGAATTGATCGGTACCAGTTCCGGCATTACGTTCTTCATTACGCAGCAGGCCCGTTACCAGCACTTCGACAATGTCTATGCCGCCATCATCATCATCGGCGTGGTCGGCTTCGGCAGTGATCTGTTGCTGGCGCGGCTGGGGAAAAAACTGTTCCCGTGGGACTCCGCGCGGCAACCCACCTGAACAAGGCAGACCATGTCAATCGACACCACAGCGTTACCCAGCCATCTGACCCAGGCGCCCGAAGTGGCGGCACGCTTCGAGCGGCTTTACCAGCGCGACGTGATCCTGGAAGTGAAAAACCTGAGCAAGCGTTTCAATGGCGCCAAGGGCCGGACCGATGCCCTGCGCGACGTCAGCTTCAAGGTTCACCGGCGCGAATTCGTTTGCGTCATCGGTCCTTCGGGATGCGGCAAATCCACCTTGATCCGGATTCTTGCCGGCCTTGAAACCCAGACAGGCGGGGAGGTCCTGCTCGATGGCAAACCGGTCAAGGGTCCGGGCCGCGAACGTGGCATGGTGTTTCAGGGCTATTCGCTGTTCCCCTGGCTGAGCGTCAAGCGCAACGTCATGTTCGGCCCCGAGATGGCTGGCAGCTCGAAGACCCTGGCCGAGACCCATGCCCGCGAGTGGCTGGCACTGGTGGGTCTGAGCGACTTTGCCGACGCTTATCCGCACGAGCTCTCCGGCGGCATGCGGCAGCGGGTGGCGATCGCCCGCGCGCTGGTCAACGAACCGCGCGTCATGTTGATGGACGAGCCGTTCGGCGCACTCGACGCGCAGACCCGATCGAAGATGCAGGCGCACCTGCTCGACATCTGGCGCAACATCGATATCACCGTCTTTTTCATCACGCACGACCTTGATGAAGCCATTTTCCTGGCTGACCGGATTTTTGTCTTCAAGGCGCATCCGGGCGAACTGCAGGAAATCATCGAGGTGCCGGTGCCGCACCCGCGTTCGGCCGCGCAGGCCAGCAGCGCCGAGTTCCGCGCGACCCGGGCACGCCTGGAAAGCCTGATTCATCCGGCCGCGGTGCCGGATGGCCCGGATGCTGCAGCGCCATCAATCGATAACACACCGATGATCCGCTTTACGAACTTCGCCGATAACGTTGATTGAGGTCTTCCATGCTCTGGTCAGACATTACCTGGACTGAACTGCCGGCGATTCTCGCCAGCGCCAATTACGCCGCCATGCTCCCGGTGGGGGCCACCGAACAGCATGGTCCCCATCTCGGCTGCGGGGTCGATACGGTCATCGTCGACCAGCTCTGCCGTGCGGTTGCCGAGGCGACTGGCGTGCCGATGCTGCCGCCGCTGCCATACGGCTGTTCGATCGGCCACAGTCAGCGCTGGCCCGGCACGATTGCAGTCAACCCGGTGCTGCTGATCGAATTCGTCAAGCAGATCGGCGACTGGGCTTATCACAGCGGGGTGCGGCGCCTGTTCATCGTCAACGGTCACGTCACCAACGCCGCGCCGCTGCGCTGCGCCCTCGAGATGCTGCGCGCCAGCCATGACGATCTGATGGTGGCCGTGATTAACACGGCCAGCCTGAGCGAGCGGGTGCGTGCATTTCACAGCGCCGACGCGGCCGACTGGCACGCCAACGATGCCGAGACCTCGCTGATGCTGGCCATCGCGCCGCAACTGGTGCGACCCGACCAGCTGCCGCAGGCCGATGATCCCGACCGCACCTGCGGCTGCGTCTTTGCCCATCCTGTCAATCGGACCAGCCGCAACGGCGTAACCGGGCAACCGAGCCTGGCGACGCGGGAGAAAGGCGAAGTCTGGTTCGACTGGCTGGTGGCCGATCTCGCCGAATTGATCAAGACCGGCTGCGACGAACTGCCGCCGCTCGAATTTTCATACACAAGTCGCGCCTGAGGCCGGTAACGGCCAATCTCATCTCACCCCACCATTGGAAGGAACGACCTTGAACAACACGGAAGAGCTCCAGCGTTTGCAAGCGGAACTGGAAGACAAGGGGGTCAAGTATTGTATCGGCGCCTACGTCGATATCCACGGCGTACCGAAGGCCAAAGTCGTGCCGATCCAGCACATGGGGAACATGGCCAGGGGCTCCGAGCGCTACACGGGCTACGCGGTCGACGGCCTCGGGCAGGCCCCGAATGACGACGAACTGACCTCGATACCGGATTTCAGTCGCCTGATCCAGTTGCCGTGGGAGCCGAAGATCGCCTGGATCCCGTCCGACAACCATTTCAAGGGCAAACCTTATCCCCTCAATACCCGGGTGGCACTGCAAACCCAATTGGCGAAGGCCGCCGAAATGGGGTTCGGCATGAACCTGGGCATCGAATGCGAAGTGTTTTTGTTGAAACAACA
Source organism: Actimicrobium sp. GrIS 1.19 (assembly GCF_035984655.1). Taxonomy (NCBI): domain Bacteria; kingdom Pseudomonadati; phylum Pseudomonadota; class Betaproteobacteria; order Burkholderiales; family Oxalobacteraceae; genus Actimicrobium; species Actimicrobium sp. GrIS 1.19. Next base: position 1,057 of record NZ_JAXCHT010000039.1, on the reverse strand, counting down.
TGCCGATGGCACGCTGGCGGTGCCGGACGCCGAAGACAAACTGCAGAAAGCCTGCTACGACGTGCGCGGTTTCACCAACAGCTTTGCCTGGCTCGACAAAATGGCCACCGCCATCAATGGTCTGGGCTGGGACCTGTATTCATTCGATCATGAAGATGCGAATGGCCAGTTCGAATTCGACTTCCAGTATGCCGATGCGCTGACCACCTGCGACCGGCTGATTTTCTTCCGTTACATGGCGAAGCACTATGCCCGTGAAATGGGGCTGTTGGCGACCATGATGCCGAAGCCTTTCGCCAACAAGACCGGCAATGGCGCACATTTCAACATGTCGCTCTACGACCTGAAGACCGGCGCCAATCTGTTCGCCTGCGATCCGAAGGACGATCCGCACGGTATCGGCCTGACCAGGCTGGGCTACCAATTCGTTGCCGGCATTCTCAAGCATGGCCGGGCCCTGTGCGCGGTCTTTGCACCGACCGTCAACAGCTACAAGCGGCTGGTGCGGCGTGGTGCGATGAGTTATTTTTCGTGGGCGCCGGTGTTCAACTCATGGGGTTCGAATAACCGGACCAATTCGGTGCGCATTCCGTCCGGCGGCGGCCGCTGCGAGTCACGCAATGCCGACGGCGCCGTCAATCCCTATCTGGTTGCGACGCTGGTGCTGGCCGCCGGACTGGAAGGCATCCGCGAGAACCTTGATCCAGGCATGCCGAACGAAGACAATCTGTATGCCATTTCCGAAGCGGAGCGGCGTGAACGGGGCATCGTATTTTTGCCGCAGACCTTGCAGGAAGCGGTTGCCGCCTTCGCCGAAGACCCACTGGTCGAAGCTGTGCTAGGCAAGGAATTGCGCGATGAATTCATCCGCTACAAGACTGAGGAGTGGGAGACCTACCACCTGACTGTCAGCCAGTGGGAAATTGACCGTTACAGTTATATGTTTTAAGTACGCTATCTAACCTGAATGTTTCATGAACCGGTATTTCGGCATGCGTTCCCATCATCATCGCTGCAGCAATGAGGTCGAAGAAATATCAGGCGAAACTCACCCTAC
>NZ_JAXCHT010000038.1:0-18450 GCF_035984655.1 Actimicrobium sp. GrIS 1.19 | reverse complement strand
TGTTGCCGTGGAATGTGGCCGGCCAGCTTGGCGCTGGTTCGCGCTAAATACCGTATTCGCTACGAAGTGAAATTGGTCAAGACGTCGCTCGTGAGGCGCTTACGGTTGTAGTGTATTCCAGGCTCGTAATCCAAAAACTCGCGGGCCAGAAACAACCCGGGCTCACGCCAGTGGAGCCAAAGTTCATTGACCGCAAACGAGATCAGCATCCCACGCATACCGCACGCACGGGATATAGGCCGTGGCCAGGTCCGACTGTGAACCCACCGCGCCGGTTGTCAGGTCCACCGTGTCGCGCGCATCCTTAATTTCACAAGGTCTGATTCGGACTATCGTGATTAGCGTGGGCAATTTCATCCTGGACTTGACCAGACCCTCGAATTGGCCCCGGCCATCAGTCGATGGGATGGATTGAACGGGCCAGAGATTTTGAGGCCTTGAGCATGTCGCCGTCTGTTATGCAGGCATCGCAATATTGCGTAACGCCCGCAGCGGCGAGATTTCCAGGTTGAATCGGTGTTAGGGCTCCGGCAAGGTGGCGTTGACGCGTCTCTTGGGTATGTTGTTTGCGCACGTAGAAGAGCGACGGGATGGTGCAAGCTGCCATCATTTTCTATATAGTGCCATCAATGATATTTATTTTATGGGGTGATTGCAATGGTCGCTGTCACAGTGCGCAATTTACCGGATGAGACCCACCGAGCGTTGCGCGTGCGTGCCGCCCAGCATGGCCGCAGCACCGAAGCGGAGATTCGCGCCATCCTCGAGAACGCCGTGCGCCCCGAGACGCGCGTCAAACTGGGCTCGCTGCTGGCCGACATCGGCCGCGAAGCCGGTGGCGTCGATCTCGACATCACACGCGATCGGACTCCGGCCGAGCCTCTGGACCTGGCATGATTTTGCTCGATACCAATGTCGTGTCGGAGCCCCTCAAGGCGTCGGGCGACCTAAACGTGCTCGCCTGGATCGATGCGCAACTCATTGACACGCTGTTCCTGTCTACGATCAGTCTGGCCGAGCTGCGTTTTGGCATCGCCGCGCTGCCCGAGGGGAAACGCCGCGAGACGCTGCATATCAGTCTCGAGCAGCGTGTCCTGCCACTGTTTGCCGGACGCATCCTGGCGTTCGATGACCCTGCGTCGCGCGCGTATGCCACGTTGCGCGCCCGCGCCCGCAGCAGAGGGGAGGCCATTGCGCCCGCCGACGGCTATATTGCCGCGATCGCTGCGGCGCAAGGTTTCGCCGTCGCCACACGCGATACGACACCGTTTGACCCGGCCGGTTTGACTGTCATCAACCCCTGGAGTTGGCGAGCGCATTGAGTCCTACAGCCTGACCGATGATGGCGCGGCAGGGCGGCATCGGGATTCACCTGTTCCGCGCGCACGCCGGCAGCGCCTCGCATCCTGCAAGCCGGCTGTTCGCGTCCTGATCGGGAGGGCAATATGCGCGGTGGCTGGGTTGAATACGGGACCATCCTGATTCGCTTCACGCGGGCGTCATGTTTTTCATTTTTTCCTCTTGAAGGTCATCGGTTGTTGGGTACCACGCCGCGATAACGAAGTGCTGAACAACCCCGGCGACCAAAGAACTGAGTCTCAACGACCCCAGCAAGCATGGCCGTTTTTAAACGCGATCCGCTACATTTGGCTGTGAGACAGTTCATTAACGAATTCTTGTGGAAATGAAAATGATCACTTTGTAGCTGGTGCTGGCGCTTCGCGCAGCGGTTGCGAGAGCACTCGTTTTCGTCAATGTCTGCGTCATCGTTTCCTCGTTGCCCAGAACGCCGCGTCGGAAGCCTGCAACGTCTTCGCATACACCTCAGCTACATCATAGTCCAGCATCGGCGCCGATCCTTCCTCGTTCGTCGACCGGGCGATCATCTCGATTCCACCGATGTCAGGATAGTGCCGCTGCACATACGGGATCTGGCGCCGCAGCTCTTCCGGCGTTGCGGTATTCACGCGGGCAGCTCTGGTCAGCTCGCGCACAAGGATCATCGCCATCGTGCGCTCTGCCGGCGTCGTGGCAGATTGATCACGAACGCGGGTGAGGGCTTTGTCGTACTCGAGGACGGTGTCGAGGTGGAGTTCTCCCATGAAAAAACCTGTCGCATTGCCGTCGCGCCGGGCCATCTCGGCAATCGTGGGGGTGTCTGGGTAATGCACGACAATCTTTGCCGCGGCATCCCGGATCTCCTGTGGGGTGTTCGGGTCGGCCAGCACATCGTCGAGCCATTCGCCGGCCCAGAGCAGGCTGCGGGTGCGTTCGTTAGTCATTGTCATGTTGGCTTCCTTGGTCGGGTAACGAAACGGAAAAAATCGTACGTTTAGGCATGTAAATTAAATTGGTGGCGGCTCGTAATAGCCGTGGCGTTGTCGCTCCGATTGCGCTGCCTGGCAATTGGCGCGCGCGTCATAGAGGGCGTGATGTTCCGGAAATCGTGTTTGCTCGAAGTAGCGCTGACGCATTGGCCAGTCAATGTAATCGCGGATGTTGCGCGAGTGCAGCCATGCCGGCGGCGCCTTGTCGAACAGGTCTGAGAGCATCGCCCAGTCCACCACGTTGTCGAAGCAAATCGAAACGCGGCTGCCATCATCGAACTGCGCCAGCCAGGCACCAATAGCGTCACGCAATGCCGGCTTGCTTGCGACCAGTGCGCCGTCGGCACGCAGCAACGGCAGCACGAAGGCACGGACGAACGTGTTCGCCAGACCCACATCGAAGTCGTCACGCTCGCCGTAAAACTCACGCCCGTCTTCAGCCACGAGGCCGATTGAAATCAGGTCGATGTCGATCGGGTCGGTAAATTCGGTGTCGATAAAAATCTTCATCGGGCCACCGCGTCGACGGTACCGGGTACATCGACAATCCGGTTCGGGTTGAAGTCGGGGTTCTCAGTGCTGCCATCTCGATTCGGATAGCCGCAGGGGTTGGCCACGACTCGGCCTTTCCCGATTGGGTAATCGAGTGAGTGATGCATGTGACCGTGAACCCAGAGGTCGGCAAGTTCGACCAGGCTATCCAAGCGCGACGCGTAGGCAGCGGAGAGTAGGTCCGATACATCGTAGTGGTAGACCACGGACGACATCGACGGCGCCATGTGAGTGACGACAACGGTTGACCCATCAAACGGCTCCGCCAGCTTTTGATGCAGCCAGGCCTTGTGCTGGGCATGGAACCGTGCGGTGTCAGCAGCGCGCAGCTTTCGGTATCCCTTGGTGGCCAGGCGAATGCACTGGTAGTCGCTCATCCCGGTCTCAGCCTCCTGCATCACCAACTGGCGGCTGTCATCGCCAAACAGTCGGAAGTCGGTCCAGAGTGTCGCGCCAAGGAATCGCACGTTCCCGATGACCAGTTCGCCGCAATTGAGAAAATGCAGATTCGGATGCGGCGCACACGCGGCCACGATCTCGCCCTGTGCCTCCTCCAGCGTATCGCCATACGCTTCATGGTTGCCGTGCACGTAGATTACCGGCAGGCCGGAAAAGGTTCTCGCGGCCCAGTCAACGGACTTCCCGCCGGTATTGATGTCGCCGGCCAAGATCACGACATCGGGCCTGCTGATCGCAGGATCAATGATTGGCGCTTTGTCGCCCCACACGTCGTGGTGCAGGTCGGAGAGGATCAGCAGGCGCATGGCGGCCAACTCGGGGCGGTGGTGGAATTGTTCATACCACCATGCTACGTGCCAGCTTCGCAGTGTGTCCAGAGGCGGGACTATATCTCCCGAGAATTGAGTATTCTTTTTGGGTTATACGAAAGAATACGAAAAATCGCTATCAAGAAAGTTGAAGTTGACGCTTCCTTTTTTTGGGGTATTCTATGTACATGCAATGTCCATGTACATTAAAAGGAGGCAAGTATGGCCGCAGCAGCGATTGAGAGAATTGTGGTGCAAGCCACTTCGCAGGAGAAAAAAACTATTAGTGCAAAAGCAAAGCGTCTTGGCATGCCGGTATCTGAGCTGATGCGCCGTGGCGCGACAGCCTACAACTCTGCAGAGTCTGATGAAGAATTGGGGGCCTTGGCTGACGCTGCAATGTCGGCAGCAAATCGAGCGTCTGACTCGATCGATGATGTCGTAGCGTTCGTGACGGCTAGCGAAAAGCGAATTGCTGCGATGGAAGCCAAGGCGGGCAAAGAAAGGAAAGCTGCGTAATGGGTGTAACCGAGCGAGTATGGGCGGCTTTAACTTCCATGATCAAATTGGAAGACAAAGTCGTTCGGCAAGGCGAGGTCATAAAATCTCAACAGTCCAAAATTGAAAACTTGACCGAGCGGATGATTCGCATGGAAACGACGATTGAAATGCTGATGCGCGCTAGCGAGCACAAGCGCATCAGGTGACTGGGAAGGAAATTCGTCGGTCGTCACTTTTCCATCGACGACGGGGACATCTGGCGGGTCGGGCTTTTTGTTTTTGCTTTTCGCCCTGCTTTCAGGCACGGGGTTGACCTTTGGTCAGAGCCAGCAGCAGGTATAAGGCGTAGCGGCCTACAAGTCTCCCGCAAGCCAAGTGTCGCCTGGCATGATGCGCACCATAAACTCATCGAAGAGAGGAACGGTGAATGCCGTGTCGCCATGCGTTGGACTCCATATCATTCCTTTTCCGATTAGGTTGCTTCGGCAAGGGGCGAGGGACGTGCTGTCGCGGCTCAGTACTGCCGCGATGTCGCCAGACCGATGCGGTCCTGGTCCGAGCGTTGCCATTGCCCGCAAGTAGCGCTTTTCGGTTGGCGTGAGACGGTCGAACCGCACTCGGAAGAAGCTTTCGTCGAGAGTAGCAATTGCCTCAGTGGATGCAGCGTTCACGTCCGCCAGTGTGATCGGGCTTTGTGCCGCGATATCCCAAGCGTGTTTGCCCCACTCTTGGACGAAATATGGATAGCCGCGAGTATATGCAATGATTTGACCGACCGCATCAGCATCTATCTTGGCGCCTTCCTCCTCGATCGGTTTCTCGATCGCGTCTTTCGCCTCTGGTGGCAGCAGGGGGCCAATTGAGGCGAACTCAAAAAGGCGCTCAGCGTACGATTTTGCTTCACCCATGCGCCCCCGAAGCTGCGGCAAGCCGGCACCGACGACCGTTATCGGAAGCTGAAGCTGGGCACATCTATGCAGGGCAGAAATCAGCGCTGCCAACTGAGGTTCCTCCACATACTGAAGTTCGTCGATGTAGATCGCGACCAGAGTGCCGGCGGCGGCGGCGGCGCGCCCAACTTGCTCCAAAAGCGCGGTAAGGTCTCCTTCTAGGTCGCCATTGTCCGCCAGTCCTGGTTCGGCATCATAGTCGAGACCGACTTCGATATCGTTAAACGTGACTTTGAGCTTGCTTGCGAAGCCAGCGAGCGCCCGCAAGCCGCGTACTGCCGCATCTGCAGCGGCCGCAACCTTGCTCAACTTCAAAAGCCCAAGCCGCAGCTGAGGTGCCAGCAGTGCTGGCAGCGAACGGCCTTCAGGGGCCTCAATGCGAATCGTAACAACTCCGTCAGCTGAGGCGTCTTTCATCATTTGATCTAACAGGACGGTCTTGCCGACTCCGCGCAGACCTACCAGCATCATGCTTTTGGCGGGACGCCCCTTCCGCAAGCGTTTGATACTTATAGTCATTTGCTCACGAATCAAGTCACGACCTGCTAATTCCGGTGGCGGACTGCCGGCGCCTGGAGCAAAAGGGTTGTCTACCGGATTCATATATATACCAATCTTAGTAAATTTAGTCTTTTTACATAACTTAGCTAAACTAACTTGGTTAGCGGTGGTTGTCAACAAAGATGTCGCGTCAAGTCATGCTGTTGGCGCCATATTTCTACCGGTATGGCGCCGGCTCAGCACGGATACCACCTGTTAACAAACGACCGTTTTCTACCACCCTGCGCTCGATATCATTCAGTCTGTTGAAAAAGTAGCCCTCTCTGTTTCTAACAGTCTCGTCTTTTCCAATACCGTTTCCCAACACTTTCGACGCACGCTAACTGATAATGACTTGTATCAATAGTCATTCTTTGGTACAGTGCATTGACCTTAGTCATTTGACGATGGTCATAACAACGCGAAGGATGTTGATGGAAAGCAAACAGGTTTCGAAATCCGAATTCAAGTCGAAAGCGTTGGAGTATTTTCGGCAGGTCGAGGCATCCGGACAAAGCGTTGTCGTGACAGACCACGGTAAGCCCGCGCTGGAGGTTCGGCGGTACCGCAACCTCGAACGTAATCCTCTGGAGGTCCTGCGCGGCTCCGTCGTGCGGTATGTCGACCCAACCGAACCCGTCGATGTTGAGTGGGAGTCCGCTCAGTGATCGTCTTGGATACTCACACCCTGGTCTGGTGGGTCACCGGCGATGAGGCCCTGAGCGCGACGGCGAAAGAAGTCATCGATCAGGAACTGGATGGCGGACAGATCATCGTCTCGGCGATCACCGCCTGGGAGATTGCGATGCTGGTCGACCGAGAACGTCTGGTGCTGTCGATGGATGTGGAAAGCTGGCTCGCAGCAGTAGCTGAAATCGAGGCCGTCCGACTGTGGCCGGTGGGCCCTGAAATCGCGGTGAAGTCTGTCGTATTGCCCGGAGAGTTCCACAAAGATCCTGCCGACCGCATGATTGTGGCAACCGCGCGAAAACTTGCAGCGCCGCTCGTCACGAAGGACGAGAAAATTCGTGCATATGCGCACGTCAAAACAATCTGGTGAGCAGAAAAATGCCCAAGACAAAAACTGCCAAAACAGGAAATAAAACTCAAACTCCTCCAACTCGCCGGCTGCTCACAGGCGCCGTTGCAAAGTTTGCCAAATTTAGCCCTGAGTTCATGGCCGATGGGCGTGGCGACCAGCAGCAAAATAGGCGATACGCGGCAACGGAGTTGAATGCGCAATGCGATCTGACTGCGCCGATGCCAACCGATCTGCAGGATTGGGAAAACGCGCCTGTCGTTGGCTCAGAAAAGCTTTAAAGGAAATCACATGGCAACCCTCGGCTACGGCCGCGTCAGCACCCGAGAACAGACGGCTGACAACCAACGCATCGACATCGAGGCCGCTGGCCACGTCATCGAGTACTGGTTCACCGATACCATCAGCGGGAAGACCAGTGCCAGGGAACGGCCCCAGTTCGCCGCCTTGCTCGGCCAGATCCGAAACGGCGAGACCCTGATCGTCTCCAAGCTCGATCGCCTGGGACGTGATGCCCAAGACGTCGGCGCCACGGTCAAGCTGCTTGCTGCACGCAAAATCTCGGTTATCGTCCTCCAGCTCGGGAAACTTGACCTGGCATCGGCTGCCGGCAAGTTGATGCTGACCATGTTGGCAGCAGTCGCAGAGATGGAACGGGATTTGCTGGTGGAGCGCACGCAATCCGGACTGGCTCGGGCAAAGAGTGAAGGCAAGATCCTCGGCCGGCCGACGAAAACGACGCCAGCGCAGCGCATGGAGATCGTGGCCAAGTACGGATCGGGCGAGAGCGTCAGCGCACTGGCGCGGGCTTACTGCGTGTCGCGCGCGAGCGTTCTCAGTGTGGTGCAGAGGACAGGCGATGCGACTACCCGGACGACTCGCCATGGGTGGGCCGAGGCGAGCAAAGCTATCACGCTCGCCGGTGACGATGCACTGGTCATGCCGGACTTTTAAATAGTGCAACAATAGTGTACGCAATGTGTCTAAAGGGGCAGGCATGGCTACCGCAGAAATCGCCGTTCCGGCGTCTGTTCCCGTATTCGGTCAAAACTTTGACGCGTTGATGAATTTCCTCAACTCTGAGGCGAGCCCGTCGATTTCCCCAAAACGGTTCGGGCTTGTTTTTAGGGTGGATATGCAGACCCTCGCGGCGCAGGCGCACGTTCACAGGAACACCGTCAGGTTGGCGCCGGAGACCGAGACCATCCAGTCGCACCTGCGTGAACCGGTGCGCGTGATGCGCGCTGCGGCTGACATATCTGGCAGCATCGAAAAGGCAATCTACTGGTTCAAGAATCATCCGCTGCCGTCTTTTGACTACAAGACGCCGCAGGATATCGTCTCAGAAAAACGCACGGAAGCGCTCATCAAGTACATCCGGTCGCTTCAGGCCGGATACACTGGATGATAATCGCCACGCGAAAACATTGCCGCCATCTCCGTCTCCATTGCGTTCACATCGAGGCGAAACGAGCTGCGAATCGAGGCCAGCATGGCCGGCACCGCTGCATCTGGAACCGTCGAGTCGAGCAGCCGGTACCGAATATATTCGTAGGGCAGTTGCGGCCGGTGGCGCTGGATGGTCTCAAAAATCGAGCGCACCGTTGCTGTCGGGCCACCCTGGTAAATGATCATCCACAGCTCAAGCAAATCACGATATTCGACGCGCTCGGCCAAGGCAACGCAGTGCTCTAAAAACGCCGCTGGCAAATCAACCACTGGCGCGGGCTCCGCGCGCGCAGCTTCAGCCGAACGGACCATGCCCTGGCCTATGTTGAGCAGCATGGATGCCGTGATCTGGTGTCGCAGTGGCGTAATCTCACCGGTGCCCAGCAGCTCGTCATTGACTTGCGCCACCTTCTCGCAGGAGAACTTAGTGGCAAGGAGTGCCAGGTCGAGGAACGCCGGATTCACGAGCATCGGGGCGATCCCGGCCGCGGTATAGCGCAACGCCGTATTCGACCAAAGCTGGCCACTGCTATGCAGGTTGATGTTGAAGCAGCGCATCGTAGAAATTTTAGCTATCCGGATTTGGCTGTGTTTGAGCAGTCAGAGCTTGCCTGACTCGATCAGCTCGGTCAGTGTGTTTATGTCGGCCACAGGTAGTTGTAAGAACCTGCATTTGAAACAGATCCGACCAGCATTCAGCGGCTTTTTCGACCGACAATAACTGCATCCATCGCCCCCTGCAAACCGACATTAGCTGCAAATGAACCTGCATTTATCCACACCGATCTGCATTTGATCGCAGCAAACCGGGAATAACTGCAACTGACCATCAGCTGTGTGAATACTTGCGCACAGTCGCCAGCGGCAAGAATAATGTCCGTGTTGAGTCCGGCAGTGCAATAAAGCCGTGATGCCGATAAAAGGATGCCGCAGATTCATCCTTTGCGTCCACCACCAGAGCATAGGCAGCGATTTCGGCGTTGGCGGCTCGATCAAGCGCATCGGCCAGCAGTGCGCCACCGAGACCCTGACCCTTGAAATTTTGATCGACAGCCAAACGCCCCATGCGTACCGCCGGCACGGAGGGATAGCGCGGTAATTTTTTGCCGATGGCAGCAGGAAGATCGGATAGCAGTAAACTAGCCGAGGCCAAGGTGTAGTAACCCACGAGGCATTGTTCGTAAGTGAGCGCAACAAAACATGCCGTTACCCTGCGGCGGATGTCTTGAGTGACTTGCCGCTGAAAATAGCCGTCCAGCGGTTCGGAGCCACAGTAAAACGACGTGCGATCATGCTGTTCTTCGAGAGATGCGACGCGAAATGGTGCCTCTTTCACTCAGCACCCAACAGCTTGCGGCGCCGTGCGAATGCACGTTCCAAAGCGGGCACGGGTAGAGATGGTACCAACAGCGCCCGCGCAAAACACTCTTGGTCGGCCAATGTCAGGCGGACAACTTCCGCTTGCTCAATGGCGCGTTGCGCTGCGTCCTGCACGGCGGACACCACGAAATCCGTCATAGTGCGCCCCTGAATCTCAGCGGCACGCTTGAGCATAGTGTGCAAATCGGTACTGATCCGCGCTTCAAGTCGCGCAGTAGAAATAGCTGATGACATAAGATTGCCCTCCTTTTTTGAATTGTACGGCAAATTGCCGGAAATTTCCGCAATTGCGAAAGCGGCACATGTATAAATTAATTATAGACAACGTCCAATAAACGGAGGTTTTTTGGACTGGCGCTGCCGGAAGCGCGCTCTGGCCGCAATGCCCGACACTCGAAGTCCACAAACACAGTCCACCAAACTTGTTCCAGAAATGGCGACCCTCAATGGGTTATTGGAACATTGTCAGTTGCAGTTATTGCTGGTTCGCGCCAATGGAATGCAGGTTGGCGCGGATGAATGCAGGTTCATTTGCAGCTAATGCAGGTTTTGGATGGCCTTCAGTTGCAGTTAATGCTGGTCGAAAAAGGCGCTGAATGCAGGTCGGAGCGTTTTCAAATGCAGGTTCTTACAGGTAGTCGGGCAGTCGTTGGGGATCGCGGCTCATACCGGACTGGCCTCCGCGAGCACGGCAGCGCGGAACTTGTCCGGTAGCCCGTTGGGCGTCAGCACGTCCACCGGCACGCCGAGCAGCTTGCGCAGTTCCACGCGGATCGCGCTGATGTCGAACAGCGTCGTCTCCGGCGTTGGGTCAATGAGGAGGTCGAGATCGCTGCTGTCGGTGTCCTGGCCGCGCAGCACGGAGCCGAACACCCGAGCATTCCGGGCGCGGTGCGACTCGACCACATGCCGGATCGCCGCACGGTTCGAGGCCAAGGCTTCAGAGGGTTTCATCCATTCTTCTTCCACAACAAAATCCGGTTTCATAATAAAGCAACAACGCACACAAAATTTGGTTTTACGCCCAAATCACATGGGCCGGTTCAATGGTCGGAAACACACTCAAATCCGGATAGCCGAAATTTTCTTAGTTGAGCAGCCATTCGCCGCTACGTTTGATTTCTGCGTACATCGCATCCGGGGCCAATTCCAGTTCGCCTGGCCACGTCACCACCCCGTCAACGACATGCACCTTCTTGAACTCGGGAGGGCTTGCCAGGTGCGAGAAGACGCCGCGGAAGAAACTCGGCAAAAACTTGACGCCGCCTTCCAGCCCATCATGAAAACGCACCACCAGGGCAAAGTCGCCCACGACCTTAACCTCTGTAACGTCCCATTCCATAGCTTTGGTTCTCCTATGCCATCACTCTGCTATGCAGGTTGATGCTGAAGCAGAGCATCAGGCGGTCCTTTTGTTGGTTTCGTAAAACTCGATCGCGTAAGTCCTTGATTCGCATGGCCTTACGAGTCGTAAGTCGCCGCTAAGTGCCTAGACGACGCCTGAACCAGTCCGCCAACTCCGCTTCGCTGATCGTTCCACCCGCCACACCTTGCATCAAGTGAATGGCCTCGATATCGGTGTAGCCCAGAGTCTCCCCGTTATCCAGGAGTAACACACGCGCAATCACCCATGCAGTGCGCTTGTTGCCATCGCTGAATCCATGGTTGCGCGCCAGACCATAGGCATAGGCTGCAGCCAAGTCTGCTGCATCCGGCGAAGGCTCGCCGTAGGTCGACAACTGCTCTGCCCGTGCCAAGGCCGATTCCACGCCATTCTTATCGCGAAGACCAGTCAACCCGCCATGTCGGGACATCTGCATGTCGTGCACCGCATAGACCAATGAAGGCTGGATCCACCGCCACACCCTCATTGCGCCAGGACGCGCAGAATTTCACGATCGTCATGCATGACGCTCTCGGCCAGAGCCATCTGGCGCGCAAAATCGGGATCGTATGGCGTGATGCGCAAGGCGCCGTCCGGCGCTTCGGTCAAGTACAGCGTATCGCCCTTTTTCACGTTCAAGCGCAACTTGGCTTCCTTGTTCAGAATGAAGCCTTCGGACGCGCCAACGGTCGTTACCTTGAATGTCAACATGCAATCTCCTATACAATTTTTATTGTATAGCGGAACGGCATTGACACGCCAGCATCCGAAAAGATACAACGGTCCATGATCCTATTTCTCGACTTTGACGGCGTACTCCATCTCGAATTTATTCCCGGCATCACGCCCGGTCGCGCGCGCGTAGGCGAAGAACATTTCACGCATCTGCCGGCGTTCGAGGCGGTGGTGCGTGATTTTCCCGGCGTCGACATCGTCATCAGCTCGACCTGGCGCCTGCGGCACAGCCTCGACGAATTGCGCGCCTTCTTCTCACCCGACATCGCCGGCCGGATCATTGGCGTAACTCCTGAGCTGCCGAGAAATCATCCTGAGCGTCGGGAGGGCGAGATTCGCCAGTGGCTAGATGGCGCCGGCAGGACGGACGAGCCGTTTCTCGCAATCGACGACTGGCCACCCCTGTTCTCGCAAGACTTTGACGCTCTGTTCTGGGTCAGCCCGGAAGAAGCCTTTGATGACGCGGCAGCGCTGCGATTACGGGCCATTTTGCGAGAATTTGCTTAATTCCAGTCAGCGCTTTCCCTCATAGTCACCAATCAACTCGCCCAGGATGTTAACCAAGGAGGCCAGCGCAGATCCTTCGGCGGCGCCGCCGGCATCGAGCAGGCCATTGAGCGAGAGCACCGCCTTGTCGTAGTCTCCTTGCGTACGGATCGGGTTCAGCGGAACGAGTGACGACAGCGCCTGAAAATGCGTTGTGATCTGGTCGACGTCGGGGAGTGACGGATGCGACAAAACCTGACGCCCGAGGGCAATTTTGCGCATCTCAACCAACTGCTGAATCGCGTTTGCCCAGTAATCGCCTCCCGTGTCGCCGGACGTATGTGCCAAGCGGACCATGTGAGTCATTAGCTTCTCGAAATCTTGTTCATTGATCATCTCGGCACTTTCAGTTTGCATGGTTTGCATGGTCAGGTCGGTAGTCGTAGCAACCTGCGTTCGAAGGTTCGTGGTGGAAACCAGTTGTGCCGGCAGGAACTGTCGGAGCTGCAGTCTAGCTTAGCTCGGCGTAAGCAAGAAACTTCACCCATAGCCGAAGGCTTGGGTGGAGTAGTTCATCATTGTTGGGCCTCGTAGCCCTTGACAGATATTCGTTTTTAAACGAACCTAAGCCATGTATGAAATCCGACACTACCTGACTACCGACGAGAAGGATATCTATCTCGACTGGCTCCGCAAATTGCGCGATGTCACTGCAAAAATTGCTGTAGATCGGCGGGTGAACCGTATCGAACTGGGGAACTTTGGCGATCACAAATTTTGTCGTGATGGAGTATGGGAGCTGCGCATCGATGTTGGTGCTGGGTATCGGGTGTATTACGCAGTCGCCGGTCAAGAAATCGTCTTGCTACTGTGCGGTGGCGACAAGCGAACCCAAGACGCAGATATCGACCGGGCCTGTGGATATTGGCAAGACTGGCAAAGGAGAAAAGATGAAAGATAGAGCGCATGACGAGGCGATGGCCGAGATGTTCCGAGACGATCCGGGCTACGCGGTTCAATTGCTTAACAGCATTCTTGAGGACGGCGATCAGAGCGAGCTTTTGATTACCTTACGTCAAATGACAAAGGCATTTGGTGGCGTGCAGAGCGTCGCCGAAACTGCACACCTGAGTGCAACGCAGCTTTACCGCACCCTGTCACCCGATGGCAATCCAGTCCTTAGTAGTCTCTCGGCCATCCTCAAAGCAATGGGCCTGCGCCTGGCGGTGCAGCCTGTCCAGACGCCACACGCGCACGCTTAAAGCATTCCATATGCCGACCAATCGCCATCGCCAAGACACTGCCAGTTTAGAATTTCAGTTGCCTTCAAATATCACGGCAAGAGCTCACCCAATGGGTTGTCTGAAATACTGACGTTAGCGCTTCCAGAGGCCGCAATTTGTCTGAAATACTGACGTTAGAGACGAATTCTGTCTGAAATCTGTCTGAAATATTTATTCTAGGCGTGTTTCCCAGCCGCGCAAGTCAGTACTCGAACGTCAGGTCGGTAGTCGGCCGCCCAACGAAATCGTGAATTCAGGTCGTCCATCGCCCATCTTTACCTTTTGCACAACAACCGCTTCACATTTGTAATCATCGAAGTTCAAGAACAATTTGTACCGGTTCGGTATCGCAGCGGAACCCCAGCTTGCATGCGATGCGTCATCGATTACGCGAACGGGCGCAAACGTCCTGTTCGACGTAGTGGGCCGCGTCAATCAATAAGGCGCTGTCGAAATGGTCGACTCTGATCGCGACATACTTCGATTCGTGGTCGATTTTGATCTCAGCAACCATATCTGCGATCGGCAGACCAGTGTGTTTGAAACGTACGTTGTGCATGAAGTCCTTGAGAGAAATGTGCGCCGGAAGGCGGGCGTCAGTACTCGAACAGAAACGTGTCTTCACTGCCCACCTGCCGCCAGACCGTATCCTCATACGCGATGTTCTGGTGATGGTGGCCGTGGAACGCCGCGCGCACTTTCAGCTGTTCAGCCAGGCGTGTCAGCGCCGGGTTCCCGTTATGGCAATGGTCAGGCCCCTCGTGCGTAACGAGGACGTCGGCACGCTGCGCTGCCAGGCGATCAAACGTCGACGGGAAAATGGTGGAGCGATGACGCAGCGTCAAGCCGTCGCGAAACCGGTTGCCCCGCCCTATTTGCGCCATGAATTCTTCGGGCGACTGGTATTGGGCCGGCTCGATGCCGTCCCAGACTTTGCCACGGAATACGCCGCCGAGGCCAGCCACACGAAGGCCGGCAATGGTGGCCACGCAGCCATGGAGATTGCGGTGGCTCCACTCCGACTCGAACAGGTTGTCGTAGTGCTCCTCCGAGTCCGTGTCGTGGTTTCCGGGGATCCACCAGAACTGCGTCAAATCATTGACAATCTCCAGCGCGACATGCAGAGGCGCCCTGGGCGTGATGTCGCCAAGCAGGATCGTCGCGTCCGGACGATGCTCGATTACTTCGTGGATGGTGCGGCTTAAGTCGCCATGCGGGTCACCGCAGAATAAGATTTTGGGCATGCCAGATCATATTGGAGCGACCCCTGTGCGTGTCAAGGGTAGCAAGGCCAGACTTGCCACAGGCTTTGCCGCGGCCCTTGCCACGACCGGCGCCGGGCTGCTAACCTGCTCCTACTCAATCAATTTCAGGCACAACGCCATGTTCTTCTCCGCCCCGTCAATAGCGAATTACACGAACATCACCCCGATAGTCTGGAGTGGTGCTGTCGTCGCTGGCGCGCGCAAAAGGATACGAAGTTAATGCTCTGCACAACTTCAACCTGAACACCAAAGCCAGCCGCCACGCTGGCTTTATTTTTTTATGAGGCCAGCACGAAACAGACGCAATAGAAGAGAAAAATAATGAGTAAAAAATTCGACGAAAAATCCTCCGGATACAAGATGGGTTCGTATCACCGGATCCTGCTGCCCGTCCCTCTTTCTGACGCCTTCGACGGCGAGCATGGCGCGCAGATGGCGCGCGAGCAGGAAGCACGCGACCGGGAGCGCGAGTACCTAAGAGATAACGACCAGAGCAAGTTCGCGCAAACGAAAAAGACCGACATTCGCCCGTCTCTGGCAGCACTGCCACCACTGCCGTTGCCAAAATGGGTTCGGGGCAGTCGCCTGCGCGGTGTGCTGCCGCGCAAAGAGCGCCAGCATCACTTTTCTCTCTATACGGAAGAAGCCTTGATCAAATTTCACGGCTCCATCGCAGCGCGTGGTGGAAAAGAAGAAAAGGAGAAACAGCGCCTGACCCAGTATCACGAGATGCTGGAGTCGATCGGCGGGCTTCGTCGCCTGAAAATGCCGAGCAAAACATGGCAGAAGGAGCTAACCCAGCTCGCCATCGACATGCCGAACTTTTCCAAAGTGGTCGACTACCTGAAGGGCGAGTTGAAGTTGGCAGAAATGGCCAAGCAACCGTCACAGCTCGCGCCAATCCTGCTGGACGGCCCGCCGGGCGTGGGCAAAACCACGTTCGCGAGGAAGATCGCCGAACTGTTCGGCACCGGATTTTTGTCCGTCAGCATGGAGACCGCGCAGACATCGTCCGCGCTCTCCGGGGCAGATGAGCATTGGTCTAATGCGAAGACCGGCTTGCTGTTTTCATTGCTGATGGAGGGCGAGTTTTCCAACCCGGTCGTGCTCGTCGACGAAATCGACAAGTGCCGTTCGAACGGTTCTTACGACCCTACTGCAGCGCTGTACAGCCTGCTTGAGCCAAGTGCAGCGAAGTCGTGGTTCGATCTTGCCATGCCCAGCATGTCGATTGACGCCAGCCGTGTCATCTGGGTTCTGACGTCCAACGACAAGCGCCTGGTGTCGAGACCGCTGCTGTCGCGCATGCGTGTTTTTGACGTACCTGGCTTGACGCGGGATCAGTCGGCCCAGGTGGTTGCCAAGATCTTTGCGCAGGCAGTTGCTGGTCTCGGGTTCAAATTCTCTCCAGCGTTGCCGGTGCTGGTGGCCCGTGCCATGGCGTCAATGTCGCCGCGCGAGATGCATCGCGTTTGTCGGGAACTGGTCGGCCGGGCTGTCAATGAAGGTCGGCAAGAGGTGATTCAGTCGGATCTGAACCATCTCGATTTGAGCCCTGACCTGGCCCACGAGTTTGCGCTGATGGTGAGTCAAGTTCTGATGGTCGAGACCGATTCGGAAGTCAAGCCGATTCACTGACCCGGTCAAGCTTTTCAACGTTTAAACAGTCTGCCCTGCCCAAATGAAAGCCGCACATGAAACTCCAGATCGTCTCTGACCTCCACCTTGAATTCTTCAAGGACCCGATGTTTACCGGGATTATTCCGGCCGCCGACGCTGACGCGCTGGTGATTGCCGGCGACATCGCCGTTCGCACCAACGCCATTGCGCCGTTCAGGGATTGGCCGGTACCGGTGCTGTACATCCATGGCAACCATGAGCTGTATTCGGGTCATGACTACGGCAAGACGGTGACCGAGTTACGCGAGCTGTGCGCCGGCACGCAGATTCACTTCATGGAACAGGACCAGGTGATTCTCGATTGCTTCCCACGGGTGCGCTTTCTGGGCTCCTGCATGTGGACTGACTATCTGCTGTTCGGGCGCGAGCGCCAGTCGTTGTCGATGAAGGCATGTCGCGAGGGGTTGGCCGACCATAGCCGGATTCGTTCGCAAGGCAGGACGTTCAACCCAAAAGACGCGATGTTCCGTCACGTGAAAGCGAAGGCATGGATGCTCGATCGGCTGGACGAGCCGTTCGATGGCAGTACTGTGGTGGTCACCCATCACGGCTGCAGCATGAAGAGCGTCGGCCCGCGCTGGAGACGGGATCCTGTCTGTGCCGGCTTTTGCAGTGACCTGGACACACTGGTCGCCAAATCGGATTTGTGGATCCATGGCCATACGCATGAATCGTTCGACTATCAGATTGGCGACGCGCGCGTGATCGTCAATCCACGTGGCTATCCGACTGCGAATGGCTATGAGAACGGGGACTTCGACAGTCAGCTGGTCGTGGAGATTGGGGAGTGATTCTGTTTCTCGACTTCGATGGGGTGCTGCACCCGAGTAACCGGCGCGACGGTGTGCTCTCCTGCCTGCCCCAGTTCGAGGCATTCATGCGTGAGCACCCGACGGTTGATATCGTCATCAGCAGCGCTTGGCGCACGGATCACGACCTGCCCCGGTTGCAGGCCTACTTCAGCGCGGACATCGCGGCACGCATCATCGATGTCACGCCGGACTTCTACATCTCCGGCTGGGCCAACGAGGCGCCCGGATTGCGTGAGAAGGAAATCCGCTGGTGGCTGAAGGACAAGGGCCATAGCCTGCATGACTGGGTTGCCCTGGATGACGTTGACGTGCTCTTCACCAGGTCATGCCTGCAGCTGGTGCTGGTCGATTGTGAGACGGGCTTTGATGAGGCCGTTGCGACGGAGCTGCGAGAGCGGTTCAGTTACTGAGTACCGAGGTACTTCAATACCACGGTATGCTGATTGCTAGATATCGAGCAATCAGGATACTGTTTCTCGAATGATTTTCTGCTCTCGCAGCCAGTCCTCGCGGGTGTAGCGATAGCCCGGAAACTCGCTCTCCAGCGTTGTTTCCCCAAGGATCAGCCTGCGTGCGAGTGACGCCACGACGGCCAGCTCCACTTCGTTTCGGACCTCCAGGGGCGCGACCAGACTGACGCCCATTGCCCGTGGCAAGGGCTTACGGCTCCATGAGGTCGGCACATCGAGGTCGATGCCATCGGCGGTCAATCGCTTTTGGATACCGAGCAGCAGCTGGTGATACTGCTTTTGGTCCTGGCCTAGTTCGCCCGAGGAATAGCTGGCCACCTTTTTGCGCGACCGCCCCACTTGCTTAAAATTCTTAGTACTCTCTTGAAATGGCGAATCGGTTTGTGGTCCGGCGCCTGCCTCGGCCGAGCTTTGCTCTCCGATCGCGTCCGAATAAACCATGCGTGGGTGCTGCCACCAGACAATGACCCGGCGCCGGTTGAGGATGAATCCA
Organism: Actimicrobium sp. GrIS 1.19; assembly: GCF_035984655.1. Classification (NCBI taxonomy): domain Bacteria; kingdom Pseudomonadati; phylum Pseudomonadota; class Betaproteobacteria; order Burkholderiales; family Oxalobacteraceae; genus Actimicrobium; species Actimicrobium sp. GrIS 1.19. The sequence goes on along the minus strand of NZ_JAXCHT010000038.1, from coordinate 337 downwards.
ACATCGTCCCACCAGGATAAATCGTTCGGCTTCTTTTCCTTGTACGAGTGTGGGATATACAGCGCGCCGGCCGACAGGTTCCATTGATGGGACTGGTGATACTCGCGTTGCATTCGTAGCAGCCGCTGGTAATGAGGATTTTTCATTGGAATTTCTCCTGTTGCTACATGCTATTTTTTAAGAATTTCACGGCGATTGTCGCCGTGGCTAAACTGCACAAGATTTCAATAAAGTAGTAGCTACTAGCCTGAATGTTTCATGAACCGGTATTTCGGCATGCGTTCCCATCATCATCGCTGCAGCAATGAGGTCGAAGAAATATCAGGCGAAACTCACC
>NZ_JAXCHT010000037.1:0-19151 GCF_035984655.1 Actimicrobium sp. GrIS 1.19 | reverse complement strand
TAGGTTTTTTTGACACTCGCCACGTGACCTCTGTGGCCCTAACCTGACATTTGGGCGCTTATCGTACGTTTTATTCCCTTTCGTGAGCTGACCCCTTATTGGCCGGGCAGCTCGTATCTACTCCCACACAATGCGCAATGCCGGTTCCGGCGAGCGACCATTTTTTACCCGATGGACAATCTGAGGGCACTGGAATTGATATGCACTTTTCGATGTCGATGCCCGCGGCGCAATTTGCAAGCACCTGCGGGCTTAATTGCGCTCGCGTATTAACTTTATCCTGTGCGATTGAAAACTGCGCGCCACAGAAGAGTGCCGCGGCGATTGTTAATTGTGATCGATTGAAAATTTTCATCTTTCAGCCTCTTTTATTAACCAAATTATTCATTGAAAAGAATTTCCCAGCAGAAATAATAGTGACACAGAATCATCTTTTTGTATCGAAAACCGAGTGTCGATTTTCATGTTTTTTATAAAATACTTCGGTGTTGTTTTTGCCCTTGCCATTCAGGCGCGGGGTTGACTTTTTATTCGTCGAAAAATTTTGAGGTCGACATTTTGAGCGTCTGAAATTGCATGTTTAGCATTCAATTTTCCGGATTTTGTCTTGGTCGACCGGGGAAATCCGCGCAAAACGACTCGATCGCAGCGCCAGGATTTTTTGAGCATTTCTCGCAATTCATTGTCTTTTAGATCTTTTTTCGTTGCTTTTTCGGTTCCGAGAAGCAATTTTTAGCTGCAAAAGTGGGATATACTGAAAATGTTAGATTGCAGAAAATACATGGGCACGACATATGTGTAAACAGCGGCTTCGCCTCGTTTCCCCATCAGTGTGCAAAAGGGTTCCCCTTTTAAACTGTCGCCGGCTTCGCCGACTCAAGCAATCCCAAGGGATTGCTAAAAACACAAGCTGCGTCGCAGCAGAGGATTTCGATGGTTGATGCTGACGATAATTTGAGAGTGACCGTCCCTGCTGGGGCAGACCGCGTGAATAAAAATGCGACGAACAAACGCGTTTCGTCTAAAGAATCATCGCGGGTAATTTCTTTTCGCGTCGCTGAATCAGTCCGCGCTGCATTTGATGTTAAAGCAAAGTCGGCTGGTATAACTCCTTCTGAATTATTTCGTGACTTCATTTTGAACGATAAGACCAAAGTCATCGCCAAAGAAGTCATTCACCCCGATTATCGCAAGCTGCTTTTTCTGCATCAGAAAGCCAGCAATAATATCAACCAGTTAGCCCTGCGCGCTAATTCTGATCACCGCGCGGGGAAATTGACGGAATCGACTTATCAGCAAATTCTTGAAAGTCTGGATTTGCTGAATCAGCTTTTGTCGGTAAATAAATAGCATGGCACATATTGGTTTATCTGGCGGAAGTGATGGCGCTCAGATGGAGCAATATCTTATGGATGGGAAGAAGCGCGGCCAAAATTCTCATCGAGACGTTATCGATGAGCGAATTGTTTTGGCCGGCAATTTGCAGGCAACTGCAAAGTTGATTGATTCGATTGCTGCGCGGCGTGAAAAATACTCGACGATGGTTACGAGTTTTAAAGAGCCAGCATCTGCATTCAGTTTAGAAACGCTGCTTGAAATCACACAAGAAATCGAGAAATTTCAGTACGCAGCTTACACAAAAGATGAGTATTCATTTTATTGTGAAGCGCATTTGCCGAAGAAAAAAACTTTCATCGATCAGAGCACTGGCGAGGCGAAGTTGCGTTACACGCACCTGCATGGGATTAATGCGCGGCTCAATTTACTGACGGGAAAAGACTTAAATCCCTTTGGATTGATTGACCCGAACACCGCGACGGGACGACGCACAATCGATTGCATTGATGCTTTTCAAGAGTATTTGAATAATAAATTCGGTCTCGCTAGTCCGAAGGATAACCCGCGAAATTTTGAAAATACTGGTGACATCCTGAGCCGCATCAACGGCGATTATTTTAGCGGTGCGTCAAAGGAGTTCAAGTCGGAAATTCTTGCGGCAATGCTCGATCAGAAAATTGAGAGTTACGCCGATTACAAGCTGATGCTTGCTGCGTTCGGCGCGGTCAAAGTGCGCAATGCAGGCACCGCTGGCGAGTACCTGAATGTCACTGCGCCAGGCGCAGTTAAAGGTATTAATTTGAGCGGCAAGGTTGATGGCGGACATGTATTCAGCCGCGAATTTATCGAATTGCCGACGGCTGAAAAGCAGCGCATTTTGTCTGGCGAATTCGAGGCCAGGGCGACCGCGGAGCGGCTGGCAAAAAAGGATCCGGCTTACATCGATGCGAAGCTCGCGGAGTGGTACAGCGTCAGATCGCGGGAAATCAAGTACCTGAATTCAGGTAGTAAAAAAACATATTCTGCGTACATGGAAGCCGCACCGGCAGACAAAATTGGGATGCTGGATGCGCTTGAAAAAAAGTTCTACGAAAAGATTAACCAGGGGAATTTGGATGACAACAGAATCAATGAATCAAATGATGGACGAGATGATGCTCGAAGCCGAGGCGTTGTCGTCAGAGCCGGTCGAGGTCGAGACGGTAGTCGAGATGCCGACGGTTGGCAGCGCCGCCCTGGCCCGCCTTTCTCCAGCGCGCCGGCCCAGTCCATCGACGCTGTGCGAACTATGTCCTCAATCGACGTGGTTTTCAACGGCAACAATGCTGAAGTGTTACTGCGGCGAGATCTACGCGATGATCTGGACGAACGAATCCCAATATCCGGTCACGCAGTGCGACGGGTATCTCAGGTCGATCGCAGCGCAGTCGAAGGAGAAGTAGCACGCGGTGCCGACACGCTGGTCGGCCAGCTCGCGCGGGATTTGCGGAATGACCAAGCGTCGCGCCAAGACGCTGAAAAGGCCGAGATGATCGACATCAAGTTGAACCTCGACGCCTCGCGTCTGCTCGCGGAGCTGTCAGTTTCTCATGCGGTAGCGCCTGCGCTGTACCAAATCACGAAGGGCAAAGACGGCGGCGACCGGATCAAAGTCGGCACTAAAAATTTGGGCGTGTCCGATTTTTTGACCCAGGAAATGCGTATGTCTTGGCCGGAGGCCAGGCGACATCTGGTCGAGTCGTATGCGCGCCAGATGGCTCGCGAGGCACCGGTTGCCGTGCGGCCGGCGCCAGGCAAAACGCTGTTCGCGGAATTCAGGGTCGTGCGCGCGGCCACGGCGATTGGTCACAAAACGCAGCTCGCAGATCTCAATGATAGATACAGGCTGGTCGCGGCAAAACAGCAGGCAGTCAAAGAACAATTCCGGGCCGATCGGTCGCGGTTAAATAATGATGCGCAGGTCCGGCCGGCTGATCGCAAGGCAGCGCTCTCACTGTTAAGGATGGGAAAAGTGGAAATGGAAAAAACTTTGCGGGACGAGGTTGCAGACATCAAGTCACAGCGCGCCCAGGTGATGGCTGACAAGCGGCGATCGTCCGACGACCAGTACAAAGACTATTTACGCGACAAGGCGCAGGACGGCGACGAGCGCGCCCTGGCAGAGCTGCGGCGCATGCGCCTGGAACTCCCGGAGGAAGCCAAGCCCCACGAAGCGCGTATTGGCGTTGGCAGTGTCCAGGTAGACGAGGATCGTGAGCCGCTGGCGAAGGCGGAAGATATGACGCACGTGGTTCACAGGAACGGGGACGTGACGTACTCACGCGAAGGCCGCGAAGTGTTGCGCGATACAGGGCGATCGGTCCGGATGATGCAGTCCGACGACAAGTCGATCGAGCTCGGGCTGCGCCTGGCGCTGCAGAAATTCGGACCCTCATTTTCTGTCAGCGGGCCACAAGCGTTTCAAGAAAGTTTGGCCCGTGTCGCTGCTGACGCCGGCATCAAAGTGCAATTCAAAAACGAGGCATTGAATAAGCTGATGCAAGCTCGACTCGACGAAATTGCGGGCGTCGAACGGGCCAAGGCGGCAATGACAGCGGCTGACAAAGCCAATCCTTTGCGTCAGTTTCCAGGCGTTGGCAACCGCTCGGCTGCACTTCAAGCGATGCTTGCTAAAACTGCCGGTGTCCCTACGCCTGCGGAAGCTGAGATCGTAAAACCGGTGCCGGCGCCGGCGCCCGCTGTACCCGCGGTTCAGCAGCCAGTGCAGGAGCAGGAACCCGAGCATGATCCGGACGAAGACGAATACGCGCCGAGGATGTGACCTGTTAGGAAACGACCGGTTTCTACCACCCTGCGCTCGATATCATTCAATCTGTTGAAAAGGTAGCCATATCTGTTTCTAACAGTCTCGTCTTTTCCAACACTGTTTTCCAACAACAAAGCGTTGATTCCCGTAAGATTTTGGTATAGAGTACACACGTACATACACACACCAAGTGAGTAACCTATGCAAATGACCAAAGCTTTCAAAAACGGCAACTCTCAGGCGATTCGGATTCCTTCCGAACTCGCCTACGATCGCACTGATATCGATTTCGAGATCATGCGTGTTGGTGACGAGATTCGCATTCGTCCGGCTCGCCGGTTGCTCACCGGCGCTCTCGCCAAGTTTGCCCGGTTTGGGCCGGACTTCATGGCCGAGGGACGCGGTGACCAGGAACAGAGTGAACGGCAGGAGTTGTAATGCCGTTGTTCATGTTCGACACCAACATGTGCATTTATTTGATGAAGAACCAGCCGGAGGAAGTCGCCCAGCGCTTTGCCCAGTGCTATGCCGGTGACGTGGTGATGTCAGCCATCACATTTGCCGAGCTGGTCTTCGGCGTTGCTGCTTCCCGCGATAGCGAGCGAGAACGGCAGAACCTTGACGATCTCATCGAGGACATTCATGTCGTCCCGTTTGATGCCGCGGCCGGAACCGCCTACGGCCCCATCCGGGAGGCGACTCGCGACCGGAAAAAAGACCATCTCGACAAGCTGATTGCAGCGCACGCCGTCGCGCTCGATGTCACCCTAGTGACAAACAACGAGCGTGACTTTGCAGCCTACCCCGGCTTGCGTATCGAAAACTGGATTAAATAGGAGTTCAAATGGCAACCTTCGCCTACGGCCGCGTGAGCACCAAAGAACAGACGGCAGACAATCAGCGTATCGAGATCGAGGCCGCTGGCCACGCCATCGATTACTGGTTCGCCGATACGGTCTCCGGCAAAACCTGCGCCAGCCAGCGTCCCCAGTTTGCAGCGCTCCTCGGTCAGATCCGCAACGGCGAGACGCTGATCGTCTCGAAGCTCGATCGCCTGGGACGGGACGCGCAGGACGTCGGTGCCACGGTCAAGCTGCTGGCCAGCCGCAAAATCTCGGTCATCGTCCTCCAGCTCGGAAAGCTCGACCTGGCATCGGCCGCGGGCAAGTTGATGTTGACGATGTTGGCAGCGGTAGCGGAAATGGAGCGGGACCTGCTGGTGGAGCGCACGCAATCCGGCCTGGCTCGGGCAAAGTCGGAGGGCAAGATCCTCGGCCGACCGACGAAGACGACGCCGGCGCAGCGCATCGAGATGGTGGAAAAATATGGCTCGGGCGAGAGCGTCAGCGCACTGGCGCGGGCCTACAGCGTGTCGCGGGCGAGCGTGCTCAGTGTGGTGCGCTAGTCCTGTGGTTTGAACCTCACGGTGCTTGATGGCTGCGTGTATAAATGTTGACTTATACAAATATATATTTATACTTAATGTTCAAATATATATTTATAGGTTACTACATGACTGTTTACGCTGTCGTTAATACCAAGGGCGGGGTTGGAAAAACGACCACCGCCGTGCACCTCGCTACGATGCTGTCGCGTACCGAAAAAACTCTACTCATTGATGGAGACCCGCAAGCGAGTGCTGCGAGCTGGGCGGCGTGGCGTCGCGATAGCGAACACGCTACCAGCCCTACGACGACTTGCCTTACGGGCAAGGCGATTCTCTCCGAGGGTAGGGGCCTGCTGGCTGGATTTGCACACACAGTAGTCGACGCGGGCGGCCGGGATTCAGCGGGACTGCGTTCTGCTTTGCTCTTGGCCAACGTTGCCATTATTCCTGTCGGTGCCTCCAACCTGGACGCTGCTGCTATGACTGACTTGCTGGAGATTGTGGAGTTGGCTAGGGAGTACAACCCCAGCCTCGATGTCCGAGTACTGCTAACGCGAGTGGATCCTCGAACCAAGGATGCGGCCGAAATGCTGGACTTTCTGCGAGAGCAAAATTTGAATGTTTTGGCAACGCGAGTTTGCGAGCGGGTGGCCTATCGTCGTGCTATCGGTGAAGGGGCTGTAGTGCAGGAAGTTGGGAAGAGTAAAGATGCAGCTGCGATTGCCGAAATGGAAGCATTTTTAGCCGAGGTGTCAAAATGAGCATCAAAGGAAAGCCAGACATTGCATCGTTTATCGACGGAGGTGACTTGCCAGGTGCTAAGAACACGAAGGTAACGAAAGGCGCGAAAACCACGTTAGATTCAGAGCCGAAGGCGAAAACTAGAAAGCTTGTTGAGCTACCTGAGCATGTGAGCCAGGCGCTAAGGGACCGCGCTTATAACGATTCCAAAAAGAACGCGAGGCGCGTTACGGAAACGGAAATCATTGTAGAAGCACTAACTAGATATCTATATATGTAGAAATGTATATTTGTATGTTTGTGATAATTCTGCAGTTATTTCGCGGAAAACAGGCGTGGTTGCAATCATCGCTTGCATCTTGCAGAGCATCTGGATAAGCTTTTTAGGCGCTCTGATTTGTTTTTTTAAAGCAATTTGATCGCACGATTTCCCGCATTAGATGCAAAAAGAGCCAGGGGACCAACCCTGGCTCTTCCGCAAGACTTTACATCTAATAAGTGCCGCAGTGACTACGCAAATAGTCCTGCGAGCTACACGAAACCTCGTTAACAGGCCTGTGCATGAAGAATATTATAGAGCAAACCTCGGACGTAGCAATAGCTGTCCAATCAAAACCCTCCATTGTTGCAAACCCGCAATTCGGTCCAACTGTCTCTGATATTGGTCGGCGACCAAAGTCTGCTGCGATGCTGCGCATCGAATCCAGATCGGCTGAAATAGAAAAACGCCTCGCGGTCAATGATGAAGTTAAGGAAAAGCCGCGGCAGATGTTTCTTCCCGGTATGTACGAATTTATGCGGGCGATGCCGAATCACCTTGCCCGATCCAGTTTATTCGCCCCGGTCGCGCGGGGCCGGAAAAAAGTCCACGCCGATTCTGTTCTTGTCAGTCGCGGCGATGCCCTGATCCGTTTCAAGGGAGAGCAACTGGACGAGGCTCAGGCCGACGTTTGGATGCAGGGCATGTATCAGGCGATCCAAGTGCCGCTTGGCCAGCCTGTCGTCATTCATCGCGCCGAATTCCTTCGGTCAATAGGTCGGTCGCCAGGTGGAACGAATTACGAATGGCTGCAGCGCACGATGGAGGCACTGGCGTTCGCAATGCTTGTGATCGAAGTCAAGAACAAGGATGGCAAGCCGAAATTGTCAATCGGGAAAAATCGTGCAATTCACATGTTCGACGGCTTTGATTACGATCCTGAAACCGAGACTTACATATTACTGGTCGATCCGCGGTGGCGTGAAATGTATGGCAACAAAGAATTTGCCCTAATCGATTGGGAGAAGCGGCTCAAGTTTGGTCAGGGCCAGGACATGGCCAAGGCTTTGCAACGCCTGGTGGCGACATCAACGGACCAAGTGCAACGCTATGCGCTGGACTGGTTGAAGACGAAATTGGAGTACACGGGTCGAATGCGGGACTTTAGGGATTCGCTCGAAAAGGCCATGCGCGAGCTCGAGCGGCTGGAAATCATTGCCGGTGGTCGGATTGGAAAAAGTACAAAAGGGAAAGATCAGGCGGTCTGGACGAAACCGGTCATTGCTGAACCCTGACATTTATTGTTGGTTTTTAGTCAAGAATAGGCTCGCATTGGCGGGCTTTTTTTATGTGCCTGCATCGTAGTAGCGTCGCGCCTGCATCGTGGTAGCGTCCCGATTTCTGTCGAGGTTGCCCGCTCATGCATCGTAGTAGCGTCGCGCCTGGATCGTAGTAGCGTCGCGCTTTTGCGTAGTAGCATCGCTCTTTTACGTAGTAGCGTCGCCCCACCCCTCTGGGAAGCCGCGCCAGCATAGGGCTGCGAGGCGATGGACCGCCTTCTACTTCTTTTTACTTATATCTATTAGAAAAATGGCTGTGGATAAGTTGCTATCTTGGCCCAAGCAGCAACAGCAAAAACGGACCGCGCTACGCGCGCAAGGAAAGACTTAACGGCGATGATCGACGGCAAGTGCGTGGCACCCTTGGGGGTCGCCTCTGTACGTGACAGGTGCCTTCGGCATCTCACCATGCGGTTGTCTCTACGGGCTACGCCCTCGGACAATCCGGCGCTGCGCACCGGATGAGACTCAAATCGCCTGTCTTCCGATAGATCGATCTCAGCGAATTAGCTTGCAGCCCGATGGGGATGTGGGGCCAGCGCTTTGAATCCACACCAGGGGCGCTCTGGAGCGCCCGGATATAGCAGCGTAGCCAAAACGGGGTCCGCTCACGAAACGGGAAAAATCGTACGCTAGCGGTTTCGGAGAGCACTCGCAGTGGCGCGACGCCCGCTTTCGACCCGAAGCGGTCATACGTATCAAACTTGCCAACTCAAGGAGAGTCGGCAAGTTCGATACGGACACCCTGAATAATCTCCCCAGAACTAAGTACATCCGCACGAAGCCCGCCACGCCGGACCCAATATTTGATAACGTCCTTTTGACCAAGGGACGCATCACTTAGGATGTCTCCAACTATCGTACAGGGCTCGCACAGCTCGATCCCCCGCAACCTTACATTGCCTATTGTGAACTCGGCGTTCACAAGGTTGTTCAGGCGGACGCCTCTGGTAACCAGATTTCGGCGCATCAGTGACAAGTCTGGAGATCGGGAGTGCTCAGCGCAAAAACGCTCAATCTCCTCAGCTTCAACGAGTGTGATGTTTTGCCCTGGGTAGAAATCCTTCTTAAAATTGCGATCGCCTAAAACGCCTGATCCAGCTTCGACCGTTATATGCTCGCGTTCTGATTGCGGTGCACCGCGTTCTGGACTGACGAAAATGCGTTCAACAATCATCTTACTTTCCTAAGAATAAAGGCCGGTATTGGCCGATAGCGGGCCTTGGCTCAGACCCGAAGTGTACCGCATGGGTATGCCTCAACCTGACGTCAGGCGTCGCCATCAAATCGCGTCAGAGTAGGGTCGATGTTAGGTTTTTTTGACACTCGCCACGTGACCTCTGTGGCCCTAACCTGACATTTGGGCGCTTATCGTACGTTTTATTCCCTTTCGTGAGCTGACCCCAATATCGTCGGTGTAGCTTCATCGCAAGTGGCACGGGGCTTCCACCAGCGACACCCCATACTACGGCCCAGCGGGCGGCAATTCGTTTACTTACTGGAGAGTCGGCAATAATCATGCGATCGATGGCGACAATCATCCGGTGAACCGCGTAACGTTTCGAGTCCGGATAGAAATCACGATGTCGTTTCATTGTCATTGAAGAGCGTTGGCACGTGCATATGCTATTGGCCCAGTGGGGGCGAAGCTGCCATTTGACGACATCTGGCCGATTTCGGGTGACAAAATTTTCGGGGGTTCCGGCGTAGAACCCCAAGTTGTCAAAAATATTCGACGCTACACTGTTTTTTAAGCCGCGCTTCCGCAGTAATGTATGAAATGCCGCGTCGTATTCGACGGCTTCGTCGATTAACAGGCGGCCTGCGCCGGTGCGCGCATGTGCTGTTGCGTCAGAAGCTGTTGCTGGCCATTATCCACAAGCGTGGATTGCGATCCGGTGCGCTCGTGGCTGCCTGACCGCGGCGCCATGCCAACGCTGCCGTTAGATCTATAGTGCGGTACTTGACTGCCAAGCTAAGACCCGCACCCTTGAGCGTGAGGCCGTTGGCGCCTTGAGCATAAGCGTCATGATTGAAACGTACGTGGCCGTGGTCGTAGAACACGCCGGCCTGCACGCCCGCTGCCACGCCCTGACGCAGTTCCAGATTGACTAACCACGCATCGTCGCCTACGCCTTCGCCTTGCGGATAGGCGCGCACGCCTTGGATGCCGCCGAGGACGAATTTCTCCGACGAATCGAGGTTGTGCGGTGCCCATTGGCCCGACAGCGCTGCCACGGCCGAAGTGCGCGACGACAATGCCTGCTGGCGGTTGGCACCGAACTCGAACTTGCGGTAACTGCCGTCGGCATGCGGGCCGGCTTGATCGGCCAGATAGGCGGCCGGAGTATCGATGTCGAGCTGCCCCATTACTGCACTGGCGCGCCAAGTGCTGTAGGCACCTCCGCCAAAGGCGTCGGTCACGTCCCCATAGGCTTCCACGGTGCCGGCCCGGATCGATTTGTGGGTGTCAGTGCCGGTGGAGCGGATGCGGTCCTTCAGCTTGCGCTGCTCGAGCGCGCCGCGCACCCAGACGTTGGCATTCAGGCCGCGTAATACTGGATAGCTGGTCTGCAGGCCGATCGTATTGGCTGTGCCATCGGCGTCCAGGTTGGTGAATTCGCGTCCCAGTTCGTAATGGCTGGACGACAGGTTGGCGCCCACGCGCCAGCCGTCGCCGTTTACCGGCAGGTCGTACACGGCGCGACCGTACAGGAGCTTTTCGTTCGTATAGGTTGCGCGCAGACTAAGGCGGTCACCGATGCGGGCCGGGCTGTTGATGTCGACGTGGCCGTTCAGACGCGTCTGGCCAGTGTAGCGGTTGCCATAGTTGTCCAGCGAAATGTCGCCTTCGCGTGATTTGCCAGCCGCTGCCGAAATCGCCAGGTCGGAGGCGCCAACGCTCTTGCCTGGCTTAAGGATGCCGTTGACGGCGCCCATGGCGGGCAGGTCGGCGATCAGCAGCAGCTCGCGGTCCAGTTCCGGCGTGCGGATCGATTTGCCCTGCAGGGCTTGGGCAGCCACCACGTTTTGGAGTACTGGAGTGTGGACGATCGAGCCATTCTGGATCGAGGTCGAACTCAGGCTGCCTTCGAGTACCACGATGCGCACCGCGCCGGCGCGGATTTCCTGGGCCGGCACGAAGGCGCGCGCCACAACAAAGCCGCGCGTCCGGTACAGCTGGGTAATGTGCGACGCTGCCTCGCGCAGTTCGCCCAGTGTTGCCTCCCGTCCAGCCAGGCCGGCCACCAGCGGCTGGATAGCGCTCGAAGGCAGAAGCGTGTTGCCCTCGACGTTGACGGCCGTAATGGCAAAGCGCACGGTGGCGTCGGCCTGGGTATCGGTTTCCGGCGGTACGCTCAGCGTCGGTGCGGCCGGCAGGCGGGCCGGTGGCGTCAGCTGCTGGAGCTGGCGGAGCGTCTGGCCGGCGTCCGGCTGGACAGTTTGTGCGAGTGCGCCGCTGGCGGCCAGGGCGGTCAGACCGGCCAGTACGGCGCGCTGCAAGTGGGTCAGACGGTAGGTTGGCATCATCTTAATTTTCCTAGCATTATTAACTGCGTCGCTGGCGCGATGTCCCTGCGTTTGAGGATACCTCATAGTGCGTCATCCTTGTCCGACCCTTGCACACCGCGTGGCAGGCGCATGCCGCCGTCGCCGATACTAAAGGCGCGGCGCATGGACAGGTTTTCGCGCGTGATGGCGCTCAATGCCGATGGCGCGGCCGGCGCCAGCGGATCGGATACCGTTTCGTCGCTTGCGCTAACGCGCGCCAGGCCTTCCTGCACCTGCACCGCGGCCAGCGTTATCGGATGGTCGGCAACCGTGTTGACCGGCATGCTGGCATAGACGCCCTCCAGCGATGCAGGGCTGGCGATCAGGCCGATCTTGCCGCTGACGTCGCCAGCTGGCAGCACGTAGTTCGACAGCAGGGTATTGGCACCGGCGCTGTAGGAATCGGCGCCGAGTTGCACGATGACCAGTTTGGCGGCGCCGGCAAACGCCGTGTCGTAAATTCCGGCCACGGTATTGACCTGTACCGCTTCGCCGGCGACCACGTTACCGATCACGTAGTTCGGACCGGCCAGCGTGGCGTCGGTCTTGCCGTCGGCAATCTTGACGACGCTGCCGCCGAGCGCCACCGTCAACTTGCGTGGCGAAATCGTGGCGGCCGTCTGCACGGCCGTCGGCATGCTGTAGTTGGCCGCATCGGTGCCGCTAGCCGACACGGTGACTGTGATCGTCTTGCCGGTGCCGGCGTTCTTGTCGGCGAATGCACCGGTGGCGCCCAGCGTGATATTGTCGCCGCTGACGATGCCGCTCGAGGCCAGCGTCACCTGGGCGGAGATGTTGCCATCGTAGACTTTGTCGGCAGCGCTGGCGCTGCCTTCGATGGCGCGCCGGGTGATCGTCGCGGCGGCCGTCACCTCTGATACGCCAAACGCATAGTTACTGACATCGGCGCCGCGCTTGGACAGGGCGATGTTGACCTGCTTGTCCGCACCGGCATTCTTGTCGGCGAAGGCACCGCTGCCGCTGACGGCGACGTCGTCGTCACCGATCACCCCGCTGGCCGTGACCGTGGTCTGCGCAGCGGTGCCGCCGTCGTACACCTTGCCAGCAGCGCTGGCAGCAATGTTCAGCAGCTTGGCTGTGATGGCCGCGCTGCCGCTGGCGACCGTGGGCAGCGTGTAGTTGGACAGCAGTGTGCCGCTGGCGGCCAAATAGTCGCCAGCGCTTAGTGCAGTGCTGACGCTGGAGGCGTCCTGCACATTGCGACTGTTGTACTGGCCGGCCGTGTTGCCGATCGTGGCACCTTCGCCTGCGATGAAGCCGCCGATCACGAAGTTGCCCGCGCCCAGGGCCGCGGCTGCGCTGCCGTCGTAGACCTTGCCCACGCCGGTGAGGCCGACGCTCAGCGCCTTCGGCGTGATGGTCAGCGAGCCGTTGTTCAGCAGCGTCATGTCGTAGCCCTGCTGGTCCGAGTACAGCCCGCCCAGCGCCGTGTAGGTGCCGACGTTGCGGCCGGTGGTGTAAGACGCGGCGCCAAGCACGTGGCCTGGAGCCAGCGTATCCGTGTAAAGCAGCGGCGTGACGGCGCTGGCATGCACCGTGCCGTCGTAGACGTGGCTCTCGGAGCCGCCGGCGCCGGTGACGGTCAGCGCAGTCAGCCAGTAGCTCAGCAGGGGAGCGGCCAGGCTATCGTAGCTGCGCCATGTAGTGTTGTGCGCGCCAGTGTCGGTCAGGTCCCAGCTGGTGAAAGTAGCGGCACTGTTCATTTGCGCCGTGGTCTTGCCAGCGGCCAGTGCGCCGATTGCCGCTTGGTCGTTGTTGGCGAAGGGCTGGCCGCTACGGTTCAGGTCGAAGTAGCTGTCGCTGACGGTGGCACCGCCCGCGCCGGCGTAGCCGCCGCTGCGCGCAGCGCCGCCGACCGCACCGTTGGCGTAGGTGTACTGCACCGTGCCGGCTGTTGCCGCGCCCGCGAAGCCGCCGACCAGGTCGTTGCCGGTAACGGCGCCGGTGGCATAGGCGTGGCTTACGTCGGTGCCGGTCACCAGTTCGCCGGCGAAGCCGCCGACGCGGTCGCGCCCGCCCACGGCGCCGCTGGCATACGCCACCGAGATGTTAGCGGCGCTGCGGCCAGCCAGGCCACCGACCGAGTCGCGTCCGGTGACGCTGTTGGCAGCATACGAATAGCCAATGCCGCCGTTGGCTGCGGCCAGGCCGACCAGGCCACCGACGTTGTCGCTGCCTGGTGCATTGACGGTACCGAGGGCGCGGGTAAGCGTGATGCCGCCGGTCGAAGTAAGCGAGCCGACCACGCCGCCGATGTTGCTGCCGTTGCCTGTCACTGTGACCGGATTGCTGCTGGTGACGCGGTTCACCGAGCCGGCATTGCGGCCGACGAAGCCGCCGACGTTGCTCGCGCCCGTCGCACTTACCGCGCCGCTGGCACTCACTGCGGTGCCGCCGGAACCATAGAGGGCGATTGCATTCAGGCCAGCAAAGCCGCCGATATCGCTGCCGCTGCCGCTGACAGCGCCCGTGGCGCTGCTTAAGCCGATCAGGCCGGCATCGGCCGCGCCGACGAAGCCCCCGACGCTGCTCACACCTGCCACGCTGCCGCTGGCCTGGGCGTTATTGACGGCGCCCGCGTTCGAGCCGACCATGCCTCCGGCCACCGAACCGGTGGTAGTGACGGCGCCGCTGGCTGTGGCGCTGAGAATCTCCCCTGAGTTGACACCGATCAGGCCGCCGGAATTGACGCCGCTAGCAAGCACGTTGCCGGTGGCGGACACATTCTGGCTGGTGGTTGGCGTGGCGCTGCCGCCGCCCGCCGTGCCGATCAGGCCGCCGACAGCGTCGACGCCGGTCACGTTTCCGCTGGCCGACGAGGCGCTGACGATAGCGTGGCCGTACAGGCTGCTGGTCAGGCCGATCAGGCCGCCGATATTGGTGCTGCCCGTGACATTGCCACCGGCTGTGGAGGTGGTAACGCTGCCGTTCTGCGACCAGCCGAGCAGGCCGCCGACATAATGGCGACCTTGCACGGCGCCGGTGGCGCCGGAGCCGCTGATCGACTTGCCTGCCTCCAGGAAGCCGACCAGGCCACCCGTGTAGTCAAACCCAGTGACGGCGCCGGTGGCGTGCGAATCGATGATGTTTTCCCAGCTGTCGCCCACCAGGCCGCCGACGCCTGAGTTGGTGGCCGAGCTCGACACGGTGCCGGATGCGTTCGACGCGGTGACGTTGGCGAAGCTGTTGCCGATCAAGCCGCCGACGCGGTAGACCCCGACCACGTTGCCGGTAGCCGACAGGCCGCTGACGGCTGCGAGGTTTTCGCCGATCAGGCCGCCCACGTTGGTCGTGCCGGTGACGTTGCCGGACGCGCTTGCCAGGGTGACGGTGCCGGTGTTGTAGCCGATCAGGCCGCCCGTGTAGATCATGCCGCTGACCGGTGCGTTGCTGCTGGAGCTGGCGATGCTGCCGCCGATCTGCTGGCCCGCGAAGCCGCCGACGTAGTTGCCGCTGCCGGTGACACTGCCGCCGACGGCCACGCCGGTGATCGTGCCCTGGTCCTTGAAGCCGACCAGGCCGCCGACGGAGTTAGTTCCATTGACGGTACGGTTGACGACGGTGGTGCCGGAAACTGAACCGACTTCCATGCGGCCATAAAGGCCGCCTGTCTGGACGTAGCCGCTGACCGTTCCGGTACCGACCGAGCCGTCGATCATGTTGACGTTGGTGACGATGCCGGCCAGGCCGCCGACCAGGTCGGCCGTGCCGGCCACGTTGCCGCTGGCGGACACACGCGTGAAGTTGCCGTTGCGCTGATTGCCGACCAGGCCGCCGATGCGGTTGCGCCCGTTGACGTTGCCGGTGGCAAAGGCGTCGGTGATGTTGCCGGCGCCGCGACCGACCATGCCGCCGACATAGTCGCGGCCCTGGACGTTGCCGGTCGCGCTGGAGTTGCCGATGGTGCCGTCGTTCCAGCCAACCAGCCCGCCGATGTACTCCATCGTCGCCACCACGTTGCCGCTGGCGATGCTCGACGCGATACTGGCTAAGGGACCTTGAATGCCGACCAGGCCGCCGGTGTTATGGGTACCGTTGACCGCGCCGCTGGCCGTCGCATTGGTGACGACGGAGTCGTTGCGGCCGGCCAGGCCGCCGGTAAAGCCCGCGCCCATGACCGCGCCGGTGGCCTGGACGTTGCTGATGGTGCCGGCATTGTTGCCGACCAGGCCGCCGGTCATGTCGCCGGTGCCGGTGACGACCGGGCCCGCCGTGCCGCCGTTGCCAGTGTGCGCATTGGTGATGGTGCCGGTGTTGCTGCCGACCAGGCCTCCGACCTGGCTCACGCCAGACACCAGGCTGGTGGAATAGGCGTTGTTGTTGATCGTGCCGGAATTCAGGCCAACCAGGCCGCCAACCATGCCGGTGCCACTGCCGCTGGTCACATTGCCGCTGGCGTAAGACGCGCCCAGCGTGGCCATTGAAGTGCCCACCAACCCACCCACGCGACCGCTGCCAATAACGGCGCCGGTCGCGTAGGAACCCGTGATCGTACCGGTCGATTTGCCGATCAGGCCACCTGTGTCAAGCGTGCCATTGATGGCGCCAAGCGCATAGGAGTTGCTGATTGCCCCTTCGTTATAGCCGATCAGGCCGCCGGTATAGGCGCCTTCGCTGTTGACCACGCTCCCGCTGGCATGCAGGCCGCTAAGCGCCGCGTAATTTGCGCCGATCAGACCGCCCACGTTAGCCACGCCGTTGACGCTCGCAGCGGCGCTGCTGTCTTCGACGATGCCGTTCACAAGGTTGGTACCGATCAGGCCGCCGGTGGACTTGCCGCCGACGTCAGCGGTGGCGCGCGCGTCGCGCACGGTGCCGGCGTTGGTACCCACCACGCCGCCGACCGAGATATTGCCGACAACGCTGCCGCCCAGCACGCGCACGTGTTCAATGACGCCATAGTTACGTCCGGCAATGGCGCCAAAGTGCTCGGTCGTGCCGGTATCGTTGTTGGTGAAGGCTGGCGCCGTCATGATAATGTTCGACACACGACCTGTGGCAGAAATCTCGCCGAATAGGCCGAGCAGGTCTGCCTGGCGGTTCACGCGCAGTTGAGAAATGGAGTGACCCAGACCTTCGAAGTGGCCGCTGTAGGCGCCGCTGCCATTGCCTACCGGAACAAAAGCGTTACCGCCGTTCCAGTTGATCGAGGCGCTAGCGTCAATGTTTGAGCCGACCGCGTAGTTCTGCGTCAGGTCGCCGTTCATGCCCTGCAGGTCGGTGGCAGACGTGCTGTTGACCGCGCCGAGCGAATTGATCACATAGTAGGTCTTGGCAACGCCGTTCGAACCGAGCAGGGTACTGAAGTTGGTACCGGTTGGCAGGTCGACGGTGACGCCGGAGCCGAGGCGGTATGCCGCCATGTTGCCAGCGGCTACGTCGCCGAGGCCGAAGTGCAGGGAGAGGACAGCACTGCCGCTGCCGCCAAGGTTGGCATTGATGTTGATGTCGCGCTGGGCTTCCAGTGTCAGCGTATTGGCATTCCACGTGACGGGATCGTTGATATGAATATCGCCATTGCCGCTGGTCACGCCGCTGGTGCTCTGGATGGTCACGTTGCCGCTAGCCAGCGCGCTACCGAGCTGGGCGCCAGTCATATCGCCGCCGCTGGCAGCAACCGTGAAGTCGACCGGGTCAATCAGCCAGTTCCCGGCCTTGCCGGCGCGCGCTGCAGTGGTCACGCGCGCGCTCGAGCGTAGCTGCACGTGTGCGGCTGAAGTGTCGACGAAGCCACCGTTGCCCCCTTGCGGGGCCGACGCGTCCAGGGTGCCGCTCAGCTGTACGGTACCGACCTGCATGTCGCCCTGAAGTGAGATCACGCCATTGCGGTTTTCGACGGTGCGCGCCTCGATCACTCCTTCATTGTTGACGACAGCGCGCGCTAGGCGATCGGCGGCGGCAGCGGTGAGGTGGACCCGGCCGCCGTCGGCCTGGATCAAACCGTGGTTGGCGGCAAGCGCGTCGAGCGTACCGCGATCTACCGAAAACGCGGCCAGGCCGGCGCCGTCAATTTTCAGCGTTACGGCATCGGCGGCGGCCAGCCGCACGTCGCCGCCGTTGGCGCGCACAGTGCCGGTGTTGATGACCTGAGCGCCGATCAGCGCGACATAGCCGTTGGAAGCCGCGTTGATGCTGCCAGCATTAAAGACCGTGCCTCTGCTGTTGCCGGCGAAGTCAAGGCGGCCGGCCATAAAGTCGTCGTTACCGATGTCGCGCGTGGAGGCGAGCACGCCTGCGGCGCTAACCTGTGCGCCCGCTCCAAACAGCACGCCGTTCGGGTTGACAACGAATACTTGCCCGTTAGCGTTGAGGCGTCCAAGAATTTGGGTCGGGTCTTGTCCGATCACGCGGTTCAATGCGATGGCGCTCGATGATGGCTGAACGAAGTTGACGACGGAGTCGCGCCCAATGTTGAAATTCTGCCAATCAATCACGACGCGCGCCGTGCTCTGGTTGATGGTCATGTTCGGGCCGCCCTGAGTGATCGTGGCTTGGCCCGCGACAACGCGGCCGCCATCGGGTATGGCCCCGGCGTTAATGGCGAACGCCCCCGAGGAGGCAAGCAGCCCGGCCAGCGCGGCTGCCAGCACGGTACCGCCACGCTTGCCTTTGCTGCGTGCCGTTTCCGGAGCTGGTACATAGGCTTGTTGCTTATCGTTCCAAACTAGGGCGTAGGAACGGTTCATGGAGGCGTGATTGAACATTGCTGACCTTGTCAAAGTGAGAAGTGGAGACAATGGCAGTCCAATAGTCACGGACCGCGTAATATCCTGGCAGAAATAAATTGTGCGTGACCAGCCGGTAAATGGCGAGTGCGATTCATGGTTTGCAGCGAAAAACAACGGTCTATGGCCCGTGCCGCAAGCGCTTTTTATCAAAACATAAGCGAATCGATAATTGAAGGGAAGGGAATTATCGAGTTGGCATCAGAGGGGCCCATTAATTTGCCGACTGCACCAGCACGCTTCGATCGCGGCGGGTTTCAATTATTATTTCGTGAAGCCGGCCGATCCGAAGGTCTTCGTGGAGCTTCTTTCAGGCCTCGATGCCGGGCCGAAGTCGGAACCATAGCGGGGACTTGTTTTTGGCCCTTGGCCCGGCGGGACT
This sequence comes from Actimicrobium sp. GrIS 1.19, assembly GCF_035984655.1. NCBI lineage: Bacteria > Pseudomonadati > Pseudomonadota > Betaproteobacteria > Burkholderiales > Oxalobacteraceae > Actimicrobium > Actimicrobium sp. GrIS 1.19. The sequence goes on along the minus strand of NZ_JAXCHT010000037.1, from coordinate 600 downwards.
CACTCGGCGGTCGGGCCGTCTGCCTCGATGAAACTCGGGTAGGCCAGGAGCGGGGTGTCGGCAAAGTGCGCGCCGCGTAAAAATGGGCGAAAACCGCGGCGCGACAGGGGCGGTGGCCACGCCGAGATTTCGCGATGACGCTCGCCGCGCGCCTGTAGCGCGGACAATCCGGAAGGCCTCAGCCTAAGGCCCGTAGTATACCTGTTGATTCGCTGCTGCAGTTGCGGCAGCGGCTGGACCGTTTGCCGCCCAAGAGTCCGGAGGGTGCCACCCAGATTGCTGCGGTAGCCGGCTTGTACGGCGTCTCCGCGACAACCGTCTATCGGGCGCGGCAAGCGTTTCAGAAGCCGCACGCCGCGCACCGCTCCGACCACGGCAAGCCTCGGATATTGCCGCAAGCGGAGTTGGAACGCTATTGCAAACTGATCGCGGTGCTGAAACTGCGCACCACCAACAAGGCCGGACGCCACCTGTCCACCGGACGGGCCATTGAGTTGATGGAGGAGGGGTCCGCTCACGAAACGGGAAAAATCGTACGCTAGCGGTTTCGGAGAGCACTCGCAGTGGCGCGACGCCCGCTTTCGACCCGAAGCGGTCATA
>NZ_JAXCHT010000036.1:0-22037 GCF_035984655.1 Actimicrobium sp. GrIS 1.19 | reverse complement strand
GAATGCGGTCTTCGTATGAGTACATGAACTACCTCCAAGTAGTCCAAGTTTTACGCCGCACCCCCGGTGGGTCAAATTTCGATCAGCGCGAACAGCTCAGGCTTTCTCCCGCAGTACGCCATTCATGGAAGCGGGTGCTGCGCGCGCGCTGTTGGTTCACTTTATCGACGATGTCGCTCACGCCGTCCTGCAACGCAATGTAATCGGTGAAAAAGCGGCGCGTGAAGTCCTCCCCGTCCAGCAAGGCCAGCAGCTCGATGCGCTGGGCATTGAAATTCTCGACCATTTTCTCAATGACCTTCCTGAACTGTTCCTGGCGTTTCGCTTTTTCCCACGAGTCCCATGCCTCCAGCGCCAGGCCAACGGCCGCCAATGCGCCGTTGATGCCGTGGGCCAGATTGGTTGCTCCCCATGGTTTGAATCCGAGCATCTTGGCGAGGTCCACGCCGATGAGCTTTCCCGCGCCGACCATGCTGTCGCGCGCCGCAAGGATGGTCGTGTTATTGATCGCGATGTTCGCGACCACGAAATTCACGCCCTTTCTCCCGAACTGCATGGCCAGGGAATTGAAGTGATTGATTTCGGTGTCGAAGCCTATGCGCATGGCGCTGATATCCTGCGTCACTGACTTCAGCTGGCGTTCGAATTCGTTCTGCAGCCGGGTAGTAACGACCACGCCGTCGCTGCCGACTTCGCGCTCGAAGAAATCGGTGAAGGTGTCGATGTCGACGCCGCTTGCCTGCAGGATAAGGTCGCTGAAATACCCGGTGACAAACTGGCGCAAGCTGATGCGCACATCGGCGATCAGTCCCTGGGTGTCGAGCATCTGACGGTGCATCCGTGCGGCCACGTGGTCGAGCCGCGCCAGTTCATCAGTCAGCAACTGGTCCTGTTCCGCCGCCAGTGGCATCTGCTTGCCCAGTACGTCGCGGATCACGCTGTGCTTGGCCTCTTCGACGATCTGGATCGCCCCGCCGTTTTCCTTGATCTTGTTGGCGGTGGCCTGTTGCAGCGTGTGGATGTGGGACAGCGCCTTGAACTGGTCGAGGTGAGACAGCCAATGGTCGGTGCCCATGTCGAAAGGATTGGCGGCGACGGCGACGATGCTCAGGTCGGCGGCCTCGACCGACGTCAGGTCGAGCAGTTCCGTCAGGCGCGAAACCACGTTGTCCTGCTTGATCGCGAGGTTGTGATCATACGCGGCGTCGTCTTCCAGATCGGCGACCTCGTCGAAGCGGCTGAGCACAAACACCGTGCGGGGCAGCAGGTTCAGGCTGCGAAACAGCCATTCCAGGTCGCTCTGGTGGCTGGCCTTGATCGGATTGGTGGGGTCCATCACGTACAGCACCAAATGCGCCTCGCTGATGTACTTTTTCGTGATGTCCTTGTACTTTTCGATCTGATGCGTTTCGAGATTCATCTGCTCCTTGTAGCCGAACAGGCCGGGCGTGTCGATCAGCACGAAATCACTGCCCACCTCGTAGACGCGCACTTCATTCGACGATTCCTGGTGGCTGATTTTCATCGTCGATGCATCGAGCCTCTCCATCCATGCCGCGGCAATGGACGTCTTGCCGTCTGAGTAGCCACCGATGAGCGCAACTTTCAGCTTCTCGCCGGCCACGGTGCGCACGGCATTCTCAAGCTTGTGCTTCAGATTCACGTCAATGTCGACGCCGGCTTGCTCGCCCTGTGCGAGAAAGTCCTGCAGCTTGACCAGCAAGTTCAGCGAGCGCGATTGTTGCGCTTTGAATGCCTCTAACGTCGTGTCCATCACCGTGCTCCAGTTGTTTCAATGTTCTTGGAAATGGTCGCCAGTTGCTGTTCGACCGTGGCCAGATACGCGACCACTTTGGCGACTTGCTCGCCCGGTCCTCGCAGCGCGGCTTTCAGTTCGCCGACCTTGGATTCCAGCTGCGGCATGGCTGCCATCAGGCTGTCGCCCAGCGTTTCACGCATTTTGCCGGTAATGGCGACGAGGTTGGTATCGACGGCTTTGCGTTGCTGCGATTTCTTGTAGTCGGCGCTGATGAAGCCGAGCACGGACTTGGTCACTCCTACGAGCAACGTGAGGGCACCCAGGGCAAGCACGACCCACCCTCCCGGGTTCCAGATCATGAGCAGGCCACCCGCCAGGGTGCCGACCAGTGCGCCAATCTTGATGCCGCTGTCGATCTTGATGTCCAGCTCGACCTGGGTGCCGATGCCGTTCATCTGGATCTTGTTGTAGGCGTCCATTAATTCGTTTGCCAATTCCCTGAATCGATCGATGATGTCGGCTACCTGGGCTTGAAATTTCTTGACTTCCTCTTGCATCACCTCGGGCAGCCTGCCGCCGAGCGTTACCTGCCCGGCCGTTATCGTCCTGGCGAATACGCGCTTGAACTCGTCGTTGGAGATGTCGTTGTCGATGGCTGCGTAGACGCTGCGGCGCACCGCGCTGTCAAAGCTGGAGATCGCGCCTTGCCCCTGCGACGCCAGCCGCGTTTTCAGCGCATCGAATGCGGTGTCGAGCTGTTTGCCGGCCATGGTGGCATCGCTGCGAAGTTGCGTGCCCAGCGGCCTGAATGTTTGCTGCAATGTGAGATGCACATCGCTGATGGCGGCAAGCACGACTTGGTTGGCTTTGTTGCAGTTAGAGCGGTAAATCTTTTGCTTGTAGTCTTTCACGAGGTCGTCCAGCAGCAGTTGCCGCAGGCCGGACAATTTGGTTTTCTCCAGGATTTGCTCGCGGTTGAAATTGGCCAGGAACCTGGCACGACCGTTGGCGTGCTGGGAAGCCGGCGGCAGACAGTCCGCGACCGCCAGGAAAGCCGGCAGCGCGCTCACCGACACCGTGCCCCGATAGTGCGCGCCCAATTCTCCCCGCATCTTCTCATCCAAATCGTGCAGGCTGTCACGCTCGCCATCGTTAATCAGCGCGGCCTGCCTGAGTGGTGTCGGACTAGCGATTCGCTTGTTAAAAATGGTCCACACTTCGGTTTGCGCGCCCAAGTGCTGCTTGATTTTTTGCAAGGTGCCAGGATGTGCATCGCTGCCCTGCTGCGGCGCGACCGCCTTGCCCGTCACGTAGAACACAGCGTGCGCCTTGCGCACGGCGGCCCAGATTTCATTCCTGACGTTTTGCTCGCTGCCCTCGATGCCGGGGACATCGAGCAACACGAACGGCCCGGCGCCGGTGCGGAAGTGATATTTCTGGGTATGCACCGTGAAGTCAGGGCGGCCATTGCCGATGATCGCACCGTCACCGCACGTCGCGAGGTGCGCGATCGCTGCTTCTGAATCGTGGAGAAAGCGCTCCTGACCGGCTATCTCGCGTTCGGCCTGTGCCCGGTGCCGCTGGAATTCCGCGCTCGCTGCCGTACGCTCGCCCTCCGCGTCCTGGATTGCCTTTTCAAGGTCGCGATGCTGCCGCTGTTCCGGCAACCGGCCCACCATGTGCAGGACTTTTTTCCATAGCGACGACTGCGTCTTATGCTGAATCACCCCTTGCAGCGCGGTCAGTTGATCCCGTAGCAGCGCCACTTGCGCATCCAGCGTCGTGTTGCGGTAATTCTCCCTGGCTTGCTGATCGACCAGCAGCTGGTTGCTATGTGCGATCTGCGCATGGATCGCCTCCACGCGCTCGTCGGTGATGTCGTACTTGTGCTGCAGCGCGCGGAACTCTGCGCGCTCCTGCACCTTCAGCGGCTCGTTGAGCAAGATCCTCAGCGTTTCGATCAAGGTCGATTTTCCTGCGTTGGTTTCGCCGTAGAACGCAATTGTGTACGTGTCCCATTCGGCGTTCTGTTCGAGCGTCGTGATGTGATCCGAGATTTCGCCGCTAATCCGGGTAAATGTTTCAAGTGCGGTGCGCCTGGCGTCGGCGATGTCTTCGCCTACTGCCAGGGATTCCAAGCTGTTCACGATGGCGTTGATCTGCTCTGCGACGCGAACGTATATATCCTGCGGTAGCGTTAGGTCCATGCTGGTTCCACGGGAAAGGGTCATGATGCCATTCGATCAACTTCTTTTGGGGGATATCCCGTAATGAACGACTGATCCACGCCGGCATCGGAATGTCTCACCAGTCCTATTTTTCGCGCGCGTTTCGTTTTAAATAAAATCGTTTCGCTTATCCGGTGCGGGACAGGGACTGGCGCCGGATTTGCGCTGTTGGGAGGCTTCTCCAGGTTACAGGCGAAGTGTGGACGTCCTTACACCATACGCCCCCAACGCTTGTTCCGGTCGTGCATCACCTTTTCGTTTCCAATCGCACGGCGCTGGCCGCATTGCCGGTCCGACGGCAAGGGTCGCGGGCATGGTGCACGACGGACAATGTTATCCACCGATGCGGTGGATAACATTGTGGATATCTTGACCGTTGGCAGCAATATGCGGCACCGGCTGTCGCCTCCCCCGCCCTGCCCGCTATTTAGGCGGCGCCCTGGTCGTCGTGCCACAGCGTGGCCGGCCAACCCCATTCCTGTCCTCCAAGCTCTCGTGTTTCATTTCAATTCAAAGGCGACAAGTTCGGGACGGTTCGCCGTATGATGAATGGTCTATTTTTTGAGGAACCCGACACCATGGCGTCATTCAAGGACCTGCAGGAGCAAATCGCCCGCTTGCAAGACGAAGCGGCCATCGCCCACAAGGCCGAGCTCAAGGAAGCGATCGCCGCCATTCGCGCGCAGATGGCCTTGTTCGGCATCACCGACGCCGACCTGGGCGCTGGCAAAGCCCCGAAAACACGCTCCACGGCCTCCCCCGCGCCGGCCAAGTATCGCGATCCCGCCTCCGGCAAGACCTGGTCTGGCCGCGGCCGCGCGCCGCTGTGGCTCAAGGGCGATGCGGCCAAATACCTGATCGGCTGACGCCCACGACCATGGCGCGTGCGTCCGTCGCGGTCGTACGCCGCATTGGCAGCGCAACGGATCGATCAGGCGGCGTGGGACGCAGCTAGTTCGACGCATGGCGAATCTCGCCGGGCGCGCGAGGTGAGCCTTGCCGGGAACTTCCGTGTCGCGAGCGTTTTTACGAGACGCAACCAGCTGGGCGCGCCCGATTCACCTGAAGCAGGGAATGCGATTGAACGGGTCGGCTTCGCCCCGCACCGCATCGATCAGCGCCTTGATGTCGATACCTACCGGTGCCCGGGTGGAAATCAGCTGCAGCAGCTTTTCCGGGGCGCGTTTGGAGCGCGCCTGCCGGTCGCCAGCCTGCGGCGGCACAAGCTCGGCGATCGGCTCACCTTTATGCCCGATCAAGTAACGCTCCCCGCTCTTCACACCCTGCAGCATTCCTGACCAGCGCGTGCGCGCTTCCTGGTTTCCGATAATTTTGATCATTGCTCCTTGCGGCTAGCATGCCGACTAGTCATTATTAAAACAACAATGTTTTTGCAAGCGTGCCAGAGAGGCGGCGCGACCGATCACGAAAAGCAGCCACGAACGGGCGTGCCGGCGCAGCCTTCGTCGACACCATGCGCCGGTCGATAACCGCGCTCTCCACAACTTCAGCATCTAGCCTGCTCACATCAACGAGCGGCGAAACACCAGCATTGCGACGGCGCTCCCCACCCGACCCCCGATGGCCGCTTCCTGACAATTTGTTCGTCCCCAAAGCGCCGGGCGGGCAGCCCGGTCGGATGCAATTTGCCGTGATCATTTCTCCCACCAAAACCACCACCGTGATCGGCACATGATCAACGCAGCAGCACGATGGGAAATTCCCAGGCCAACCGCGTCGGCGCGTCCCGATCGCGACGAACACCTGCGGCACGATTACCTCGATCCACACGGACGTTTTGTACGGCATGGATTTCACATGGGTTGCTCGCATGTACACCGCTACCCGGCCCGGCCGTACGTCGACAAAAGTGCACCATGCATTTCTAAGTCGTTGATTTCAAGGACTTCTCCAGGATGGACTTGGCTCTTCCGACTATTCGTGCCCACACGATCGTGACGTGTTGCGCAATTCGCCTTCGCCTCCCCTGATATTCCTGGACGCGCGCCCACGGTGGGCACCAGGCTCCCTCCTCCCCACCATCCACCTACCACCGAATCCGACAGTGCATCCGGCTCGATTCAGGACGCACCGCGTTCCGGATCGAAAAGCCAGGCGGGAGAACCGCGCAGATGGCGTCACGGCAAACTTTCGACGCGCCCATATCGCGACCGCAGGGGCTCAGCGAGCAGCGGGCCCGGTTTCAGCGCTGAAACCGGGCGCCGCTCCGGAGGGGCAGATCAACGGCATCAACGAATTATCTTATAACGTTTAAATAACTTAAAATTTATTAACATAAATCAGTTATTCACTGGTTATTTTAAATTCTTTTTGCCTTATACCTTCTCGTGAAGCGGAAAGATCCTGGCTGTTTTCGGCGCGGCAACGACAATAGCCGGCGCCTCGATGCATGCCCCCCCAGATACACTCGCGAGCGCAACTCGACCCCAAGGAGTTAGCGGTTTCACAGGCATCCGATTGCAACGGCACTTTCCTGCTTGGGGGAAGCCCAACGATGTCGATCGCGCGTTGGCGCCGACCCCGGTTTCAGCGCTGAAACCGGGGTAACCGGCAGAACCTGCAATATCCAACGCCCGCCATTAGAAATAACCTGACATTTCTTCTAAAAACTCATTCTATTTACTATTTGAATTCATTTTTCCATTACACTGACAGTCGACGTCGCTGCCAGCTATTTGGCGCGCAATCCGGTTTCAGCGCTGAAACCGGGATTTGCCTTTCTTTATCGGAGAACCCATGGTCGCCAAGGTCATTACCGTATTTAATCAAAAGGGTGGGTGCGGCAAGACCACCATGACAATCCAGATCGCCGGCACGCTGGCGTTGCGCGGCTACCGCACGCTGGTCATCGACATGGACGAGCAGAACACGGCAACGCGCTGGGCCAGCCAGGCCGACGACGCCAATCCGTTTCCGGCCTCGATGATGAATCTCGCCGCCATGGGCGGCAAGATGCGCGGCGCAGTCAAAAATTATCTTGGCGATTATGATTTCATTGTTATTGATTGTCCGCCGGCCGCCTTGTCCGACGCGCCCTCGAGCGCGATGCTTATTTCCGACCTGGCCCTGATCCCGATCGTGCCTGCGCCAGCCGACATGTGGGCGTCGGTCGCAGCCAAGAAGTTGGCACTCACTGCGCAGATGACCAATGAAACACTGCAGATACGGATCCTGCCGAACATGGTCCAGAAGAACACCAACCTGGCCCGCGACACGCTCGACGTGCTGGCCGAAGATACCGAAATCCCGATGCTGCGGGCGCGAATCGCCTCGCGCTCGGCGTTTCGCGAGTGCCAGCTGACCGGCTCGACCGTGCATTTCCTGTCCCGCACCAGCGCTGCCGCCCAGGAAGTCGACGCGTTGACCGACGAAGTGCTGGAAATCCTCGGTGTCACGCAAAGCAAAAGGAGAAAAGCATGAGCGCCAAACCGGACCGCAAGGCACTGCTGCGCAAATCCATCACCAGCGAATCGACCGCGCTGGAACAACGCTTCCCGACCCCGGCCGACGTCGACAAGCGCTTTGCCGATGCCGAACAGGTGCTGGCAGGGCGCACCCAGGGCTTGATGGGACCCGCGACCACCGTCAAGGCCGATCCCGAACCAGCCCGGGTGGCCGGTTTCAGCGCTGAAACCGCCGGCGCCCGCCGGATCTTGCGCGTACCGATCGAGCGCACCCACGACAATCCGATGAATGCGCGCAGCATCTACGATCCTGACGTCATCAAGGCGATGGCGGCCAGCCTGGCCACGCGCGGCCAGCTCGTGCCCGCGGCGGCGATCGCGCATCCAACCATCGCCGGCGACGTGATCCTGTTGGACGGCCAGTACCGCAAGCGCGGCCTGCTGGCCGCGGGGAAGTCGGAGATCGACGTGGCGCTGCAGGAGGTCACCAGCAACCTGGAGATGTACCGCATCTCGTTCCTGATGAACGAGGAACGCAATGGCCAGACCACGCTCGACAATGCACTTGGGTGGGACAAGTTGCTGCGCGAGGGCGTGGTGGCGGAGGCAGACGGCATCGCCGAACTGACCGGCATTTCCAAGTCGAACGTGGCAAAGACACTCGCGTTGCTGAAGCTGCCCGCGGCGGCGATCGACAAGATCCAGGAGAAGCCGGCCAAGTTCGGCATCGCGGTCGGCTACGAACTGGTGCAGTGCGCCAAGGTACTCAACGAGCAGGCGTTGCTGGCATTGATGGACCGGGTCGTGGCCGAGGACATCAGCTCGCGCGCCCTGGAAAGTTTGCGCCACAAGCTCACCAGCGATTCGCCGCGCAAGAAGAAGGAAGTCAGCCGGCAGTACAAGATCTACACGGCAGGGCAGCAGGTCGGGTTCATCAAGGAGTGGGACTCCGGCAAGGTCACGCTGGAAGTCAACCTGCCGGACCAGATCGATCGCGAGGCCCTGGTCGCCTCGCTCAAGCGACGCTTCACGGTCGATGAGTCGGTGGACAGTCCAACCTGATGACCGGGGCGCCGCCACGGCGCCCCGAGGCTTTGTCCGGAAGTCGGCATGGCATGACAAATACACAATGGTGAGCTTTTACAGGAAGCACCAGGGCGCCGACCGGGTATCCCGCGCAAGCTCACCATACCCCTAGCCAGACCGCCCCAGCAAGTGCTTACTTTCCCTAATCGTGTTGATCTTGCTTGTTCTTGCTCAACCACCGGTAGAACGATATCGGGTATGGTGAGCTCGCGCGGGAGTCTGCTTCGCTGCCGTTGCGCACATCCCATGCCGTGGCCTATGGTGAGCTGCTGCGGGAACCGCGTCCTGCCTGCCTTGCCCGTTCCATCCCACCTGTACGCCACCAGAGGCCTCCAGCGCCTCCGAATCGCCACTCCCTAGTCGACCCCCTTGTGATCCCGGAAATAACGGCGTGGTGCGTCGCTGCGTTGCCGCCATGGTGAGCCAATCCCCGGTTGGCACCGCCAGTCCCTGGCAATCCCGCGCGGGTCACCATGCAGCAGCGGCCAGAGACCGCCGTTCCTGCCGCATTTCGCACCGCCAGGGCAGGGCTGGCGCCTATGGTGAGCCTGCGCGGGAACCGTCCGGGCCATCGTCGGCTACCCATGGTGAGCCGTTGCAGGAACCTCCGAGCCAATGGCGCGGCCATGGTGAGGCTTTGCGGGAACCTTGCAGCCCGCCGTTCGCGGCGACCGGCTGGCCAGCGGCATTGCTTGCGGTAATTGGTGAGCTTTTGCGGGGACCTGTACAGCCGCAGGCAGAACGGGCATCCTTTTGCGGCAAACCAACCCTAAGCCAGCGCGGAATGGCGCTATTTTCTGGCGCGCAGGCGACTGGTGCGCTGCCAAACCGTGGTTTGCCGGCGATCCTGGCCGGAATTCCGGGTGACGTTGCATGGCGAGGGGTTGGGGTCGTTTGTTTTTGCAGGAAATCACGCCGCTGTATTTGAGAGTATTAAAGGTAAACACTTAAAGACCTTAAAACCTTTAAGCGACGCCAAAGCCAGCGCTGGCGCGGCTTTGCGGCCGGTTCGGTGAGCTCCTGCGGGAACCTCGGTGAGCCTTTGCAGGGACCATGGTGAGCGTTTGCAGGTACCTTGGGCGAAGTCGGTGAGCCTTTGCAGGAACCAAGGTGAGTGGATACGGGTACCACGGTGAGCTTTTGCAGGAACCTTGGCTGCCTGGCGGGCAGTTGCCCGGATGGCTGGCCGGCCCCGGGCCGTTTCCCACGGTACAACAGGTGCGGGAAGGCCGCAGGGGAGGGAATCTGCACGCATGGTGAGCCTCCGCAGGGACCTTTGCGTGGCCTTGCGGCCGGCCATGGTGAGCTCCTGCAGGTACCCGGTGGCGGGTCGGGCAGGTTCCCATGGTGAGCTTGCGCGGGAACCACGGGCGCGTCGAATTGCACGGCGACTGCATGGTGATTGTATTGTTCTCACCTTTGGCGCATTATGTTCACTGGTATCGATCTGTGGCAGGGAAGGGCGACAATGGCGCTGAAGAAAAAGCCGGTCGAGCGGATGCCGGTGGTGGCGGACGCCGACAATGGCGAGCTCAAGAGTTTTCGGAAGGCGAATGAAGCCATTGGCCTGCGCGTCGCCGAGGGACACCTGTCGCTGCTGTCGCGCAAGGTGTTCAACCTGATGATGTACCACGCGCAGCGCCAGCGCGAACCCGGCAAGAATGCGCCGATCGCGACCGAGGCCGCGAAGGGCTATTACTGGATCCCGCTGGCCGAGATCGCACGCGACGCCGCCTACAACAGCAACGACACCGAGAAGCTCAAGAGCCTGCTGGCCGAGCTCGACAGCATCCGCATTCATACCGAAGACAGCATCCAGTGGACCTCGCAGCGGCTGGTGTCGGCCGTGACGCTGGTCAATCCCGCCGGCCTGAAGAAGAAGGGCGGGCAGCTCTGGTTCGGCTTTGCCTTTCCGCCGGAAGTCGCGGCGCTGGTGACGAGTCCAGCGTCGTCGTACACCAAGCTGGCGATCTACTACCAGACGATGCTGCGCAGCGGTTCCAGCCTGGGACTGTACGAGGTCTGCCGGCGCTACCTGGACAACCCGTCGAAAGTGACCAACCGCCAGGAATGGCAGTGGTGGTACGACGTGATGTCGGGCAATCCGATTTCCGACACGGTGCCGCAGTACAAGTACTTCAAGCGCGACCTGCTCAAGCCGGCCATTGCGGAAATCAACGCCACCACCGACATCACGATCGAATTGATCGAGCACACGCAGGGGCGCAAGATCGTCGGCCTGCAGTTCCGCGTGACGCCGAACGAACAGAGCTCGCTGCAGTTCCCGGCGCCGACCGTGATCGACATGGCGCTGCTGGCGCGCATCATGGCGCTTGGCCTGACCCAGAAATATGCCGAGGAGGTGCTCGACAACACCGAGGAGGCGACCATCCTGGCGACGCTGGCGCTGGTGGAGGAGCGCATGGCCAGCACCACCAAGCCGCGCATCGATTCTCCGGCGGCGTTCTTCAAGACGGCGCTGAAGGATGGCTACGCGTCGTCGGCGAAAGTCGCGGTGCAAACCATTACGCAGCAGGTCAAGGCGGCGCCGGCGCCGGACGAGTCGCCCGACGCATTGCGGCTGCGCTACCTGGCGGCGCGTGCGAAGGATGGTTATGCGCTGTTCAACGAGATGCCGGACGACGAGCAGGGCCAGTGGATCGACAGCTTCAAGAAGCACCGCAAGCCATCGCGCGCCAACAGCGCGGCGACGATGGCGTCGGCACTGTTTCGCAACGAGTTCAGCTTCTGGTTTGCCGAACAGCAGTGGCAGGAGCCGAGCCACGACGACATCCTGGCCTTTGCCATCGGCAATCCGCGCAGCGCGGACAGCGACACCGTCTAGGTCGCCGTTTCTTGTCGATCCTTTGCGCAGCGGTGTTACTGCGTGGCTTACATTGGACTTCTTACATTCAACAGCAATGACATGTTCTCTCGTCGTACCTTCTTCATGGCGACCTTACAGGGCGTGGAAATGCGGTGAGGACAGGGGAAGCCAAGACCGTGCCTTGCCGGAAGTCGTCGGCCGCCGTAAAAAAAAACTATCCAGGAGGTCGAATGTTGATCGTCATGGTGACGGCCTTTGGCGCGTCCGAGGGCTTCATTCTGAACGAGGAGGCCACGTTGTGCCTGAACGTAAAGACGGGTGATACGCTGTGCCTGACCGAAGTGCCTGGCGGCGCCCTGCGCATCACCCCATACGATCCCGATTTTGTGCGCCAGATGGCACTGGCCGAGACCGTCATGCATGACGACCGCGCGATTCTGCGCGTGTTGGCCTAATGAGATCGTGGCGGTGGATACCGCCTTCGTTGGTCTACGCGGTGCACGACATGCAACTTGCGCGGCATGGCGGATTGTCGGGTCCGCGCGATAAGAATGGCGTGGAATCGGCGCTGGGCACGGCAAAAAAATGGTTTTGACGGGGAACGGCAGGGGAATTGGTCAGTGAACTGCCACCCTGTTCTCCCTTTTTCATGTTGTTCAAAACAAGGTACACTGTTGTCTCAAAGGAGACGCCATGACCTTGCCTGCCAAAGCACCCGCCGCCAAAGCGGCAAAACCAAGCTCCCGTGTGCGAGCCGTCCCGCAGTCGATCGTGCCTGCCGTAACGGACATGGCCACGGGCAGGACAAAGGGAAAGGCCACGCCGCGTCCAGCCAAGCAAGGCATGGATATGCGGCAGAGGTTAACGGAACCCTGGACGATATTTCTGGACGCCTACGCGGCATCGCCAACCAAGAAAATCACGGAAATCAAGCGCGGCATCCCGGCACACCGGGTCAGGGACCTTGCCATCCAGATGGACCTGCCGCAAACGGTGCTGATCGATTACCTGGGACTGGCGCGCTCGAGCGTGCATCACAAGGCGACGGCCGGAAAAATGTTGGCCAAGGACGAAAGCGAACTAGTGCTCGGCGTTGAGTCGCTGATCGGCCAGGTCGAAACGATGGTGGCCGAGTCCGGCGACCCGGCCGGGTTCGATCCGGCGAAATGGGTCGCGCGCTGGCTCGCGTCGGCCAACCCGGTCCTGGGTGGCCAGGCGCCGGCATCGTTGATGGACACTGTCGAGGGACAAAAACTGGTCGCCAGTATCCTGTTGATGGCACAGACCGGAGCGTACGCTTGACGGTATCGGTCTGGCGCATTGCCGTGGAAGCGCCCGCCTATGCGGCCGATGACTTGGCCGGCACCGGCGCCAAGCTCAGTGGCGGACGCTGGAATCGCGTCGGTACGCCGATGCTGTATTGTGCCTCGAACATTGCGCTGGCAACGCTCGAGACGGTGGTCCATATTCGTGGCAACCCGCTGCCGTTGAACCGGTTCCTGGTGCGCGTCGACATCCCGGATGCCGTCTGGGAAACGCGCACCGTCCTGAACCCGCTGCCCGGAGGCTGGGATGCGCTGCCGGCCGGACTGGCCAGCATCAGGGCGGGGGAGCAATGGGTTGCCGGCGCGGCGTGCGCCATTCTGCTGGTGCCGTCGGTCATCGTGCCCGACGAACAGAACGTGCTAATCAATCCTGCGCATCGCGATACTGGAAACATATCGGCGACGACGCTCAAGAAATGGCATTACGATCCGCGCTTTTTCTAGTGCACGCCAGACCGACTCCGCCGGGGGACGAGAGCAACGCGATTGGCGCGCGACGCACGGCAGATTAGGGCAGGACAGCGAACCATGCCGTGGGCAGGAAGTCGATCAGGCCGCCTCGAGCTTGCCCGCACAACCCGGCCTCTGCGCAGGTCCGGTGATGGCGTGATCTCGCCTCGTCTCGCCGGTGCTCAAAATGACTTTTCCGCGGCAAAGCGGTGCGCAGTTTGACGGCATTTCCGTCGTCGATTCCCGGATTCCCGCGAACCCAACCACGTTGCTGGCAACGGCAGGTCGCATGGCAACCGATCGCGTTTGCGAAGGGAACATTGACGCAGGGCAGAGCTACGGACACTGCCTGCGTAGCATAATTCCTACCTCTTGCGAGCGGGCCGATCGGGTCCGTCGTTTCATGGACCAGGGAATTGAGCAATGAGAAACCGTTACGACCCCTATCACTTCGCCGTCGCTTGCCTGGCAGCGATGGACGATGCGCCAGGCCAGCCTGAAAAAAGAATTCACGGCGACCCGGCAGCACCGTCGCACCTGGCGGCTACTGCGAAGCGAATTGGTTATCGCGGCCAGCACCGGCACCTCATTCGGCGTGGCCGACCGGCCTGAACGCGTCGCGCCGCACCGCCACGGAACGCTTTCCGCGGGCGCCTGGCAGCCGGCATCAGGACGCAGCAGCGACCAGACATGGGCCGCGAAATCCGACGCGTTCACGTTCTCCACCGCACCGACTGCGCAGGAAAAACCAGGGATAACACGGACAAACCGCAGGCCCTCGGCGTCTCCCATGACCAGACGACGAGACGCATCGACACACCTCTTTGAAAGAAAACCACATCATGCCCATCCCACCGATCCGCACCGCGGCCGAACATGCTGTCGCATTGCGAGAAATCGATGCACTGATCCTGGCCGAAACGGGTACGCCGGAAGGCGATCGCCTCGACCAACTTGCAAGGGACGTCGCGGCCTACGCGGCCGAATCCTTTGCCACGCAGTGACCTGCCACGACGCGGTCGCGGCGGCTGGCTTCCCCGGCCATGTCGTGCTGCCTCTCCGGCTACTTTCGGCCATGCCTTCACCAGCAATTTCGCGGTAACGCGCCGGAAGGTCGGCGACGCGGCGTGATCGCCCGACTGCCCTATTCTTCGGGCGCGCTGCTTGACCTGATCGGCAGGCATGCCAGACGGGTCATCCCTCTCCCGTGGCATTCTCGACACGCGACCGTCTGCATGGGGTGTTGCGTCCCTGGTCCATGCGAGGACAGGAGCGGCGCCAGGTAGGTTGGGTCCCGTTGGTTGCTTTCGGCCTGCCGCATGGCGCGTCCGACGCCGCGCCTCATGCCTGTCTCACCCGGCAATGCGACATCCACCCCAACACCGCCGCCGGCTGATTGGCGCCGCGTCGCGGCGGTGTGGCGCCGTGCCGTGCCGGCCCCGCGCCGTGCTGCTGCTGGTGCGGCAAAACCGTGGTTGCGTTCCCTCCTGGTCCTGGCGTCCCGGGCGCGTTGCCCCCGTCCTTCAACGCCGCCTCGCACCGACGCATAGCACAGGCCGGCCAGCCGGCAAGGGTGCGCCGTGCCGGGTCCTCGCCCGTTCGGTGCTCGCCTGCGGCTGTGCTCCGCCTGCGGCCTGCGGTCCCGCCCTTGCCAACAGCCCGCCCTGTGCAACCCATGCGTCGAGGCGGCTCCGAAGAACAGGCGCAACAGGACGACAGGACAAGGACGAACCATGCACGCAACCCCATCCCGCAACAGCATCACCACTGACGTCGCGGGCGTTCCCCCCGCAGCCCCCCCGAGGCCCACCCAAGACCAGCGCGCAAAGGCAACGGCAATTCCAATCCATCCACAGACAAGGAGCACAGCATGACAACGATTTCATCTTCCGAACAATTCACCAACAACCTGCCAGCGCCGATCCATGCCACGGTGGTCGAGGGCGAAGCACGCCTGGATTGCCTGCCACGCTTTTTTGGCGGGCAGTGCGTGCGCGTCGAACACGGCGTCTACACGGTGCTGGAGCGCGTGAGCGATGACTACTCGGGCGGTCGTTGGGACTTCTATGCATTGTCGAACGGCGGTTTCTTCATGGCGCCGCACACCGACGCGCCATTTCGCATCGTCTGCGACGGCAACGGCTTCGACGGCGAGGTCAGCGCGGTCGCGGCCGGCATCATCGCGACGCTGATGGCCTTGAGCCACCTGTCGTTCGTGGTCGACGACGATGGTTTGATTGACCAATTTTATTTGCTGCGCGAGTACGCCGTCAGCCACAGCGAAGCCGGTGCGATTTTCAGGGCCATCGACTGATTTGGTCGAGCGCAGACGGGTCGGGGGGCGCAAGCCTGCGCAGCAAGACGCAGGCAGACTCAGCCTTACCTGCCTCCAAAAAAAATCCAACGCCTTCGATGCGGTCTATCAATGCTGGTGCAGTTGGGGCGACGAATAATGGCCGCATGGGATTCGAACAGATTAACTGGATCGGGAATCCAGCGGACAAGTTACCGATGGATCGCTTTGCGTAGGGTTGGGCGAACGGCGCCGATGCGCGGCTCGGTGCCGGCGCAACACACGGCACGTCGCGCGACCGGGTTGCCGCGGCTGGCGCTCGCCGACGGCACGGTCGAGGCGCTCAAGTGGCTCGGGCTGGTCTTGATGACGCTCGACCACGTCAACAAATACCTGCTGCATGACGCGGTGGCCTGGCTGTACGACCTTGGCCGACTGGCCGCGCCGCTGTTCGGTTTCGCCCTGGCCTACAACCTTGCCCGTCCCGGAACGCTCGCGCGGGGCGCCTACCCGCGTACGCTCAAGCGACTCGCCCTGTCCGGCTCCGTCGCGACCGTGCCGTTCGTTGCGCTGGGCGGCCTTGGCTGGGGCTGGTGGCCGCTGAACATCATGGCGATGCTGTTCGTCGCGGCCGCGTGCATGTACCTGGTGGAGCAGGGCGGCGCATTGCGCATGGCCCTGGCCGCGCTGCTGTTCCTCGTCGGGGGCGGGGTGGTCGAATTCTGGTGGGCTGGCGTTGCGATGTGCCTCGCGGCGTGGCGCTATTGCCGGCATCCGGGCTGGTGGCCGCTTGTCCTGTGGGTCGCCGCGACCGCCGCGCTGTTCGTCATCAATCGCAATTTGTGGGCGCTTGCGGCGTTGCCGGCGATCTTTGCGGCGTCGCATTTGCCGATGCGCTTGCCACGTCTGAAACTGGTTTTTCATGTCTACTACCCGGCGCACCTGGCCGTGCTGTGGGGGCTATCCCGCTGCATCTTGCTTGCGCAATCGGCGCCGTAAGCCTGCGCATCCCGCTGAGCAGGTCGCCGGCTTAAATCCGACCACGGCGCGTGTCCAGGCAATGCAGGACGCGGGCCAACCCTTCGGTGCTTGCGACCAGGTCAAGCGGGCGCGCGCCCAAGGCCAGATTCGCTCCGGCCAGCCAGGCCCGGGCCTTTTCGCCGTGGCCCAGGATCGCGTCGAGGGAGAAAAACAGGCGCACCAGCAGCAGGCCGGATTCCCATTCCCCGGGACGGTCCTGGCCCAACACATCGTGGCCCGCAATCATGCGCGAGGCTGTCGGCGCGCTCACGCCAAGGATGCGTGCGAGCAGCGCTTGCTCGAACTTCAGCAAGCGCGCCGCGCGCATGACGGCCTTGGTGATGGCCAATCCGACCGGCGACTTCGCCTCATCATTCTCCATGCCGGCCATGGCGACTGCCTTCCTGCAGTAGGTTTTCTGCTGAAATCGTAGGACATTGTAATTGCCGCGGAAATTCATGCTGCGGCGAGATATATCGTCCTGGTCGGCCCGGCGCGCGCGTCTATCCGCGGCGGTTGGCGATGCGCTCAGGACCGGAACGTTGTGGCCTGGTCGCTCGAGATATCACACGCAGATTGCGCCGCCGGCGGGCAGTGCGCCAGGATCGCCTCCTGCTCGGCGCGCCAGGCCGCGGCGAGCGCCAGCGCGTCGGCTTGCGTGTACTTGTTTAGCGAAAACACCTTGCTGCGCGCGTCGCGCGGCGGTCGCCCGGCCTTGCCGGGAGTGAGCCATACGACGGCCAGGATGCAGTCGATGCGGTATTGGCGCACTGTGCCATCCCTGGTTCTTTTCTTGATGACCTTGGTGATTTTTCGCACCCCGGGGATGCCGGTCTTGCCGTTGCGCTGGCGCTTGTGGAACACGCGCACGGGCGGCATGGCTTGACCCGTGGCCCCGGCCAGTTGCCGGTCGCGCCAGGCGACGGCTGCGGCCAGCAACTCGTCGGCCGGGCGCGTCTTCGAGCGGAATGCCTTGCGGCGATATTTTTGCCCAGCGTTGTCGGGCACGGCGACCAGATAGCCTGGAATCGGCGTCAACAGCTTCGTGATATAGGCGTGGCCGGTCTTGCCTGCGAACGCTGGTACCGCGTCTTCCATTGCGTCTGGATTTGTCGATTTCATCGGGCGTCGGCGCGGGTGCAGAAGCTGAAAGGGGTGAGTTGTCACGCAGGTTGGCGCGCGCTTGAAGCATGCGCCGGTCGGTGTCGCCTTTTAGTTTCACATTTCCGCTGCCCGTCGCGCAGTTGCCAATTCGAATGGCTTTCAAGACCAATTTGCCAACCTCATGCGGCGAGGTGGCCAAAATAAAAGTTTGTCCATCGGCCCGGCTGCGGGTATGCCGGCCTCACTTTTACCAACAACGGCGAACTGACCCATGTCGTACAAGCCGAAACAGGAGACGACAACTGCGTCGCGTTGCTTGACGATGGCACCGTTGCTACGTGGGGCGAATGGACGGCGCAAGGAGATACGGACTTCAAATTATTTCCTGGATTGTCGACATCCTCCCCGTCCTGAAGTGCGGGGCGGATGCCAACTCCAGGCCCTGCAGTAAGCGACAGGGCGCAGCGACTGGGACGCGTCGCCAAGCCGGCAGCAGGATGCGGCGCATCCGGTCCAAGGCCCTGCTATCCGGGGCGTTCCTCGTCGGCGCGCGATGCCGCGATGGTGCTGGCTGAATGGGCACGGGTTGCTGCGCTGCGCAGACATGCAATGCGACCAGGAGTAAAATTTTACGATGGGTCCAGGAGGTGGTTATGAACGGCAATTATTTCATGTCAGATGCGTTCGACAAAGCTGTCGACAAGGCGATTGAAGAGGCTGTTGCGAAGTCCGATGCACTTGGGCTGCCGAAAACCTACAACGTCGCCCCCGCGCTCCCTGAACAGCCTGTCGTGGTCAATGTTGCGGGTGCGTCGCAGAAAAAGAAACGCATTAACACCTTGCCGGAAACATGACCGGAGCGGATTCGCTAGAACCCCTGCGCATGATTGTCTTTGCCGGGCCGAATGGTTCCGGTAAGAGCACCATCGCCAATGCCGTTGTCCACGATCCCGCCCTTTTTAGCGGGGAGTACGTCAATGCGGACGACATCGCGCACGCTCTTGAAAAAAACATTCCGAATTACATCGAGCGTAACGTCCTAGCCGCGAATATTGCCGAGGAACGGCGATTCGCCGCCTTCCGGGAGCGCCGTGACGTTGCGTTCGAAACCGTCATGTCTACCCCTGGAAAAGTCGCGCTCCTGCGCCATGCAAAGGCGGAGGGTTACGAGGTGACGCTGGTCTTCGTCACGACCGACGATGCAGAAAAGAACGTGCAGCGCGTAAAAAAGCGTGTCGAACAAGGCGGGCATGGGGTAGAGCCGGGTGCGGTTCCCGATCGTTACGTCGCGTCCATGCACCTGTTGGCGGCTGCGCTCGACCACGCCGACCAGGCCAAGGTTTACGACAACTCGTCCGATAAGCCCCTGTTGGTGGCGATTAAGCGGGGCGCAGAGCTGGACTTGCATAACCCGGCGCAGCATCCGGCCTGAGTGCAAGCGCGCCTGGTCGAGCCCTACCTTGAGCGGGTTGATTCGCGTGGGCAGATTGCCGAGGCGTTTGCGAGGAGCGCTTCGAAACAGGCCGTGCTGCAGGATGCAGACGCGCGTAACGGGAGGACGTACAGCGGCCCCATACTGGCAGTGACCAAGCATCATGTCTTGCAGAAGACCGGCGACGCGCTGTATGAAATCCACGACCGGAGCTTAGCGGCGGCCAATGACCTGGAGCCAGGCAAAGACGGGACCATCGCGTACGCTTTTCACAAGGGAAAAATCGTCACGCCAGACATCAAGGCGGCCATCTCGTTTGCGCGCGATCCGCCAGAAGTCGCCCTCGGCACGCACCCGCAATTGGCCGGCGCCTACGCAGCCATTGCCGCGATTGAACACCAGGCCAAGGCAGATGGATTGACGCCGCAGCAGCGGGCGGTTGTCCTGGCGGCGGCGACACGGCATATCGTCAAGGCCATCGAGCGCGGCGAGATTGCGGAAACCAACGTCACTACAGAAGTCGACGCGACGCGAGATACCTCGTTGGACCGTTGAGCCCGGACAGCGACCTCGCCTTATCGCGCTGCGCAGTTTCTTGCTTCGCAACCGATCGGACCTGGTTGATGGCACGCGCCGATGCACTGCGGCTATCGATCGTTTGCGGACCCTCGACTGTTTTCATGAGTAGCCCAATGGGGACGCTCAGTAGCAGACTGGCGCATAACACCGCGCACAAAAATTTTTGCTTTGTGCAAAGTGGGCTTCCAGCTTTGCGCTTAGACTTTTCCGATAGCGACCCCTGACAGTTTCAGCGATTTCATGCGCCATTGCTCTGTTTGCTTGCGTTAGATGGGGGAGGATAAACAGCATTTCGCCATATTTTTTCTGGCTGTACCGCTCTTCCTGCGAGTCATCGAGGCGGGCTATTTTTTCCAACGCCATGTCAATGACGCGACTCCTTTCCAATGTGCTTAAAGCAGCGCCGAAATGATAAAGATTATGTATTAACGATGAGTTCGATTCTTGCGTATTGAAAGCAATGATGAAGCGGCCGAACAACTCGTCAATTTCACCGGCCGGCAAATACGCAGCCAACTGTAGAAGGCAACGATTTCTCAAGTAGTCGGATTGAAAATTCCTGGCCCGCGCCGCAAGCCGGTTGGCATCCACGGCTCGTAGATAATGTGCATTGCGGATGATGAGATAGGCGATGAATGCTTCCGGTAACTCCGGCATGCCAAGGTGAAGTGCGATCACCTCGCTCCTGGCTTGCCCATCCAAATATGGGAACAACAGCTTGAGACAATAGACAGCCTCTGCGGCTCCCGAGCGGAACTGTTCACTGAGATAGGAAAAAATGTGGGCCTTGTGTTGGCGATCTACTCTTGGGAATAGTCCCGCCAGGGCTCTCGTCTTGTAGACGTCCGGCATCGCGAGGATGGCTTGATACGCGGTGCGGACAATGTCGTCCGTGAACAAATATGAATAGGTGCCGATGTAGTTCGCCTTGGCATAGCCGTCCGCCAGATCGTGTATCGCGGCCCAGACTGCGACCATATCGAATTTTTCGACACTGGGGAAACCTCGCCCATTGCCGCGTTCTTTGAGAAATAGATCGATAAGCGCGCTCTTTTTCTGCAAGGACGAGTTCAACGCGTTAAATAAATCCACGGACTTGCCCGTCGTCCTTCTTCGATAGAATTGGGCGAGCAATGACCCTGCATAGTAGGAGGTCATCATGTCGGTTGGATGCGCGTCGATGAAGCCAGCGAGCTTACATACCAAGGTCCCTGGAATGTCCCATTTTCCAGAATAACCAAGCGCCTGGACAAATTCTTCCTTGGGCCTAACGTAGCCAGTGTACGAATCCATGCTGTCCGTTCTCTATATCGCCGATCCGCGATTGGTAGTCGACGACTGTACGCGTGCGCGAACTGGGACTTTCGACCCCAAGCGGCCGATCGCAATTCTGAAAAACGGAGGCGCCAATGTCAAGGCTGCCTGGCGCGCAGCAAGCGCCGCGAAGCCGCATTCAGCTGCTGCGTGCCCGCGCCGAGCACAATGCTAGTCGACATGGGATGTTCCGATCTTCCTGGTAACCAACCCAACAATATCCCCGACGGTTTTAGTGAACTCTGCTTCCTCGTCGGTGATCGTGATCGCAAAGCGTTCCTCAAGCGCGCAGGCGATTTCAACACTGGCCATGGAATCAAAGTCCCAAAAGAAGCTCAGATTCCGTGAGAAGTCATCGGTATCAGCGAGTCGCGACATGTCTGCGCCGAGTTGCGCTTCTAGTATGGCCCTTACGCCGTTGACGACATCAATTGAAACGCCTTTGCCGCGAAAGTATCGTTCATAGAACTGGTCTGGTGCCAAGGACTCACGACCTGCGAATGCCGCCTCCACCTTCTTTGCCTTTCGCAACGAATCCATGCGCACCAAGACAGTCAGGAGAACTACTGCCGCAACGATTCCCAGGAAGATGGTCACTGTCGTCTAGCGCTGGCGCTGACCGGAACACAACCGTCGCGTCCAAGCCGCAGCCTTTGGTTGTGCTTCCGTGTCGAGCAGAATGTTAGTTTTCACTCGCGCTGCGCCTTGTCAATAATGGAACGGCGGCAGAACCTAAAACAAAGTTCCACGTCCCAGCGCTCAAGGCTGACTCAATAATCGAACCAAGCGCACCAAAAATCGTACCAAATATAGCGGTGCCAATAAGAAGAAAAGCCCAAAAGATAACCCATCCACGAAACGGCGATTGACGCATCAGAAGAAAAACGAAAGCGCCAGGTAACAAGCCAAGTGTAAAGGAAATTCCCAGGATGGCCGTCCAACCGTAGAGCTGCGAAGGGTGATCCGGGCTGCCAGCCAAAAGATAAATCTGATAGTGAAGCTGATTCGACGACCACGTCCACCAAAGCGGCGCAAGAACGCCGAGTAACGCAAGAATTAAATGCCGGAGATAGCGGTTCACGGGAATACTAACGCCAAGCCGGAAATTTTCAAGCTAGTTGTCGCCCAATTTGTTCAAATTACGCTGCCGTTTTGAGTTCTGGGTGATGCTCCTTTCGATCCGCATTACTTGCGG
>NZ_JAXCHT010000035.1:0-22098 GCF_035984655.1 Actimicrobium sp. GrIS 1.19 | reverse complement strand
GGCTTCATCTTGGGGGAAGTGTTGATGGCTATCTTGCTATAACGGTTATGCTTCGAAATAGGTTGGCCGGTATCGACGAATAAATCCGCGTTTCCCTAGCACATGCTCGATGACGAAGGCCGGCAGGCTGCCGCAGCCGCGCTCGGGCCGCACGCCGATGATAACCAGTGGCATGCCACGCTGGCGCTGATGCACGAGGCCATCGCCGCGGCCACGCCGCACCAGCAGGATGCGACCTATGCCGCGTTGTTGACAGGCGCAACGCAGGGCGATGTGGGGCGCCAGGCGGTGGTGCTGGATCTGGTTGCGGCGCATCTGGACGCGATCCACCAGCCCGAACGCCTGCCCCCACTGCTCGACGTACTGGCCGCCGAATTGCCGCGACTGCATCCGGCCGTGCAGCGGCAGGCCGCGCAGATGCTGGAGCAGGGTCACGCCCTGATGGGCGAGCATGTGCAACAGCGGCAACGGCGGCAGCAGGTCTTTGGGCGTGGCAATTTGCGTGCGATTCTGGAGCATTCCTGGCCGACTGAGCGGCGGGCCTTGCTGGAGACGGTGGCCGGCCCGCAACCCGAGCGGCAACTGCAACTGTTGCTGGATGATTTTCCGGCGGATAGCCAAGTCGCGCGCCACATCATTTCCTCGTCAGGCGCGCTGCAGGCGGCGGCCCTGCAGGACGCTGCGCCGGAAACCGGATTGCGCCGCGCGGTTGCAGTGCTCGGCCTTGTACCCCAGTTTGGGCACGCCACGGCGCCCCAGCGCGCCGTCGACCGGATCAATCAGCACTGGCCGGCACGCACCAACTTGCCGTTGCCGCGGCGCGCGGCAATGCTCACGACGCTGGCCGGTGCGCTGTCCACGGTGCATGCGCAGGCCAACTGGCAAGCGCTGTGGGACAAGCTCCACAACGAGCTCAACAGTCGCGATGCGCAGGGCGTGCCGACCTTCTCCATGGCGCAGCGTGACAACATCATGGCGGCACTGCTGCGCAATCTCGCCGATAGCGCGCGGCCCAATCTGCACCCCGATATTTTGCGCAACCGCCATGCAGCGATCTTCGACCAATTCGTGCACGAATTCGACCAGATGCAGGGTGACGCGCGGCGCCTGCCGATGTTGACCGGATTGTCGGAATCCATGTTCCGGTTTCATCCGGACGTGCAACGGCGCGCCTGGCCGATCATGGCCAATGGACTTGCGGCGTTGTCGACGGCATCGGATCGCGAGACGGCAGCGGTGTGGCTGGAAAACCTGTGCCGCGACCTGAATCGCCTTTCCAGTCAGGCACCGCAGCCCGCGGGCAAGACCTTGCAGCAGCAGGTCATGCAGGCCGTGCTGACCAGCGCGGAGCGCTTTGCCGAACCGGACCGCTTCAGGCTGCGCATGCTCAATGCGATTGCCGAGAGCAGCCTTGCCAACCCACGCGAATTCGCGTTGCCGCCCGCGCTGCGCCAGCAGGTGTTCACGATGATGCGCGGGCACCTGAATGCGGCCGATGTGCCGGCCCGGGAGCGGGTCGCGCCGCTGGTGACGATGATGCGCTACATGCCTGACCTCATGCGCCGCTTCGATTTACTGGCGGAAGTTGCCAGCGCGATCGATCAGGTGCGCGATTCCGATCCCGAGGCATTTGCCCTGTTGCACGCCGCACGCCTGCCGTACGCGCCGGACGTTGCATGGCATATGCCGAATCCGGACAGACATTTTTCACGCGAGATCGAACATGGCGTCAACCAGCTGGTCGGGCATCCAGTCGCACTCAGGGAACTGATCGGCGCCATCTTCGATACGCATCGCACACTGGCGGGGACGGGATGGACAATCGCGATCGCTGTGATGGATGGCGCCATGCGTGCCGTGGAGACAGGCGTGGCACGGGACCGGTCGGAGATGTCGGCAGCGGATGCCGAACGCGATGTAGCGCAGTGGGAGCAGGCGCGTGCCATGGTTGCGCAGGCGCAGGAGAACCTGCCAGCGGGATGGCGCAGAAATCTCGCCATGTACCGCCCGGTCCGATAACTCCGGTCACCCATGCGCGGCGCCGCCGCGATGTTCAAGTACGCGGATTTTTCTCCAGCGCCGCGAGCAGCGCCGCCGGACGCATCGGCAAATGCCGCAATCGCGCGCCCACCGCAGCAAAGATCGCATTGGCGATGGCCGGGCCGACCACCGTGGTAGGCGGCTCGCCCATGCCGGTGGCGGTCTCGGTGCTGGCGACAAATTCGATGTCCAGTTCCGGCACGTCGGCCATGCGCAGCGGCGTATAGGTGTTCAGATTGGTGTCCTTGACTTCGCCGTTGACGAAGGCCGTGCCTTCATGCAGCGCCATGCTGACACCCCACAGCGCCGCCCCCTCGGCCTGCGCCAGTGCACCGTCCGGATGGATGATGGTGCCGGCGTCGATCACCAGGAACAATTTTTCGAGCTTGACGATGCCGGTCTTGCTGTCGACCTTGATGCGTGCGACGCAGGCGGTCCAGGTCGGCATGGTGCGTTCCTGTCCGAACGTGCTGGCAATGCCCAGGCCCGTGCCGATGGGCATGCTGGTGCCCCAGCCGGATTTTTCGGCCACGCGTTTCAGCACATTGGCCATGCGCGCCGCGCCGCCCACGGCATTCGGCGCGCTGCCGGCATTCTTGCCGCGCGCATCCAGCAGTGTCAGGCGAAATGCGAGCGGGTCGACCTTGGCGGCAACCGCTGCCTCGTCGATAAAGCTTTCCACCGCCCAGTTGGTCCAGCCCGGACCGACCGAGCGCAACCAGCCCGGACGGAAGGTGCTGTTGGCCAGATCATTGGAAATCGTGCGCACCCGATGTGCGCCGACGGTGTACCAGTGATCGGCGCCGGAGATGGCGAACGGATCGAACGGCTTGTCGTTCTTCCCCTTCGGCATGAAGGCGGGAATCATGACTTCGGTCGGCCATCCGGCGCTGGCATGGTGTTCCATTGCCGTGACCGAACGGTTCTCGCCGAACGCCATGCGCAGCCGCTGCAGCGAGGCCGAACGCGGTGAATCAAAACGCGCATCGTCGCTGCGGGTCAGGATCATCTTGACCGGGCGTCCCAGCGCCTTGGCAGCCAGTGCCGCCGGCACCGCGTAATCGCCATTGAGCCGTCGACCGAAGCCGCCACCCAGCAAATAGGTATGCAGGATCACTTTGGCCTCGGCCACGCCGAGTGCTTTCGCCAGCGTCGGCAGGATCAGTGATTGCCATTGGTTGCCGGTATGGATATGCCAGACGCCGTCCTTTTCGAGCGCCAGCGCATTGACCGGTTCCAGCTGGAAATGCAGCACCGTGCTGGTGGTGTATTCCTGTTCGACGCGCAGCTTGGCATTGGTGAACGCGGCCTCGACGCCGTCGTCGGCCACCACCAGTGCACCCGCTGCCTTGTCATCCATCAGCTTGCCGGCGTGCGCCAGCAGGTCGGGTTCCGACACCGACACGCCTGCACCGGCCTTCCATTTGATCACCACCAGATCGGCCGCTCGGCTGGCGGCGGCAAACGAATCGGCGAAAACCATCACCCAGCCCGGCACCGTCTCGGACGGATCGACCAGCGCAATCGACTTGATGTATCCCTTGATTTTTTTGGCGTCGGAATCGTCGATCGACTCGACCGTCGAACCGTACCGGGTCGGCGGAATGCGCGGGCGCGCAAACACCATGCCGGGCAGCACCGCATCGATGCCGTAGATGGCGCTGCCGTTGGTCTTGGCTGGCACATCCAGCGCCTGCACATCGTGGCCGATCAGGCTGCGCTGCTGCGGCGTCTTCAGGGTCAGCGCCTTGAGTGCTTCCGGCGTGTAGGTGCGCGCCAGTTTGCCGCGCCGGATGATCTCGGCATAGGTGATGGTCTTGCCGCCACCGCTGACCACGCTGGCGTGCGCTTCGCAGGCATCGGCCGCCACGCCCATCAGCTTGGCGCCCTCCTCGATCAGCGCAATCCGCCCGGCCGCGCCGGCGCGGCTGAGCGCATCGAAACTCTGCCACACCGACCAGCTGCCGCCGGTGACCATCAGGCCCCACTTGGGATCGCTGTCGACATACTTGAGCCGCACCGCACTCCAGTCGGCTTCCAGTTCATCGGCGACGATGCGCGCCAGCGCGGTGCCAACGTGCTGGCCCATTTCGGCTTTGGCGATATTGACGGTGACGATGCCATCGGCATCCATATCGAACCAGATGGTCGGATCGAACACGGTCTTGGCGGCGCCTTTTTCGGCCTCGGCGAACGACACGCCCAGCTGCAGGAAGGCCAGCGTAAAGCCGGTTCCGGCGGCGGCGATCAGAAAGCCGCGACGGGCCAGCGAGGTGGGCGAGGTGTCAGCCTTGCGCGTGATGTCATGCATGTGGCTGCACCCCTTTCATTTGCTCGGCCGCCAGTTTGATGGCCTTGCGAATCCGTACATAGGCCATGCAGCGGCACAGGTTGCCGCTCATGACGGCGTCGATGTTGGCATCGGTCGGCTCCGGGTAATCCTTGAGCAGTGTCGCGGCCTGCATGATCTGGCCGGACTGGCAATAGCCGCATTGCGGCGCCTGCGTCTCGATCCAGGCTTGTTGCAACGGGTGCGCGCCATCGGCGGCCAGGCCCTCGATGGTGGTGATGGCGGCGCCGGCGACGCTGGCGACCGGCGTGATGCAGGAGCGAATCGCGCGGCCATCGACATGCACCGTGCAGGCGCCGCACATGCCGATGCCACAGCCGAACTTGGTGCCCTTCAACCCAATTTCATCGCGGATCACCCAGAGCAGGGGCGTGACGGGATCGACATCGGTGGTGACCGGCTTGCCGTTGACGGTAAATGTGTTCATCGTGAGTTCGCTTTTCGTGGCAGGGACGTAATCAGGGGGCGCTGTTCTTGCGGATGGCGGCAACGCTGGCGGCAAGATTCTGCCATGGCGCGGACGTGGTGCGGCCGCGCAGCCAGCCAGCCAGTTCGACCACGTCGGCATCGGTCAATGACTGGGCAAAGCCCGGCATCATCAGGTCCGGCATGCCCTCGGCGCGGCCGACGCCGTGCAGGATCACGCGGATCAGATTGGCCGGATCGGGTTCGGTCAGTGCGCTGTTGAGCGCCAGTTCCGGCCGCAACGCGTTGGGCTTGCCGTCGCTGTTGGAATGACAGGAGGCGCAGGCCGACAGATACAGCGTGGCGCCGTGATTGTTGAACTGGCCGGCGACCGTGGCCGATTTGGCCATGACGCCCGCCAGCGCCGTGGCACTGGCGGCAGCGTTGGTCTCGGGCCGGGTGGCGGAGCCGTTCATGTCGGCAAAATACACGGCCAGCGCATGCACGTCGGCATCGCTGCTCAGTGCCAGGCCGTCATGCACGACTTCCGACATCGGTCCCACCGCACTGCCGTGCAACGTGGTCGCGCCACGGCGCAGGAACGTGAACAGTTCGGTTTCGGTCCATGGCAACGGGGTTGTATTGGCTGCCGTTAGCGCTGGCGCAAACCAGCCATCGATGCTGGCGCCACGGTACGGGTCGTCCTTGCGTTCGGCGCCGAGTGCATTGCGCGGCGTATGGCAGGCGGCGCAATGCGCCAGCCCTTCGGCCAGATAGCGACCACGGTTCCAGTCGACGCTTTTGGCGGCATTGGTGGAGTCGGCGGCCTTGTCGAAATACAGCAATTTCCATCCTGCCTGCAACGGCCGCTGGTCGAGCGGGAACGGCAGGGTCGAGGCCTTGGCCGGTGCGACCACGGCAGGACGCGTCATCAGCCACGCATACAGGGCCGTCAGGTCGGCGTCATTGACCATAGCAAAATGGGTGTACGGAAAAGCCGGAAACAGATGCGCGCCATCCTGCCGCACGCCCTCATGCATGGCGCGCTTGAAGGCCGCCTGCGACCAGCTGCCGATGCCGGTGGCCGGGTCGGGTGTGATGTTGGTGGAATAGATGGTGCCGAACGGCGTGGCCAGCGGCACACCGCCAGCGAGCTGGGCGCCACCCTTGATGGTATGGCAGGCCGCGCAGTTGCCCTGTCCTGCCAGCATCGCGCCCTGCTCCACCAATTGCGGTGAGAACGACGCGGCGGCCAGTGGTGCGATGGGGGCGATGGCGCTGTGCCACGACAATCCGACGACGGCAATCGCGCCGATAAGTACGATGCCAACGATGGCAATCAACAGACGTTTCAACAAGGCGAGCTCCGGGAAATGTTGACGCGACGCGTTGGCGCCGAATTCTCAATCACCGAAGTCTGGGGAACGGTCGGCGTTGTGTATGTTCGATACTACACAAACGCCGGCTCAGGCAGTTACATTAATTGCATTACGTTGACTTTGCTCGGATGCCTTGTTCGATTGCGCATAGGCTTCCTGCAACCGTGCGGCGGTGCGCGCCGACTCGGTACGCTTGCTGCTTTCCTGCTCGGTTTGCGCGTTGGGATTGGCGCTCTGGTAGGCCGGCGTTTGCTGGTACGCCGTGCGTTCCTGTTCCGACACGGTGCCATCCTGATTGGTGTCGGCCGCGTCATAGGTCTTGGTGGTGCTGACCGGACTGGCGCCGCTGGACGGTGCTGGTGGCGCACCCGCCGACGGCCCCTTTGCGCCTGGTGGCGGCTGGCCGGTCTTGACCTGGTCCTGGCTGGCCAGCGATTTCAGGCCATCGGCAAACTCCTGTTTCGTGACCTTGCCGTCGCCATTCGGATCTAGCGTCTTCAGCAATTCATCCACACTCGGCGCAGGCTTGGCCGCATTCGCCGGCTTGTCGGCGGCAACCTTGCTGGCCACCTGCTCCAGATCGGTCTTGTCGAGATAGCCCTTGTTGCCAGTATCGAGTTTGATGAACGCCTGTTCGACACGGCTGCTCACCGCCTTGGGCGGGTATTGCAGTGTCGTGTTGCCGGAAATGCCACCAATTGAACTTGCCATTGCAGTGCTCCTTGCCGAATTGCTGCCCGAAATGCGGTAGTCGCACCGCGCCGTAACCTTGTTATCGGCGGGAAATCCAGTTTCTTAAGTTTTTTCCGCAAGATACTTTTGTTTTCATGGATTCTTGCTACAGTGCCAAGGTTAGTATCCTGATGGAGTTCCGAGCAATGACCGCCCGACCGCTTCAGAAATACCAAGGCAGCTGCCACTGTGGCGCAGTCCAATTTGAAATCGAAACCGATTTTCCGGAACTGACAACCTGCGACTGCTCGATCTGCAGCCGCAGGAGTGCCCTGATGGTCAAGGTTCACGAAAGCAAATTCACCCTGCTGGCGGGTGAAGAATCCCTCACCGAGTACCAGTTCCACACAAAGACCGCCCATCATTTTTTCTGCAAGGTGTGCGGCATCTACCCGTTTCATCGCAAGCGTCTCGCGCCCAACCATTACGGCATCAATATGCGCTGCCTGCACGGCTTTGATCCGTCCGGGATTCCCGTGCGGCAGGCTATTGGCGCGGCGATGGAATGAAGGCACTTGCGCAGACGGCGGTCCTCGATCAGCGGGTCCGAAACATTGCGCTTAAATGGGACGCCGCCGGTGACCGTCTCACTGCAGTCTGAGTCACCAACTCAGTTGATCCAATCCACTCAACCAACAGCGCTCCTGCGACACGCCATGCTCCCTTTCGGACCTCAAGCCCTCGTCATTGGCGGGGCACTCAGTGCCGCCGCTGCCGCCGCGCATCTCGTCTGCATCGCGCTTGGCGCGGCTGCTTATCGGTTCATTGGTGCAGGCGAGAAAATGGCGCGCGCGGTCGAGACGCGCAAGATCCGGCCCACGTTGATCACACTGGCAATCTCCTCGCTACTCCTGCTTTGGGCCGCGTACGCGCTGGCAGGTGCTGGCGTGATTGACCGCCTGCCCCTTGTCAAGGTCGCGCTTCCTGCCATTTGTGCGGTGTACCTGTTACGTGCAGTCGCGTTTCCACTGCTGAAACCCGCCTTCCCAGAGAACTCCCGGACCTTCTGGCTGGTATCCTCTGGCACTTGTCTCTTCATGGGACTGATTCACCTGTACGGCATCGTCGCGCGATGGTCCGTGCTGTGAAACCCATCGTTGGGCGGGTCTTCTGTCGCTCACCGGAGCCAATCATCGGAAGCCGAGTAACGATGGCATCGGTCTCCCCTTTTCCCGGCGCGGACGCCTGGCGGCGCCGTCCAACCCAAACTGCAGGCGTCGAATGCACATTCCAACCATGAATTTCCCGTATCGGTCATTGCTTGCAGGCGTTGCACTGACCATGCTCGTCGCGGCATGCGAACAGCGCGCTTCAACATCAGGCAGCGCAGCGACCGCGCCTGTTGCCCCCACGGTGCCAGAGACCGACAAATGGCTTGGCAAGTGGATCGGGCCGGAGGCCACATTCGTCCAGCTCGCGGGTGGCAACGGCAAGTACGACATCACCATCCAGAATCTTGACGGGCCGCGTACATTCAAGGGCAGCGCTGTGGGCAGTCAGATCGTGTTCGAACGCGATGGCGTGAAAGAATCGATCCACGCCACAAACGGCGCAGAAACTGGCATGAAGTGGCTGAGCGAAAAGACGAATTGCCTGACCGTGCGTGCTGGTGAGGGGTACTGTCGGGAGTGAGTGGCGGTCGCGCTGCTTTGTGCACAGCATGGCTGGGCGGAGAGCCCATTTGCACCATCACAGAACAGATAGTGGACTAACCGGTTTCGTGTACGCTCGGGCAGCCCAATAAACCAAAGCCATTCCGAAATTCCCACGTTTGCCATCACCACAAAAACTATGCGGCCAATATCGGTAGCCATTCTTTTCTTTGTAATCGCTGGCTTGTTGCGACCTGCTCATGCTGGTACGGACCCCCAGGGCAGGTACAGCCTGAAGGCTGTTGCCGCCATTCCGATTCCCAAGGCCGAACACTTCCTCTTGTGGAAAGAAGTCGCGCTCAATATGTGTTCCGAGGCCAAGACCCGCTTCAATCTCACTGAACCGGAATGCCGCACCGTCATTTCCAACCGCGCTGACAACTGTGCTTCAAAACTCAGCAACGTGAGTCCCGCAGTTATCTCGTCCACTTCGGATAGCAAGTATGTCGGGCGAAAGTATCTTTATTGCGCAACGCCGTTTTTCTTCTGTAAAGGCGTGGAAGTAATGTCGGAACAAGAGCTACGTGCCAAGTGCTAATGACGCATAACAGATCGTCCGATATTCGTGCGAACTTCACGCACACGCTGTCGATGAAGTCGCTTGCGCTGAATGCAATTCGGTTTTATCAACGGTTTATTTCGCCACACAAGGGTTTTTCCTGCGCCTATGCATCCGTCAGCGGGCACGGCAGTTGCTCCGCGCTGGGTTATCGTGCAATTCGGCGTTACGGTGTCTGGCAGGGGATCGCGCTGCTTGATCAGCGGCTGAAAAAATGCGGCGTCGCGTACCGGCGCCATTGCCGTCCGATTCTCAAGGGGCCACTGACACGACAGGCCGGCTTTCTCGATTGCGCATGTGATATGCCATCCAGTTGCGATCTTCCCTGCGACGGCGTGTCAGGTTGCCACATGCCGCACTTTCCAGATTCGTGCGACGAAATGATGCGGCACTGCGGCGACGCCGTAAGTTGCCCTGGCTGTGATTGCGACTGGCGGCGCCGCAAACAAACCGACGACGAATATGTCGATATTCCTGTTCGGGGCCATACTGCCGACCGAGCGCGCCACATTAAAATCCCCCGCCTTCCCCCAACCCTGCTATCATCGCCCCAGAAATTTGGGGAGTAGTCGCTGCGCAGTCCACCGCGCAAACCTGTGTCAACATTCTCGGCCAGCAGGCCGTGGTGCAGGTGGTCGCAAGACTTGACGAGACCATTGATCGGGGTGCGGCCGCATGGGCCGGAGTCGCGCCCGGATCATTGGATACTTTCCGGCCCGCGTACCTCAAAGCCCCTCATGGAAGCATTCCTCGTAAGTACCGGCGTCGTCGCCCTCGCTGAAATCGGCGATAAAACCCAACTGCTCGCCTTCCTGCTCGCTGCCAAATTCCGCAAGCCGCTGCCGATTGTCTGCGGCATCCTGGTCGCCACCGTCGCCAACCACACTTTCGCCGCCGCCATTGGCACCTGGCTGACCACGCTGGCCGGGCCCGATGTCATGCGCTGGGTGATCGGCCTGGCGTTCCTCGGCATGGCGGGCTGGACCCTGATTCCCGACAAGCTCGACGAAGGCGATGCCAAGCTGGCCAAATATGGCGTGTTCGTCACCACCGTCATCGCCTTCTTCCTCGCCGAAATGGGCGACAAGACCCAGATCGCCACCGTCGCCCTGGCCGCGCGCTATCACGCGCTGTTTGCGGTGGTGGCAGGCACCACGCTGGGCATGATGCTGGCAAATGTACCGGCGGTGTATCTGGGCGACCGCATCGCGCATCGCGTGCCGATTCGCCTGGTGCATGGGATTGCCGCCGCAATCTTTGCCGTGCTGGGCATCGCCACGCTGTTGGGTGCAGGCGCGCAGTTCGGCATGTAAAGGCACGCGCCGGTCGCATTTGCGAATGCACAAGCAGAAGCGGGAGCGCGCGTGATACTCTCCCGCTATCTGAACCGTCCGACCGCATTCGTCACCGTCATGGCATTACCTTCGTTGTCCCATCCGATTTTTGTAGAGCGCGCGCGGCTGCAGGCCATCCTGTTTCTCGTGGTGGCACTGCTGTTTGCGCAATCGCTCGGACTGTTGCATCGGATTGCGCATGGCGGTCTCGTGGCACCGGCGTCGGCGCAAGTCGCAGCGGGCCCGAACCTGCTGCAACTGGTCGCCAGCCTGACCGACGCCAACCATTCCTGCGCGGCATTCGATGCGGCCACCCTGGCCGACAATATCCACACTGCGGCGATCGCCGTGGTTGCCCTGCCGAACGTTCACGTACTCGCACTGTGGGTCGCGTTCGCTTCCTGGACCGCCCCGTTCACGCAACACTTCCAGTCCCGCGCCCCGCCTGCTGCCTGAAATCTGTCACTGCAATTTTTCCTGCCCCGGCTGAACGCGTTGTCGTTCGCCGTCGGCGCCATGCTTTGCCTTTTCAGGAATCACCATGCACGCTCAACGTACCCTGTTGGCCAGCGCCGTTCTGTCCGCGCTGACCTCTGTTTCATTTGCCCAGACCACCGATAAATCCCTGCAAACGGTCACCGTCACCGCCGCCCCGTTCTCGTCCAATGAAGGTGACCAGATTCTGGCGCCGGCCAAGATCCTGTCCGGCGACGAGTTGCGCAACAAGCTCGGCGGTTCGCTCGGCGATACGCTGTCGCACGAACTCGGCGTGTCGTCGTCGTCGTTTGGCGCCGGTGCGTCACGTCCGATCATCCGTGGCCTTGAAGGCGCACGCGTGAAAGTGCTGCAAAACGGCATGGCGGTGTCGGATGTGTCCGGGCTGTCGAACGACCACGCGGTTGCCACCGATGGACCGACCGCGAAGCAGATTGAGATCCTGCGCGGGCCCGCCGCCCTGCTGTATGGCTCGGGTGCGATCGGCGGGCTGGTGAATGTCGTCAATGACCGCATTCCCACGACGCTGGCTACCCAGCCCACCGGCGAGGCCGAAATGCGCTACGGCACGGTCGACATGGCCAAGAATGGTTCGCTATCGGCCGACACCGCCGCCGGTCCGATTGGCCTGCATGTCGACTCCAGCGTGCGCAATGCCAACGACTACCGCATCCCCGGCGAGCGCATCAAGGGCGACGCCGGCAGCAATACTGGCACCCTGCCGCAGTCGTTCTCGCGCCAGAACAGCGTCGGCGTGGGCGCATCGTTCATTCAGGATTGGGGCCACATTGGCGTGTCGGCGGCGCAGATCAACAGCCGCTACGGCATCCCGACGCTGGAGGGCTCGCAAATCGAGCAGAAGCAGAATCGGTACGATCTCGATGCGCTGGTGAATGCGCCGTTCTCCGGTTTTGAAACCTTCAAGTTCAAGCTCGGTTACACCGATTACAGCCACAGCGAACTCGATCTGCAGAATGTCCCGCAGACCAATTTCGCCAATCGCTCGATGGAAACGCGCGCCGAGCTGACCCATGCACCGGTGGCCGGCTTCCATGGGACGTTCGGATTCCAGACCGAGAACACCCATTTCTCGGCACTGAATGCAACCAACGGTGCGCCCGACACGGTGCCGGTAACGCGCTCGACTTCCAGTGCGGTGTTTCTGGTCGAAGAACGCGACCTCGGTGCGGTGCACATGAACGCCGGACTGCGCCTCGAGTCGGTCAAGCGCAGCCCGGTCGGCAACCTGGAACGCACCTTTGACCTGACCTCGTATTCGGTCGGCGGCCTGTGGAATTTCACGCCCGACTATGGGTTTGGCGCGACCGGCTCGATTGCGCAGCGTGCGCCCTCGGCCGATGAGCTGTATTCGGGCGGGCCGCATGACGCCACCGCCACCTTCGACGTCGGCAATCCGAACTTCGCCAAGGAGACCTCGCGTAATCTTGAATTGACGCTGCAAAAGACCAAGGGCCTGATCCGCTGGAAAGCCAACCTGTTCGAAACCAAAGCCAGGAACTTTGTCTACGGCCAGGTCGCGGGCAACACGGTGGATGAAAACGGCAATCCGGGCGGCGCGTTGCGCGAGCGAATTTTCAGCCAAGGCGACGCCACCATTCGCGGTGGTGAAGCCGAAGTGACCTACAATGCGCATGGCAATGGCATCTCGTTGCGCGCCTTTGCCGACACCTCGCACGGTTCGCTCGATCAGGCCGGCAGCCTGCCGCTGCAACCGGCCACCCGCTACGGCGTCGACGTCGGATACCACGAAGGCCCGTGGCGCGGCGGCGCGTCGCTGCTGCGCGCCGAACGACAGGAACGGCTGGCGTCGTTCGAAACCAGCGACACGCCCGGCTACACGCTGCTGGATGCCAACCTGTCATACACCTGGCGCGTCGGCAGCAATGACGTCACCTGGTTTGCCAACGCCAAGAATCTGCTGAACCAGACCGTGCGGGTGTCGACCTCGTTGCTGAAAGATGTGGCGCCGCTGCCGGGGCGCAATATGATTGTGGGCTTGCGGACGCGCTTCTAATCGGCTGGCCTGGCCAGCAACCCCACCAGCGTCAGGGCGCAAAACATCGCGCCCGCATAAAACGTCCAGGACGCGCCGAAGCGGTCCCAGACCAGCCCGGCGATGCCGCTGGCGAGTAGCAACGCCAGCCCGCTCATCAAGTTGAACAAGCCATACGCGGTGCCGCGCAACTCGGCCGGCGCGGTGTCGGCCACCATAGTCGCCAGCAAACCCTGCGTGATGCCCAGATGCACGCCCCACAGCGCCACCCCCGCCAACACTGTGGTCCAGTGATCGCCCGAGGCCAGCACCAGATCGGCGGTGATCAGTACCACCAGGCCAATTGCCAGCAAGGTGCGATGGCTCATGCGATCCGACAGCTTGCCAAACGGATAGGCGCATGCCGCATAGATCACATTCATCGCCACCATCACCAGCGGCACCAGCGCCACCGGCACGCCGCCATCATGGGCGCGCAACACCAGGAATGCTTCGGAAAAGCGCGCCAGCGTGAATACCGCGCCAATGATGACAACCCACCAGTACGAGGCACCCAGACGGCGCAGATTCTGCCGACTGATTGGGTTGATGCGCTTGGCGTCCGCGTGTGTGTCCGGTTCGCGCACGCCAACCAGCAGCAACGCCACCGCCATCAACCCAGGAATCACCGCGACCCAGAACACGGCCTGAAAGTCATTGGCCCACAACAGCATCAACCCGACCGCCAGCAACGGCCCGAGGCCCGCGCCGACGGTGTCGAGCGACTGACGCAATCCGAAGGCAGCCCCGCGCAAATGGGGCGGCGCGATATCGGCCACCAGGGCATCGCGTGGCGCGCCGCGTACGCCCTTCCCGACCCGATCCAGCAAGCGCGCGGTCAGTACCAGTCCCAGTCCGGGCGCGAGGGCAAACAGCGGCTTGGTCAAGGCGCCGAGCGCATAACCGAACACCGCCAGGCCCTTGCGCCGGCCAAGGTAATCGCTGAGTGCGCCGGAGAAGACCTTGACGATCAAGGCCGTTGATTCGGCCGCACCCTCGATCAGGCCGACCGCGAAGGCACTCGCGCCGAGTTTGGTCACCATGAACAGCGGCAGCAGGCTGTGAATCATTTCCGACGAAATATCCATCAGCATGCTGACGCATCCGAGCACCCAGATGCCGGCCGGAATGTCGAGCCAGGGGGCTTTTTTGGTGGTGATGATTGCCATGATTGGTTCTGCCGCTCCTGCCCGTTGCCCAAAAAAAAGGCGCTCCGAGGAGCGCCCTTGCTGACTATCTGTTTGCGAGCTTATTGCACTTTGGCTTTGGCGCGCAATTCAGCCTGATACTCTTGCAGCTTCTTCTGCTGCAGGCTCTCGGTGATTTGCGGCTTGACTTCTTCCAGCGTCGGCACTTTGGCGGCGCGGGTGTCATCCAGACGAATCACGTGATAACCGAACTGGGTCTTGACCGGTGTTTCGGTGATGGCACCCTTTTGCAGCGCGACCATCGCATCGGAGAATGGCTTGACGAACGAGGCAGGCGAAGCCCAGTCGAGGTCGCCACCGTTGGCTGCCGAACCTGGATCTTTGGATTGCTTGGCCAGTTCTTCAAACTTGGCGCCACCCTTGAGCTTGACGATGATGGCCTTGGCGTCTTCTTCCTTCTCAACCAGGATATGACGGGCGCGGTATTCCTTGTCGCCGGCGGTAGCCTTGAACTTGTCGTATTCGGCCTTGACTTCGGCATCGCTGATCGGGTGCTTCTTGACGAAATCACCAACCAGTGCGCGGATGATCAGGGATTGACGGGCGACTTCGAGCTGGTTCTTGATTTCGGCCGAGGTGCCCAGACCGAGCTTGTCGGCTTCCTGCACCAGCACTTCGCGATTGATCAGTTCTTCTTTGACGATTTTGCGCAGTTCCGGGGTATCCGCCTGGCCTTGCGTGGCAGCCTGCTTGACCATCAGGTCAGCACGGCTGGAAGGAATCGCTTTGCCATTGACGACGGCGAGATTTTGCGCCATCACCGGCAGAGCGGCAGCAGCCAACAACAGAACGAGCAAGCGGGCAGGTTTGAAAGTCATTATTTGTTCCTAAGGTGGGGAAATGAATTGGAAGCACATGAGCAGGAACTTCAGGTCACGCCGGGGTGGGTGCCTCGGCGGTCAATGCCAGAGCGTGAATTTCCGTCAGCATCATGTCGCGAAGGCAATCATACACCAGCCGATGCCGATGTACGCGTGACAAGCCACTAAAACGCGTCGAAACCAGAAACAGCCGGTAATGACCAGCGCCAGACGCGGCGCCGGCATGGCCGGCATGGGCTGCGGATTCGTCCACCAGTTGACAGGTAATGGGGTCAAAGGTTTCGGCCAGCCGCCGATGAATCTCGATTTCACGCGCTGCCGGGGTCATTTGGGCTCCTGCATGTGTTTTGAGAGGAACACGCTTTGCGCCAGCACGAAGACCAGCATTAAGCCCATGCCGCCAAACAGCTTGAAGTTGACCCACACGGCGGTGGGGAAGTTAAAGGCGACATACAGGTTGAGCACCCCCATCATCAGGAAGAAGCCGGCCCACGACAGGCTCAGCCGACTCCAGACTTGCGCCGGCAAATCCAGCTGCTCGCCCATCATGGTCTTGATCAGGTTCTTCTTCAGCACGAACTGGCTGATCAGAAACGTCGAGGCAAAGGCCCAGTAAAGCACGGTCGGCTTCCACTTGATGAAGTTTTCGTTATGGAAGTAAATGGTCGCGCCGCCAAACACACCAACGATCAGGAGCGACACCCACAACATCACGTCGACTTTCTTGCGCCGCGCCAGCAGATAGCCGATTTGCAGCAGCGTGGCGATGATGACCACGCTGGTGGCCAGCAAGATCGGCGCCTGCTCGGCGGTAACGACCCCGCCGGAGACAAATCCGGACAGGTAGGTCGAGGCCAGTTGCTGCGCCGACGCGACGTGGCCCTCGCCCCACTTGAACATGGCAAAGAAGAGGATGACCGGAAACAGATCGAACAGGAATTTCATGTTGGTGTCTTCGGGTTGGTGTCAGGGGTTGGCGAGAAGCGCAGCGACGCCGAGTTGATGCAGTAACGCAAACCGGTCGGCTTCGGTCCATCCGGAAAAACATGGCCGAGATGGGCGTCGCAAACGTTGCAAATGATTTCGGTGCGCTTCATGCCATGCGTATTGTCGACCAGTTCCCGCACGTTGTCGGGATTGAGCGCCGTGAAATAGCTCGGCCAGCCGCAGCCCGAATCGAACTTGGCATCGGAGGCGAACAGCGGCGTATTGCAGCACACGCAGGTGTAGATGCCATGCTGGTGGTGATCCCAGAAACGGCCGGTGAAGGCGCGTTCGGTCGCCGCATGGCGCGTGACTTCGTACTCCATCGGATCAAGGGCCGCGCGCCATTCGGCGTCAGTTTTGACAACCTTGTTTGTCATGATGAACAACTCACTTCGAGATGATTGGCCCAGTCGGGCGGGAGGTCGGCATAGGCCTCGTGTTCGGGTTGTTCGTCGAACGGCCTGGCAAGAATGTCCAGCAAGCGCGCGACTTCCGAAAAATCGCTGGCATCGGCCTTTTCGATGGCGGTCTGCGCCAGATAATTGCGCAGGATGTACTTGGGGTTGACCGCATGCATTGCAAGCTGGCGGGCGGCATCGCTGCGCTCTTCCTGTTGCAGCCGCAGGCGGTACTGCACCGCCCAGGCATCGAAGGCGGCGCGCTCGA
This sequence comes from Actimicrobium sp. GrIS 1.19, assembly GCF_035984655.1. Classification (NCBI taxonomy): domain Bacteria; kingdom Pseudomonadati; phylum Pseudomonadota; class Betaproteobacteria; order Burkholderiales; family Oxalobacteraceae; genus Actimicrobium; species Actimicrobium sp. GrIS 1.19. The sequence continues at coordinate 5,417 of NZ_JAXCHT010000035.1, read as the reverse complement.
TGAACAGATCGCGCAGCGGCGCATCGCCGGCGGAATCCGCGCGCTGCAGATTGCCGAGGCGGCGGAAAAACAGCGTGAAATCGACGTGGCCGGCTTGCAGGATCGCAAACAATACATCGACCAGCAGGTTGTCGTCTGGCAGCTGGCGCACCAGGCCCAGCTTGGCCTGCAGCAGCGCCGCCATGCGGCTGTCGTAGTCGTGCTTGTAACCGGCCAGCGCGTCCTGCGTGGCCTCGACCGAGCCGATCAGCGGCAACATCGCCTGGCCCAGCGCGAAGCAGTTCCAGTGACCGATCTGCGGCTGCATGCTGTAGGCGTAACGGCCCTGCTGGTCGGTGTGATTGCAGATGTGCCCGGCGTCGAACGCCTCCATGAAGCCGAACGGACCATAGTCAAGTGTCAGGCCCAGGATCGACATGTTGTCGGTGTTAAGCACGCCATGCATGAAGCCGACCGCCTGCCATTGCGCGACCAGATGTGCGGTGCGCCGGGTGACTTCGGTCAGCAGCGCCGCATACGGATTGGCGGCCGTCAGCAGGTCGGGATAAAAGTGCGTGAGGACATGATCGGCCAGCGCCCGCAGCAGCTCGGGCTGGTCGTTGTAGAACCAGTGTTCGAACGAGCCGAAGCGAATGAAGCTGGGCGCCATGCGCGTGACGACTGCGGTGGTTTCCGGCGTTTCGCGCATGACCCGTTGATCCGAGCCGGTCACGCACAACGCGCGCGTGGTCGGAATGCCAAGCCCGGCCATGGCTTCCGAACACAGGAATTCGCGGATCGACGAACGCAGCACGGCACGTCCATCGCCCATGCGCGAGTATGGCGTCGGCCCGGCGCCCTTGAGTTGCAACTCAAGCCGGCCCGGGGCCGCCGTGGTCGGCGCCGGCAGTTCACCGAGCAGGATCGCCCTGCCATCGCCAAGCTGTCCGGCCCAGACCCCGAACTGGTGTCCGGAATACACCGCCGCCAGTGGTGCGGCCTGCGCTGGCAGGCGATTGCCGGTAAAGGTTTCGATGAACTCCAGGGTGCTGAATTGTTCCGGATCAAGGCCGACCAGCGCCGCTGCGGCCGGGCTGACCGCGACCAGATACGGCGCACGCAACGGCGTTGGACTGAGCGCGGTATAAAACGCCGGCGGCAGGCCGGCAAAGGTATTCTCGAACGGGAGCGCGTCAGAACCCGGAGGCAGCGGCAAATCGGGGGAATTCATGGTCAGGGCAATCGGTGGCGCGGAACCCGCATCTTAAATCAATCCGGACGGACCCGTCCTCATAACAGCTCGACCGCATCCAGATTCAGATAACAGCTCTGCCGCGTGGTGTGGACGAAGTCGGTCAGGAACGGCCGCGCGGACAGCGCGGGCAGGCAGGCGGCATACAAGCGGCCGGTCAGCCCGCCCGGCGTGATCCGCTTGGCCAGCACATAGTCGCGCTTGAGATAGTTTTGCGCGGCCCAGATGGGCAAGGTCGCGATGCCGCGCCGACTGGCCACCAGTTGCAGCATGGCCACCGTCAGTTCGGTGGTGCGACGCGGCGCCTGCACGCCGGCCGGCTTCATCACCTGCCGCACCACGTCGAGCATGTCGTCCGGCACCGGATAGGTAATCAGCGTATCGGTCGCAAAATCTTCCGCCACCAGATAGTCGCGCCCGGCCAGCGCATGGTCGTGCGCCACCAGCGCGACGATTTCGAAACGGAACAGCGGATGGTAATCGACCGCCTCGTCAGGGTCGATCTCGGAGACGATGGCGATATCGGCGCGATGACCATACAACAACCCGATCGGATCGGCCTGGAAGCCGGACACGATATCCAGTTCGACTTCCGGCCAGCGCTGCCGGAACACATCCATGGCCGGCATCAGCCAGTCAAAACAGGTATGGCATTCGACCGCAATGCGCAATTGCCCGGCAGTGCCCTCGTTCATGCGCGCCAGATCACGCGCGGCGCTGTCGATCTGCGGCAGCACCGCATCGGCCAGCTTCAGCAGGCGCTCGCCGGCCGGGGTGAAACGCACCGGCTGCGACTTGCGCTCGAACAGGGCGCTGCCGTGATGGTCTTCCAGCTGGCGCAGCTGATGCGACAGCGCCGACTGCGTCAAATTGAGCAACGCCGCAGCGCGCAGCAGGTTGCCGGCTTCGCGCAGCGCTGACAGGGTTTTCAGGTGACGGACTTCGAGGATGCTCTGCATGTTGAATTTGGCTCAAGTTGATTGGTACTTTTTAGCGTTTGAATCATACGGCAAGCTGCGCGACCATGGCAACCTTTGAACCTGCACAGGGAGTACGCAATGACCACCGCCCATATCCTCGGCTTTCCGCGCATTGGCGCGCAACGTGAACTGAAGTTCGCCCAGGAGGCATTCTGGCGCGATGAGATCACCGAGACCGACTTGCGCGGGATCGGCCAGACCCTGCGCCAGCGCCACTGGCAGCAGCAGGCCGATGCCGGGATGAACATGGTGACGGTGGGCGATTTCGCCTGGTATGACCAGGTGCTGTCGACGCTGGCACTGCTGGGAGCGACACCGACCCGCCTCAAGACCGTGCCGTCGCAATTGACGCTGTCCGACTACTTCACGATGGCGCGCGGCGACACTACCCACTTCGCGATGGAAATGACCAAGTGGTTCGATACGAACTATCACTACCTGGTGCCGGAATGGACTGCCGATGTGCGTTTTGACGGCGGCGTCGACTGGCTGTTCGACGAGATTGCCGAAGCGCGCGCGGCCGGGCATCGCACCAAGGTCGTGTTGATCGGCCCGCTCACCCTGCTCCATCGGGGCAAGATCAAGTCCGGCCTGACGCATGCCCTCGACCTGTTGCCGGCGGCCGTGGCTGGCTACCAGGGATTGCTCAAGCGCCTGCAATACGCCGGCATCGACTGGGTCCAGATCGACGAACCGATCCTGGCGCTGGACCTCGACGCCCGCTGGCGCGCCGCGTTCGCGCCGACCTACCAGGCGCTGGCGGCCGACGCGCCGCCGATCCTGCTGGCCACCTACTTCGACGATGTCAGCGAGCACGCCGCGCTGCTGCACAGCCTGCCGGTGGCCGGGGTGCATCTGGATCTGGTGCGCGCGCCCCAGCAGCTCGACACGTTGCTGGCGGATTGGCCGGCCGATCGCATCTTGTCGGCCGGTGTGGTGGATGGTCGCAATGTCTGGCGCGCCGACCTTGATGCCGCGCTGGCGACGCTGACGCCGCTGCACGACAAACTCGGCGAACGACTGTGGATCGCCGCCAGTTGCTCGTTGCTGCATGTGCCGACCGATCTCGATCAGGAAAGCGCGCTGGATGCCGAACTCACAAGCTGGCTGGCGTTCGCGGTCCAGAAGCTGGCCGAAATCCGGCTGCTGAAAGGCGCGCTCGACGGCGCCCCCGATGTCGATGCGTTTCACGCAGCGCGGCAAGCGCGTCAAGCCCGCTTCATGTCGCCGCGCATTCACAACCAACTCGTGCAAAAGCGGCTGCAGGGTGTCAGCGAGGCCCTGACGCAGCGGCAATCGCCATTCAACCAGCGCATCGAACAGCAGCGCGCCCGCTGGCAATTGCCGCTGTTCCCGACCACCACCATCGGCTCGTTTCCGCAAACTGCCGCAATCCGGCAGGCCCGGGCCGCGCACAAACGCGGTGCCCTCGCCCATCTGGATTATCTGGAACAAATGCGCGCCGAAATCAGCAGCGTGGTCGAACAGCAGGAACAACTCGGCCTCGACGTGCTGGTGCATGGCGAAGCCGAGCGCAACGACATGGTCGAATATTTCGGCGAACAGCTGTGGGGTTATGCCTTTACCCAGCACGGCTGGGTGCAAAGCTACGGCTCGCGCTGCGTCAAGCCGCCGATCATTTATGGCGATGTGTATCGTCCCGAAGCCATTACCGTCGGCTGGAGCCGCTACGCGCAGAGCCTGACGCTGAAGCCGATGAAGGGCATGCTGACCGGCCCGGTGACGATGCTGCAATGGTCGTTCGTGCGCGACGACCAGCCGCGCGCGACGACTGCCTTGCAGATTGCGCTGGCATTGCGCGATGAAGTGGGCGACCTCGAACAGGCCGGCATCGGCATGATCCAGATCGACGAACCGGCCTTTCGGGAAGGCCTGCCGCTCAAGGCGCGCGACTGGCCGGCGTACCTCGATTGGGCGGTGAAGGCGTTCCGCATCAGCGCCGCCGGCGTGGCCGACCAGACCCAGATCCATACCCACATGTGCTACGCCGAGTTCAACGACATCCTGCCGTGGATCGCGGCCATGGACGCCGACGTCATCACCATCGAAACCTCGCGCTCCGACATGGAGCTGCTCGATGGCTTCGGCGCCTTCGCCTACCCCAACGACATCGGTCCGGGCGTCTACGACATCCACGCCCCGCGCATCCCGCAGGTCGAGGAAATGACGCGACTGCTGCGCAAGGCGCGCGGCGTGATTCCCGACGCCCGGCTGTGGGTCAATCCCGACTGTGGACTCAAAACCCGCAGCTGGCCGGAAACGCAGCAGGCCTTGCACAACATGGTGCGGGCGGCGCAGGCGTTGCGGCAGGAAGTGGCCGCGCAGGAGACCGGCGCGTCATGACTGTCCACCAGGCGTGACGTCCGGCTGCGCCGCGACTTCCAAATGGGTGCGCAGCGCTGCTTCGATTGCTTCCCGGTTCGGACTTTGGCTGGCCAGGGTCAGAATGTCGGCGCCAATCAAGGTCCGGGCGCTGGTATCGGCGCCAAGCTGCAGCAACAGCGACACCATCTCGACCGAACCGCTGCGCACCGCCTGCTGCAGCGGCGTATCGTACGAGGCGGCGTCGCGCACCTCGGTCGATGCACCGGCTGCGGCCAGCGCCCGGATAACGCTCTCGCGCTGGAGCAGTAATGGCGCGTTGATTGCCCACAGCATTGCCGAGCTTGCGCCGAGGAAGGGAGCATTTAAGACCATCTTCGGAATCTGCACCTGCGCGATCAACGCTTCCGCAGGGAAGACGCGATTGAGAAAAATCGTGACAACTTCTGCATGCTGGCGGCGGATTGCAAGTTGAAATGGCGTTTCCATCGGCCGCGCGTAGTTGCGCTGTAGCGGGTTGGCGCCCAAATTGAGCAAAGCCGTGACGGCCTTCACGCGCATTTCCGGCGTGGGCAAATTCATCACACGATGCAACGGGAAGTCGCGTCTGCCACCAAGACTGGACTTGTTCAGCGAATTGTCGAATAGCTGTTGCAGCTGCGGACTGACCGGGAGCGTCAATGGGGCGCCGTACACGTGCTCCAGTACGAACAAAGCGGCGTCAAAAGTCGTTTTGTCGTGCGACTGGAGCGCTTTCACGACTTTGCGTGTTGACGATCGCCCAGAATTGACCCACTTCGGGCAATAAATTTCATCCAAATTTGACCCACGTGATTGAATCACCTGCTTAATTATTAAGCAGG
>NZ_JAXCHT010000034.1:0-25742 GCF_035984655.1 Actimicrobium sp. GrIS 1.19 | reverse complement strand
GACCACAGGAAAAATCGCAAACGTTCGACGTAACGCGAACAAAAAATCCGCGCTACGCCGTCGAACAGGCGGAATTCGATTTGTTCCGCGTTTCCCTAAGAGAAAATGATAGTTTTAAAGACGTACCAGCCGTCGACCTGGGCGAGTCGCCAGCACCGTCTGCTTGAAGCCGCAACGCAAAGTGTGGCCGCTTGCCGCGGCGTCCACACTTTAAAGCCAGATCAAAGGCTGGCCTGAAGGGCGAGGGTCAGAAGCAAACGCCGCTTCAAAGTATAGGGATTGCACGATACATCGATACCAAGATACCTTGATATTCAATGACAACACTTTCTGAACACATTTTGTCTGCCAGCCAAGCTCTACCAGAGGGCGCTCTGCTGACCGCCGATCAATTTCTGCATCTGGCGCCAAGATCTGCTGTCTGCACCGCCCTGGCACGGCTGGCCAACGCGAAAAAGCTGTACCGAGTCAGTCGAGGTTTGTATATCACACAGATCGCCGGGAAATTTGGATTGCGCCCGCCATCTCCCGAGTCAGTCCTCGATGCCATCATGGCCCGGACCGGCGAGACCATGACCAACACCGGTGCCTGGGACGCCAACGCCCTCCATTTGACTTCCCAGGTTCCGATGCGAGTTATTCGCCTAACCTCTGGCCTCTCGCGCAAAATCTGGGTCGGAAGTATGGAAGTCGAGCTCCGCCATGGCGAGCAGTGGCAACTGTGCCTGGGCGACAGACTGGCCGGCATGGCTATCCGCGCGGCATCAAAATATTCGAGCCTTCAGGATCTGACAAAGATTCACCGGCTACTGCCAGAATCTGACTGGGAAGAGATGCTGAGTCTCATGGCAATGCTGCCAAACGACCTCGCTCAACCCATCAGGAATTTCATGACCTATTTGCAACGCCCGATTGTTTTTGTCGATCTCGACAATGTGCTGGTCGTCGACAATTATTTCAGTGGCTACCAGACCATCGAAATGTTCAAGCATGCCAATGTGCAGGCCGATCCCGCCGGCTACCTGGACACATGGCCTGAACTCTGGGCAAACCTGATGTTCCGCCAGGGTCGCAGCAACCTGCAGGCCATCCACGACGAGTTCAACCCGATTTATGTTGCCAGCACCAGCTGGTCGCACTACCTCGATCAAGCCGATTTCATCGAAGTTTTCAAGAGGACCGGCCTCCCCTTCGTGGCCGACAACCTGCACGATGCCTGGACGACGCCCAAACGTGGCATGAAAACGCGCACAGATGAAATCCAAGCCTGGCTTGATGCAAACCACCTGCCCGGCCAACCAGTCCTCGTCCTCGACGATCTGGAAAGTGGCGCCTGCCTCGAAAAAAGCCAACTCAAGCAAGCCGGCCGGGTCGTCCTGTGTGAAATCGGAATCGGCTTCATCGACGACAAGTTGGCCGAGGCCCAGCGACTGCTGCGCGCCCAGATCCTTTCGCCGCAGTAGCAATTACCGCCAATTACCGAGGTTTTGGTAATTACCGCCGGCGCGGTAATTCCGCGAAATCGATTGTGTAACCGGCACAAGGTGCAACAGCATCGATCATCCAACGAATTTTCGACCGGTTGGTGTCAATCATCAACGGAAATTAACAGCGGTCTGGGTCTTGCCGCCACACATTGCACACCGGCCAAAACCATGGCTTGTCGCATGCCAGGATGCCCAAAATAGCGTTTGCGCAATTTCTTTGCTTAACTATACTTGCACAGGTAACAAGACAAGTATAGCTTTATAAAATCAGCGCTACGAACCCCATTCGAAGGGATTGGCAAGCCCGAACCGCTCAAAGAAAACTTGGCCGGCTTCTGGTCCAGGCGTATCGATCAGACAAATCGACTGGTCTATGAAGTGAGCGAGTCTGAGATATCAATCATCTCGTGCCGTTATGAATTTTTTTAAAAAAAATCACGGCGGCGGCCTCATCGGCCCGACATGGTCCGATACGGTGCCGCCAGTGGCTCGCCAATAAACACCCCCTGCGTCGGCCACGCGACGCTTTTCCAGTACGCCTCAATGGCCGAGGCGCCGGACAAATACTGCTTCAACAGCACCGCTGGATTGGGAAACTTTTGCCAGAAATTGCACGGCTCGGAGACCGATCCGTAACTCGCCGTAGCCCCGGCCTCCAGCCAGCGCAGGCTGCTCATCTGACCCTTGCCAAGTAGATCACCGCCGCTTGAGGTCAAATGATCGGCCATCGCACCTGCCATAAAATGCAGTGTGTCGAGCTTGGGTACGCTGACCGCGCCGATCTGATAAAACATCACATCCTGCTCGCCATCGAGAGATTCGCGATGCAGCGTCTTGACCGTCAACTTTTTCTGCGGGAACACGCCCGAGGGCGGAAAAAATGGCGCGCGCGTATTACGCTGCTTGTCTGGCGTTACCACGAAATAGGCGCTCGCAGCCGGTACCGAAAAGGCGCTGACGACGCCACGATCAATCAACGCCCTAGCCTGCTCCACCGACTCGGTCGGCAGCAGCATCGACAAGCGCATGCCAAAGTCATCGAACGGTCGTACTGACGCCGAATTGAAATACCGGCTCGGCCTCCCCGATGCGCAAGTCTGCACGCACTGGGCGGGATCAAACCCGAGCGTCAGCGCCGACGTGATCGAATTGCATTCGACCGCATACGGCGCGGTCCACACCAGCACCATGGCCTGAATCCCCGGATGCAATTGCGCATCGATCTTTTGCTTCAACAAATCGAATCCCGCCACGGTCAACGTGTGCGGGCTGCCCGGGATCTGCACGTGGATGATGTTCTTGTCGGGGATGTGCCGCGCAGTGCGGTAGTACTCACCGACCGCGACGCTGTTGGCGTCATCGTCGTTGATGATGACGGCGACGTCGTTGGCCGACAGGGTGTACGCCGGCGCGCGGGCCGGCGCGGGCGATTGGTTCACGCGCTGCGCCGTCGCGTTCAGGGACAGTAGCAGGCAGCAAAACATAAGCATTGATTGGAGCAAGGGGATTCCTGATTGGGTTTGAGGCGCGAGCTGAAGGATGACTATTTAAGTTACGATTGTAAATGTCGGCGAACTGGCCCAGACGATGGCAGCACGAATCAAGCCGATAAAGCCGCGTGCCCCTTCTAGGCTGCGGTCATTTCGATCCCCGATTACGGAACGCTTTTCCTGACTCACCTCGCTCTACGTTCGGATGAGGGCACGCACCGGTAACTTCGCAGCGGGTGATAAAGTCGGCATGACCGGGATAGATTCGAACAAGGCGTCCAGATCATCGACAGAGAATTTGACAACTTCGGCGGCGTTGTCGGACAGGATAGCGTTGGCCAGTGCGGCTTTTTTTTCTTGCATCACGACGATCTTTTCCTCGACGCTGCCGGCCGTAATGAGCTTGTAGACGAACACCGGTTTGTCTTGCCCGAGGCGATGGGCACGATCAGTGGCCTGGTTTTCGACCGCCGGATTCCACCAGGGATCGTAGTGAATCACTGTGTCGGCCCCGGTCAGGTTCAATCCGACGCCTCCAGCCTTCAAGCTGATCAAAAAAAGCGGCACTTCACCTTCCATGAAGCGCTTGACCGGCGCGCGGCGGTCGATGGTCTCGCCCGTGAGTACTACATAGGTAATTCCGGCCTGATCGAGCGCGGCGGCAATGAGATCGAGCATGCCAGTAAACTGCGAGAACAGCAGGATGCGACGACCATCCTCGATCAACTCGGGCAGCATGTTTAGAAGCAGCGCTAACTTGGCCGATTCCTTGATACGCGCGGCTTGCTTTATTTTAACCAGTCTGGGGTCACAACACACCTGGCGCAATTTTAGCAGTGCTTCCAGCACAATGATGTGGCTGCGCGCGAGCCCCTTTGCGGTGATTGCCGCACGTACCTTGTCGTGCATCGCGGCGCGCACGGTCTCATACAGATCACGCTGCGCCCCTTCAAGTTCGACGGTACGCACGATAATCGTCTTCGGCGGCAGTTCGGTAGCGACTTCATCTTTACGCCGTCGCAACATGAAAGGGCGGATGCGACGCGCGAGCAGATCGCGCCGAACGGTGTCGCCGCCTTTTTCGATCGGCTTACGCCAGCGTCGCGTAAAATCTTTATGAGTACCGAGAAAACCGGGCAAAAGGAAATCGAATTGGGCCCACAGTTCACCAAGATGGTTTTCCAGCGGTGTGCCGGTCAGACACAGGCGGTGACGGGCGCGTATTTGGCGAATCGTGGTGGCCGCCCTAGTTGCGGAATTCTTGACGTATTGGGCTTCGTCCAGAATCAACAGATGGAATTCGTGTTCGGCCAGCGCTTGCTGGTCGCGCCACAGCAAGGCATATGTTGTAAGAACCAGGTCATGCGCACCAATCTGGTCGAAGCGAGCATGGCGTTGCGGGCCGTGCAAATCGAGTACGCGCAGATCCGGCGTGAAACGTTGTGACTCTTCGCGCCAGTTGTGCATGAGTGTCGTCGGCACGATGATCAGCGCGGGCCGGTCGAGCCGGCCAGCTTCCTTTTCGGCCAGAATATGCGCGAGAGTTTGCACGGTTTTGCCAAGCCCCATCTCGTCGGCCAGCACGCCAGACAAATTGTGTTCGCGTAAGAACTGCATCCAGCTCAGACCCTGCCGCTGATAGTCGCGCAATTCGGCTTGCAGGCCCTGCGGAACGGACGCATCGGTGACGCCCGGCCCCGCTAAGAGGCGCTGTGCAAGTAGACGGATCGACGCATCACCATGAAACTGCCAGCGACCAGTTTGGTCGAGCGCGTCGAGTCGCCCCGCATCCCATTCCGGCACGCGCAGATTGCCCTCCCCTACGGTGTCGAATAGATCAATGAGCACTCGGACGACAGGTTTGAGCCGACCGGCGACCAGCCGCAGTCGTTCATCACGGTCAGTCTTGAGGTCGATCCATTCGCCATCGGCAATGGCGTCGAGCTGCCCCGACAACCAGCGTGCATCGCGCCGGAACAACTCTGCCAAGAGCGGCTCGAGACGCACAGTACGTTCGTTGACCGTAATGCCCATATCGATGTCGAACCAGCCGTCGCCACTATGGCGAAGATGACCGTCGATCGCCTCGATCTCGATCACATTGAAGCGGAACGCGTCCGACATCACCACCTGCCAGCCGTCTTCACGCAGTTTTGGCAGGACTTGTCTTGCGAAGGCAATCCAATTTTCCGCATTGTCAAAACCCAGCATCCCGTTGGGAAAAGACTTGGGGCCATAGGCTCCGCTGACTGGCATTTTTTGCAACCCGACATGGTGCAAAGCGATCAGATGATGTTGCTCACTGTCGAGATCGCGCTTGATCTGCATCACTTCGCCATCGGCGGCGCGCACCAGTGTGGTGTTGCTGTGGGCGTCAAGACGTACTTCCGCGTATTCGAAGCTGACCGTCGCGAAATCCAGCACATCTTGCGCATCGGATTTGGAGCCGGATCGGTAGAGAGGCAAAGTATCAAGTGACAGTACCGGTACGGGCGCGGCGTCGATCACTCGCAGGTCCGGCGCGTTGTTCGCTGGCGGCATTGGCAAATCGGGAGCGACTGTGCGCAAAACATTGGCCACCAGCGCGGCCTCGTCAAGCGAAATAGCGGGCATCGAGAGCAAGGCCGAAAGCGCGTCGGTACGCCACGGTATCTCGACCGTCCCGGCGTCTCCTGTTTGCGCATCGACGTACCAGTATGGCTGCGACGTCGTCAATAACATGGTGGCGGGTGGCTCGGTTTGGAAAATCGGCCGCACGCGGGTGTCCGTCTGCGCTTGCCACACAATCTGGCCCACCCGGGCAGGACCGCAATGCAGTACGCAGGGCCGGCCGGAATGCATCGTGCTGGCAGTTGGCGCAGCAAACGCGCGCCCGGTCGCAATGAGTTTTTCCATGATGGCCGCGCCGGTGGCACCTTGGAGCGTGAAGCCGCCGGTGTGTTCACGCGAGCGGCCCAGCCACAGCCCGCGCAGAATCGGCAAATCTGCTTCGGCGACAAACTGCGGCGGCTTAAGCAGCGCATTTTCGACGTTGTACCACGGCGTATCAAGCGAACGCACCATGCCGTCGGCGCCAATTCGGACCTTATAGAGAGAAATTTCCGGATGTCCGCGATACGATCCGGCGATTAGGTAGGCCAGCGCATGCGCGGCCTTTGCGGCGACAGTCTTTTTGCCGCCAGATGCCGGTGCCAGCTTCGCGCGAAAGTGTTCGAGCCAAGTCACCAATTCTGGGCGAACGCCAGTAATTGGTTGCGTCGGGACCAGATCAAGACCGGCAATCAGGAGTGCCGCCACATGTTTGCAGTCGATCTCGACCGGACAGGTACATTGTCCTTCAATCCACATGTCTTCATCGATATCGTAAAAAGACACTTGAACTTCATAGGGACGGGCGCGTGTTCCCTGAACCTGGCCACTCAGAACGTCGGCGCTTTGCCAGTGCAAATTCGACACTGACTGTACGTAACCGTATGCCTTGAGCAGCGTATGAGAGCCTAACCAATGCGTGATTTGTTTGCGGTCGTAGAATTGGGACATGGCAGGGTGGTTGGTTATTAAAAAATTAACAGGTGTTTACGCGGGACGGTTGACCAATTCCCGGCGCCGACAGGACTTAAACAGGGCCCAGTCAGGCTGGCGATACATGACATTAATTGTTAACGACATCAGGTCGGGTGCCATCCATTCGGCCGATGTAAGCCATTATCGCAAACTGAATTAACGGTTCCTTGTCCGTACTCCCCAATTTTTGTTTGGTATTCGACTTCGAAGTCGATATCGATTAATTCTCCCATCCGTTACTGCAGGTCAGGATTCTGGTTGCACCCACTCTTCGCCTGGCATGATTCACTTCAAAAATTCATCGAACAGCGGCACATTAAATAGCGTGTCGCCGTGAATCGAACTCCACACGATTCCTTTTGCAATAAGGCTACTACGCACGGGAGCTAATGATGGACTCTTGCGCCCCAATTTGGCGGCGATATTGCCGGATCGATAAGGCCTATGCCCAAGCCCTAGCTCAGCTATTGTACGCAGCTATTTCTTCTCAGCTGCAGTCAGCCTGTCGAAACGCACATGGGAAAAATTCTCGTCAAGCACAGCGACAACTTCCGCCGAAGCCGTTTCCACATCCCCGCGTGTAATTTTTAACGAGGTGCATTTAGCGGACCGATCAGAGGGAAATCGAACAGCCGTTCTGCATATAGCTTCGGTTCTCCCATACGGCCCCGCAAATGTGGGAGGCCTGCGTCTACCACCACAAGTGGAAGCTGTAACTCGAAGCAACGGTGCAAAGCCGAAATCAGCACGACAAGCTGCTCCTTCTGAAACGTATTGTGGTACGTCGACGACGATGGCGACCAATGCATTTTTTCAACTCCAGAACACAACACACATTTTTTATTTGCAACCACGCCCTACTGGTTGTGTGACGCTCTGTGCAGGGTTGAGTAGAACCTCTGACGCCGTTCCAAGTTTACAAACTAGCTCTTTTTGGACAACGAATTTTGACGAAATGTATTCACGACGACGCCAAATCGTCCCGCTAAGCCCCTGAAATTTTATTTGAGTTGTTCGTCTGCACCTTGTCCTCCGTGCTCAAGCGTAGTGAGAATAATCTGGAGTGTTGGCTTGTTTCAGGCATTTATTTGGATTCATCTAGGTTGACAACTACCGAAGTCGAAGCGTCACAACAAAAGGATTGACATGAACGAGAAATCTGAACTTATTGAACGCGCCAGAGCAATTTTTACGGGCCGCTTGAAACGCAAATTAAAACCCAGCACTATAGAGGATTACGAAAAAAAAGTTGCCTCATTACGAAAGAAATTGGGCACAACCTATAATGTTGATGCATTAATTGCAGAGGCAATGAACACGTCAAAAACGTTAACTTGGCAGGCAAACAAATCTGCAATAATTTTGAAAATATGCAATTCGCTTGAAAGTTTCGTTGCAAAGTATGATGCAATGAACCACGAGCAGATCGACGTCGAGCAAAAAATATCACTTATCGAATCAGAAATCTTAAAAAAACTGATCTCGCGTATCACTACATCTCTGACATTAATCGAAAAAATTCTCAAAGCCACGTTTCCGCTTAATGGACGTCAAAATCGACACTCCAAACGAGCAGATCTTCAGCCATTGCCTGATGGCTGGCAAGAGAGAATTGCTAAAAGAATGCCAAGTTATTATCTTGCTGCACTTGTCACAGCAGTAACTGGTTGCCGCCCTTGTGAACTAATTCGCGGGGTGACTCTTACCATCAATGAAAATGATGGAAAACTGATCGCACTTATTTATGGAGCAAAGATTACGAACGCAAGTGGGCAAGAATGGCGTCGGCTATACTTTTCCATCGACAGCGAATCTTCTTTAATACAAGCAATAATAAAAATCGTCCGTGCTGGCGCCACTGGGAACGATCTTGTCGTCTTAGTTGATAGCGCGAAAAAATTTAGTGGCGCCATGCGTGCGGCCGGAGAACGCGAGTGGCCGAAACTAAAGTCCACCGTAACACCTTATTCGATGAGGCATCAATTCGCTGCGTACATGAAAGCTATCGGTGCATTAACGAGTTGCGAAATATCGGCGGCGCTAGGGCATTGCACTGACGTGACAAAATCCCGATACGGACACGCCAGCATGGGAAAATCAGCTTGGGCTTTATCACCAAAAAGTGTCGAAGCCGCAAGAGAGGTACGAATAAAAAATCCTTCGAACGCCGCAAAAATCAAAAACATCCTCGGAAAAGAAACCGCTGAGTTCCACGGTCCGGCTGAAAATGGCCCGGAAATCGGCGTCGACGAGAACATGGCAAGTCGCGCAGCCTAGCAATTTTTCGGCTCCCAGGCAACATAGAAAAAAGGGTCGTTGGCCAAAACACCTGCATCAAAAACTCCAAGGAAATCCGGTCCGGGAGGCCATGCGATATCTCTACGATAAAGTGTGGATTTCCTTAGCTGAACGCCGCATAAATTAACATCGCGAACCAAAATGGAGGAGCAGGGTGGGCAAATCACCGTATTATATAATTCGAGGTTGGCCGACACTAAACTTTGATACGTAACTCGAAGGTCAAACACATCGTAAATGCGCTGATGATAATAAACAGCTGCACGCCGAACTGACTCGACCCTGCCAAGAACTGCAATGCAGAGACACCAGTCGAGAATGTCTGTCCCGTATGCAAAGCCATCACCTCAATTATCGCGATGCCCCGGCGAGGTCGAGATAGGCAATCCGTCCGCCTGCATCCCCAGCGTATTTACCCACCCCGGCTTCAGAAATAAATCGCCACTGAGTGCCACAATGATTCCGTAAAAATTTCATCATTTGCCGTCAGTGCCGTGCGTGCGTACTCATGACAAGGGATGCTAAGGAATTTTCCATCACAGTGTCGTCCCGATAAAATTCCTGTGCATCTTTTGCATTCCTACGCCCGCTTATAAATATCCTCAAACCGAACAATATCGTCTTCCCCCAGATAACTGCCCGATTGAATTTCAATCAAATGAAGCGGCAACTTGCCCGGGTTTTCCAGCCGATGCGTCATACCGATCGGAATATATGTCGATTCGTTTTCGCAAAGTAGGCGCACATTATCCCCGCATGTAACCAGCGCAGTGCCGCTGACAACGACCCAATGTTCCGCGCGGTGATGGTGCATTTGCAGCGACAGTTTTTCGCCCGGGTTGACGGTGATGCGCTTGACCTGAAAACGGTCGCCGACGTCGATGCCTTCGTAGCTGCCCCACGGACGATAGACCTGGGTGTGATTCACGTGCTCGGTGCGTTTGCTTTTCTTCAGGTGATCAACCACCTGCTTGACGCGCTGGACCTGATCCTTGTGCACCACCAGCACGGCGTCGCGGGTTTCGACCACCACCACGTCCGACACGCCGATGACCGCCACCATGCGGCGCTCGGCGCGCACCAGCGAATTGCTGACGTCGTCGAGATAGACGTCGCCATGCACCACGTTGCCGTTGGCATCGGACTGTTGCACGTCGGCCAGCGCGGTCCACGACCCCACGTCACTCCAGCCGATGTCGGCCGGGGTCACCACCGCGTGCCGGGTGTGCTCCATCACGGCGTAATCGATCGACTCCGAAGGACAGGCGGCAAAGGCCGCTTCTTCGAGCCGGCAGAAATCCAGATCGCGATACCCGTTCTTGACCGCCTGTGCACTCAGCGCCGCCATCTCGGGACGCAACGCGGTCAGTTCATTCAGATACACGGCGGCGCTGAACAGGAACATGCCGCTATTCCACAGATAACCGCCGTCGGTGACGAATCCCTCGGCAGTGGCGCGGTCCGGCTTTTCAACAAAGCGAGCGACCGCAAAGCAGCCCTGCGCATTGGCGACCGCTGTGCCCTGGCGAATGTAGCCATAGCCGGTCTCCGGCGCAGTCGGCACGATGCCGAAGGTCGCCAGCGCACCGTGCACGACCGCACCGGCAGCACGAAGCACTGCCGCCTGAAATGCTGGCACATCGCGGATCACGTGATCCGCCGGCAGCACCAGCATAACCGCCTCGGGGTCGAGCGCCAGCAAAAAATTGGCGGCGGAGGCAACGGCTGGGGCGGTATTGCGACCTTCCGGTTCCAGCAGAATACCGATGGGCGTGACATCGATCTGCCGCAACTGCTCGGCGATCATGAAGCGATGCTCGTTGCCGCACACGATCAGCGGCGCCATCACGTTGGGCATGGCGGCCATGCGGCGCACGGTGTCCTGCAACATGGTGTACTCGGACGTCAGCGCCAGCAACTGCTTGGGCAACGCCGCGCGCGACATCGGCCACAACCGCGAACCGGAACCACCGGAGAGAATGACGGGGTAGATTTTCATGGGGTCACTGCCTTTTCATTTTTAAAAATTTTTCCGACACGCGCAGCACACCAGCGAACTGGCTGCATCAAGCGGCGCCAGACTCATCCTGCGGTGTCTTGCGGTCGCGGCCGAAGCGCGCCGACCACAGCTGCCCTGCCGCACCAAGCACAAACAGCGTATTGGTGACCAGATAACGCCGCCACAAGCGCCGCGGCTCCGACACCAGTCGATACAACCACTCCAGCCCGGCGTGCTGCATCCACAGCGGCGCGCGCTGCAAGGTTCCTGCATGATAGTCGAAGGCCGCACCGACGCCGATCATCACCGCATGGATGCGACCGCGATGGGCTGCCATCCACTGCTCCTGCTTCGGACAGCCCAGGCTGACCCAGACGGTTCCCGCGCCGGACATGTTGATGCGCTCCACGTCGGCGGCATCCTCCTCGTCGGTCATGCTGCGATACGGGGGTGAATACGCCCCGGCAATGATCAGCCCGGGAAACGATTGCTTGAGTTGCTGCTGCAGCGTTTCCAGCGTGCGCTGCTGGCCGCCATACAGATAGATGCTTTCGCCGCGCTGCGCCGCCAGCGCACAATACTTCCACATCAGATCCGGCCCGTTGATGCGCTGCTGCCCGGCGTGGCCGGTCTTGCGCAGCATGACGGCCACCGGTGCGCCGTCCGGCGTGGCCATGTCGGCGCCGTCGACGATGCGCCTGAAATCAGCATCCTGGGCCACCGTCACCACCGAATGCGCATTGCAGATGCAGACATAGCGCGACTCGCGCACCACTGCCCAGCCGCTGATGCGCGCCAGTGCGGTTTCCCAATCCACCACATCGATCAGTGCGTTGAGCACCGCTCCCCTTACCCTTTGGTCCTGCAACATCACTGACGCTCCCTTGACACCGCCCGGATCGCTTCATCGTAGATGGCGATCAATTGCGGATAATTGCGTTCGGCAGAAAACTCTGCTTCGTATTTGCTGCGCGCATTGCGGCCCATGACGGCCATCTCTTGCGGATGGCTCTGCGCCCACTGCATTTTTTCAGCCAGATCGGCGGCGTTGCCCGGTTCGAACAGCAGGCCGGTGACGCCGTCTTCAACCAGGTCGGCCAGCGGCCCAAGACGGCTGGCGATCACCGGCAACGCACACGCAAAGGCCTCGACCAACGTGCGCGGGAAACACTCGTACCAAATACTTGGCAGCACCAGCGCGAGAGCACGACTCATCTGTGCGCGCACGACCTCACCGGGCAACGCGCCGAGTCCGGTCAGACGCGCCACGCCATCAAGCAGGTGCGCTTCCGGGCCGGTTCCGGCCACCGACAACTCGCCACCATCGACGCTGCGCCATGCTTCGGTCAGGACGGCCACGCCCTTCTCGGCCGACAGCCGGCCAACGAACAGAAAACCGGCGCGATCAGCGACTGGCGGCGGCGTGAAGTCGACAAAATTTGGCTTGATCACCACGCGCTCGGCAGGCAAGCCGCCAGCGATGAATTTGTCGCGGCAAAACGCGTTCAGTGCAATGTAACGGGTGACCTTCTCGCGGTACGTGCCCAGCGCCCGATGCACCACCAGCATGCCGGCCAGCACCGCCGTCTGCGCCGGCGAATCGCGGTAGCAGCCATGCAGGACGCCGCGCCACGGCAGCTTGCCCAGACAGTCTTCGCACACCTTGCCATCGCGCAGATACATCGCCTGCGGACAGTGCAGCCGAAAATTGTGCAGCGTCTGCACCACCGGCAGGCCGGCATCGCGCACCGCCCAATAGGCAGACGGCGAGATCAGCGGAAAGGTATTGTGAAAGTGCACAACATCTGGCTGGAAGCGTTGCAGCGTCGCGCCCAACGCCGTGACCGACTGGCGCGACCAGATGGTGTCGGCGGCGATGGTGCTGCGTGGGAGTGTCTTGAGTTCATCGTTGTGGCGCTCGAACATTTCCACCGCATGACCGTGAGCGCGCAGCAGGTCGCGTTCGGCGTCGACCACCGAGTCTTCGCCGCCGCGCAACTGGTAGGCGTTGTGGACGATCAGGACCCGCAGCAATGGCTTCGATGCCGCAGCCGCGTCGAGGCACTCGCGCGCAAGCGGCGCGTTCATGCTGTCTTTCCGATCAGCGTCGCGGAGGTGCTGTGACCCAGGCAACGTGCAATGCCCTCACAAAAATGCTCGGCCATTTTTTCCAGCGAGACGCTGTCGGCACTCCGTTCGCAACCTCGCTGGAGACGCTGGTACAGGACGGGATCGCGCATGAGCCCCAGTACCGCGTTCGCATAGACCTCGACGTCGTCGGCGGTCATCAGTCCATTGACGCCGTTGTCCAGGTAGGCGATCTCGGGAGAGTGAAAGCCGCAATCCGAAGTGACCATCGGCACGCGCGCGACAAAGCTGTCGAGGATGCCCAGCCCGACCATGCCGGGATTGAGCATCACGGTCGACATCTTCAGCAACAGGGCTTTTTCACGGCCGGTGCGCGCACCCATCCAGTGGATCCAGTCGCCGTGCTGTGCAAGCGCCTGGCGCACCAGCTCGCGCTCAGGGCCATCGCCGACAATCACCAATTCGAAATCCGGCAGCGCACGGCGCAGGCGGCGCGCTGCTTCCAGCAAAAAGTCGATTTTCTTTTCGGCGTGCAGCGATGCAATCATGATGCCGACCGGTCCGCTACCGATGCCAAACACATTACGCGCCTGCCCGACCAGCGCATCAGTGCCCGCCGCCAGATCATCGGCCAGCGCATGGGTGTCAATCGAATTGTTCAACACCGTCACGCGATCTGCCGGGAAATGCGCCTCGTCGACCACCACCCGTGCGCTCAGATCGGTGTAGGCAAACCACCAATCGGTGCGGGTCAGCAGCCAGCGTTTCATGCGTTCGCGCAGGGAGTTCGCATTGGCCGCCTGAAAATTGCGGCCATGGCCCCAGAACGCCATTTTCTGGGCCTGATGCAAAAGCCGGAACACGTAGTTGAACAGCAGCTTGTTTTCCTGGGTCATGACCACCAGATCCGCGCCCCGCACTTCGGCATTGGCGTTCTGCCAGCACAGCCGATTGTTGAGCCAGTAGTGGCACGGCACATAGTGCCCCCACGGCAGCACGCCCAGGTCCATCTTGGCTTTTTCTTCCGGCGTCGGCTCGCCAAACACCACCGCCAGTTCGATGCCGGCGCGGTCGAGCATGTCGCGCATCAGGTCGAACAGGGGAATGCGGTAATGTGTCATGCGGCGCTGAATGATGACCACTTTCGGACGCCGCTCACCGGAGCCGACACCCGCAGGTGCGATGCTGGCTGCCACGGCATGGGCAATGCCGGCGGCGGCGTTGTCGAAGGTGTATTCGCCCACCAGTTCACGCGCACGCGCCGACATGGATTCGTACAGCAGGGGATCGGTCAGCAATTGCACGGCGGCGTCAATCCAGCGGGCATGATCGAGCGGCATGACAAAGCCATTTTCGCCATCGCGGATCAGCTCGGCCGCCGAGCCGGCCACCGGCGTAATCAGCACCGGCAAGCCTGCCGCGCAGGCTTCATTGGCGACCACGCCCCAGGGCTCCCACTGGGTGGGAAACAGAAAGATGCGCGCCGCCCCGTACAGTGCCGGCAAGGCGTCCTGTTGCGAGAAACCGGCAAAGGTGCCGTCAATTTCGGCCGCAGCGGCGGAGACGGCAGCGCGCATGTCGGCTTCCATCTCACCGGAGCCAACGAACAGGATCGAGGTGCGCCGACCGAGCTTGCGGGCGACGCCGCGGGCAATCTCGATGGCGAACAGCGGGTTCTTGATCGCAACGAAGCGGCCGCAAAAAATGAAATCAAACATTTTTTCATTGTGCGGCGCGTTAATGAAGGCAACATTGTTCGCGCACAGATGCGACTTGAACATCTTCTTTTCGTCAACACCATAGCTGCGGTACAACGCGAACGCGCCGTCACTGGCACCGACAAAGGCTTGCGTACCAGCGTAAGTCAGCCGCCGCACGGCGCGATGCATGAACGACAGGGTTTGCTCGGAGCGCAATGTACCGTCTGTCATTGCCACGTGCCGGGCGCCATGCAAGCGGCAATACAGCCAGGCCAGCATGTGGGTCGGATTGAATCCGGTGGTGATCACCACATCCGGCCGGAAGCGGCGCAATTGCGCCCACACATCCGGATTGGCATGGATGAAACGCCCGCGGAAACTGATGAATCGTTCGCGCAGAAAGACGCGCTTGAAGTCGCCGCCCTGCACATTCCATTCGCGGTCCGGCTCGCGTCCGCTGAAAAAAAACACGCACAGGTCGATGCCGGGCGTGTTGGCCAGCAACTCATATACCGGCAGCCGATACGGCGCCGGAATATTGGTGACCATGGCGACACGGGTCATTTGCGACGGCCTCGTTGATAGCGCCCGCTCAGCAGACTCAGATACGGCCAGCTGAAGTACAGCGGCCACAACAACCCCATGTGACGGCGCGTCAACACGAGCCACGAACGCCACGGCAAGCCCTTGCGGTTGAGCATCAGCTTCCAGCGCCGCGACATCGGCAGGCTGCTGTCCATGTAGGTGCCGGTGGGCGGGTTGTCGCTGCAGGTGCCATACACGCCGGGCCCGACCCAGACCCCCACACCCAGCTTGCGGGCGCGCAGCGCGTAATCGGTATCGCCCATCGCGTGCTCGAAGGCCGGATCGAGGTTGCCGACGATCTGCGCCGCCGCGCGTGAAATCAGCACGATGTTGCCGGTCATGGAATCGCACAGGTGCGGCTGGTCATCGGGCTTGATGCGCACAAAGGTCGTGCGCTTGATCGACGACACCTGCAACTCGCCGCCGTAGGTGACGACCCCGGTGACCGGATCGATGGTGCTGCCGACGACAATGACCGGCTTGCCCTGCTTCGTGCGCAGTTCCGCTTCGCAGCGCAGCAAGCGGGCCAGCGCATCCGGCTGCAGCATGGTGTCGTCGTTGAGCCAGAGGTAAAAGTCGTAGTCGTCGCGCAGTGCGGTGGCGAAGGCCTGGTGCATGCCGCGGCACCAGAACAGGTTGCCGCTGCCGCGCACAACCTGCACCCAAGGGAAAGCAGCGTTGACTGCTTCCGCCGTGCCATCGGTGCTGCCGTCATCGACCAGCACGACCGACAACTGCACCTGATCGATACCGGTGTTGGCGCTCAGCGCAGCAAAGCAATCGAGCGTGTTTTGCTTTCGATTAAAGCATGTCAGCAGCACCGCGATGCGCGTCGGCGACGATGGCGAAATGCCGGAAGATGGTAGGGGGGATGGGGTCATTTGGTTGGTGGGTTAAGGAAATCAGCGGCCGGTGGCGCGCACAATGCGCACCCGCACCGGGACGGGTCCCAGCGCAAACGATAGGGCACCAGAATTGTTGGCAGAGGCTAACGAAGATGTACCGCCAAGCAACGGATCGACACCGGCGATCGTCCAGCCCAGCGGCGCATTGACAGTTCGCATCGCGTCTTTCGCGGCCCACATTACGAGATAGCGTTCGGTACCACGCGTGCCGTCGCACTGCACCACATCGGCGCGACTGCTGCATCCAGTCAACCGACTTCCAAGCAGCCACGACTGCAATCGCTGTAGAGCCTGATAGCCAGGCAGGCTGTCGCCGTTGCGGGTTACCATGCCGCTACGGTCGTTATCCCATGCGTAATAATAAAAATGCTCCATTCCACTGGCTGCGCCGAGAATAAGCATTTGCGCTAGGCGGGCAATGGAGTCATCGCGGGTCGTAGGGATTACGCCGGAGGTTGGATCGACGTTAGCCGGTCTTTCGACGCCAGTTTCGGTGTTCCACAATGGCAGACTTGCTACCCCAGTACGCTGCATAATCGCGCGCACTTCCTTAACATTACGGACAAAGTCGTCAGTACTGTCGGAATAAAAATGATAGCAAACCGCCTGTACATATTGATTGCCGCCCGCGGCGAGGAAACTTTCCAGCCGGTCCGGTCCGTTTGTGAAACCGGGCGTACACAGCTTCGCATTCGGCGAATAGACGTCAAGTACCTTGCGCGCGGCGCGTGCCATTTCAACCATCTTCGCGATGCTACCGGTGTAAAACCCGTGCGCTCCGCGATCACGCGCATAATCTGAAAAATTTGGTTCATTCCACAATTCATAAGCCCCGATCCGTGTCCCGTAGCGTTGCGCGACGCGGCGCACATACTCTTCCCAGTGTTCGATACGTATTGCCTCGGCGGCGCAACCCAGTCCATACGGACACGGCTCGTCGGGCCGGGCAGAGGCCCAGCGCGGTGTGGAGCCGAGGACATACAACACCGTCGCTTGGTGCGCGACTGTTGTATCGACCCATGTATCCATCCTGTCAAACTGCCAACTTCCTGCGTGTGGCGCGATATCTTGCCAACTCGTGCCGGAATCCCAAAGGCGCACCGTACCGAAGGCAATTTCCGGCCATTGTGTCCGCACAGCGTGCTCAGCTGGCTGCACAAGCAAACGATGAAAATGCACTCCAAAATACGCCGGCGAAATTTCTTTCGGATGTCCCGATGTCACGTCGTGATAAGGATCGGCGCTGACCAATTCGGAAACCAAAAAAAATGTAAGAATAACCACTAAACGAATCAGCGATTTCATATAGTTCTCCTTTAGGTCGGCTGCGGATGCTCGAAAATCAACGGGAGCGAGTTTTTGCCTGCAACATAAGCAAGTGCGGCCCCGAACAGAAAACCTTGCAGGTAATCAACACCATAGGGAATGTAGTACGTCAATTGCATCGCCATCAATACCAACAGCACTTCCGCTTCGATTCCGCCTCGACCGTCCCGAGATAGCTTGTAAAGGCCAGAGATCACAAACCAGTTCGCTGCCAAATATGCAAGAAGCCCAAGCAACCCAGTATTGAATAATGTTTGTACGTAAAGGTTGTGTGCAACATAATTAATTTTACGTGTGAGACCTTGACCGTCCTTAACGTACCGCGAGTTGTCGGTGCCAAAACTTTGCCCAATGACAATCGACCGAACACCCGCGCCATACCAGTTTTTTACGATTTCACCCCAGCTTTGGAGGCGCTCCCCCCCGGTCCCGCTTCCAGAAAATGCTCTTGAGGCAGACGATCCGACCTGTTCAGATACGCCCGACAAACTACTGTTGAAGGCAAGCGGTACCGCCGTAACTGCCGCTATGCTTACCAGCAAGATCAACTGGCTACTAGTTGATCCGCTCTTGGAATTACCGAGCAGTAATCGAACTAGTATTCCAACGATCGCCGCCAACCAAACCGATCTGTGCTGTAACGCCAGCACTGCCGCAAGCAAAAATGGAGAAAAAAGACGCGCTATAGTAAAACCTGGAGATGCCGCAGCAAAGAAGACACCGCCAATAAGGACTTGGGCTAGGACCAAAGCGCTGTACGAATAAATTACTCGAATCGCACCATCGACGTTGTAACTCCCACCAGGCGGCAAAAGACTAGGGATGGGCGTGTAGTAAACGATCCAACGGTAAATCGCAATTCCGATAAGCAAAAAAGCGGAAATGGCGAAGGCACTGAATATCTGGCGAAGGCGCGCCTCGGTCATCGTGAAGCTCATCGCATATAGGCTGGCTGCCATAAAATAAAAATAAGCTCTAGCTTGAACACCAGCGATCGATCCAAATGAAATAAGACCCGTTCCCAAGCTGACCAATATCAGCCCGCAAAAAGCCAGCCAGGGCCAATATCTGTTAGGAAAATCCACAGCGAAAACCAAGCGTAGCCCGGCCGCTACGGACAGCAGACCAAGGAAAATATCTGCGTAATAAAAATTAATTCCTAAATTAAAACCTCCCTCGCCAAGTGTAAGTGTGTCGATAATAAAAATACTGCACACCATCACAAGCCCGATCCAAAATCGCGAATAACACAATACGAGCAATGCTGGAACTAACACCCCGCATAGAGCCATAAAGAGGTATGGTGCACCCATAAGAATGTAGGAAATTATTTCCATCTCAGACGCTCAGAATTTTTTTGCTTGGCGGCATGATTATGTTGAGCGTCTTGATACAAGGAATAAAAACGATCTACAACTTTCGTGGTGGAAAACCGTTCAGTTGAGTTAGCGACTCCTTCATGCGAAATTTGCTGATAACGCAGTGGCTCAAAAGCTGCGTCGAGTGCCAATCTAATGGCGTTTGGATTAGCCACATCGCACAGCGTCCCGCATTTTCCGACCACCCAAGGCACAGCCCCGCTTTTTTGCCCTGCAACAACCGGCAATCCGATCGCCATTGCCTCGGCAATAACCATTCCAAAAGATTCTTCGAGCGAGGGATGCAATAAGAGGTCAAACGCAGCAATCGCGTTAAGCAAAAGATGGTGCGAAGTAGCGCCATGAAATACCATTCCCCCATCAATCCCTCTGCTGACGCACCAGGACTGCGCAATTTCGTTGGCACCAAATCCATGACCAAAAAGATGCAGCTCTGCATCTGGATGGTCACGTCGAAATTCAGCAAAGCCGAGAAGCGCAGGCTCCGGGTTTTTCCGCACGTCCCAACCGTTGCACACCATAACGATTCGAGCAGAGCTTGGGGCGTTTCGGGGTCGACTTAGAGAGAACGCCAGTGCGTCGACTGGATTGGGGACGACTTCAATTGGTGTAGATGCCAATTCTTGAACTTCGTCCCGCATGTAAGGCGACACCGCTGTAATGCACTTCGCCTCCCGCAGAACCTTGCGGCCCATCAGAACCCGAAGCCAACGGTAAGCACTAATTGTTGGACGGCTGGAGCTGTACATTT
Source organism: Actimicrobium sp. GrIS 1.19 (assembly GCF_035984655.1). Lineage (NCBI taxonomy): Bacteria > Pseudomonadati > Pseudomonadota > Betaproteobacteria > Burkholderiales > Oxalobacteraceae > Actimicrobium > Actimicrobium sp. GrIS 1.19. The sequence continues at coordinate 6,170 of NZ_JAXCHT010000034.1, read as the reverse complement.
TGGCAATTGCAAACGGCGAATCGTGACAGGTTACAACGTGAGGAATTTTTGTCGCCATGGCGGCGAGAGAAAATTCGTAAGCCCAGTGTGCATGAACAACGTCCGGAGCGGCTGCCAATATTGCGCGCTGCAACGATCTCCGTTCATCACGATATAAATCGACAATGCGACCTGGACGCCATCCGTTCATCTGCCACGCACGAGGCCGCATTGGACAATAGGTCATGCTGAAATTTTTCCCCGTGGCAGTCACGGTCGAATTTCGTACCAACGGCATATCGCTCGATAACGTCGTTGCCGAAACATGATGACCGCGCCGAAGCAACTCGGTAATCAAGGTTCCCAGCAACGGCGCACCCGAATAGCCACGAGGCAACCCGACGACATCCCCTTCTACGAGGTGCGCGATATTTTGGGTGTCAATGGGTCCGACTATTCCTATATGCATATGTAAATTCGCTGGTTCTATTGAAATACCTCGGATCAGATCAGAAAGTGGTCTGATTGATACAATCCATCTTTGCCCCGACTTTAATTCGACGTGCCCTTCACTCCACAATTTTTCCGATAACCCGTGCCGGGTTCCCTGCAACAATCGAATTCGCGGGAATGTCGCGGGTCACAATTGAGCCGGCACCAATTACTGCGTTGTCACCGATGACGACCCCCTTCAACACTATCGCGCCGGTGCCTAAAAAGACATTATTACCAATCGAAACCGGCCTTGATGCAATGTCCTCGACGTTGTCGTTATGTCGTCTGTTGGTAGCCTTTAATGCATGGAAATCCGTATCAGTCACGACGACATTTGCGCCAAACAGGCATCCCGAACCAACCGTTACCCTTATTGCTGCGCAAATCGTCGCGCCACTAATTCCTGTGTCGGCACCAATTTCAATCCTTGCTGCAGGCCGCAGCGTTCGCAAAATTACAGGATGGTTGACACCCAGCGCCGTATACTCTGAAACGGAGCATAAGCTCACTTTTTCACCGAGCGAAATATAACTTTTTGGCGCCAACGATACCAACGGCCGCCCAAAAAATTCGACATTGCTGGCAATTTTTACACCAGCGCGCCGTACAAAAAATGGAACTGCCGTGCGCCACCACAGAAGGTGAAGAAATTCCGGGTAACGGCTAATACTTAACAATTTAGACAACATCTGATTCACCTTGCCTTTAATACCTGAAACGAGGCGATGGAATGTGTCGACCTCATTTTAATTCGCACGTCCAATTTGAATCTGCAAGCTCGTGATGCTCGACTCCGAACAGCGCCGGCCATTTATCAAATTAATTTTTAATCACCAGAAGTTGCCCTTGAAATTTCCTGGTCCGAATTGAAAAATTCATCCGACACGACTTGCATAACATCACCATAAATTTGGTCCGCGTGAAAATGACGAATCATGTGTTTGGAAGCCGCCATACCGATTTCAATACGGCGATCAACGGGCATTGAAAGCAGATAACGCGCAATGTCCACAGCTTCTTTCGCGGTATCAAAGCAATAAAGTCCTGGAATTCCACCAAAGACCAGCTCATATCCGGGCTGACGATTGGTTAAAAATGGCACGCCGTTGGCAAGACTGATCATCAGGCGATCAGAGGTGTACAGCGGTAGCGTATAGAAGTGATCCCACGAAATGCTCATCCACGCGCTACGGGTCATTTCGCTTTGTAGATGAAAGGGAATTGGGCCGCGCATATAGGGTTTTCCGTCCCAGCCCTTCCCGGCGCCATAAACGGCGAAGCGCTCGCCGAGGCTTTCAAAAAGCACCTTCGCCAGTTGCTGGCGCTGTCTTCCGCCCGGAAGATACAAGCCTGGAATACGCTTGATACGATGCAGGTTGGCGATCATTACTATGTCCAACGGACGAAACCGTGAAGGCTCCCACGGCAAGCCAAAGCGCTCACTATCAAAGGAATGCGGGGAAAACCTGATGTTGGTGGCACCGGCCTTACGGGCAGCGTCGGCCAGATAACCCAGCCCGACAAGGAATACCATGTCTGATGCCGCCATGACCGTTTTCAGGGTGGCATCCAATGGTTTGAAAAAGGTCCCGTATGCGTCGCCTTCCCACAAAACCAATCGTGGGCGAGAAGGCAGGTTCTTCAATTGCTGTAAAAAAATGCGATCGACCGGATAACTATCGGTCATATGCTGAACAAAAATCACGTCGGGCGCAAACCCGCGTGCAGTGCTGAGTAATTCCTCCAATGCCGCGCGATGATTCCCCAACGTTTGGGCGCGCACCAGATACGAATATGCCTTGTAGGCGCTCAGACGACCTTCCGCATGAAATCGTTCGAAGGCCCGGCGAGGTCCGATCTGGTCGCCTTCGGCACCCTCGTTGGGCAAATATAGCAATTTCATGATTGGTGGCGCACGACAGGAATGAAGCGACTCAGATGGGGAACGCGTTGAACCAGTTCGATGACAACTGGCAAACGGCCCAGAGCTTTTCGACCGCCCCAGGAGACAAAAATCAAGGCAGCGCCGCCGGCTACTATTTCAAGTATCAAGGCCACCCACCGAGGTGCTGCCACGGGCAACGCATGGGCCGCCATCCAGATCAATGAAAACGCAACCCAACCGTTCAACAGTGCAATCGACAAAATCAACCGAAACTCTCGTAAGGGCGGGTGCAACAGTTTAACGACCAGGGCGGCCATCAGTCCGAAGCGGGTCCATTCGGCAATGACGATGGCGCAAGCAATACCCACTAAACCGTATGGCAACAGCAACGCGAATGCAATGACCTGCAATGCCAGGACAAATCCCTGAATCTTCAGTTTTGGTTTGAGCTCACCCATGGCGTCAAGTGTGACGCCAACCAAATGAGAGAGATATTGCGGGGCGACCGACAGTGCGAGTATCTGCAATATCGGGATAGCCTCCAGCCATTTATTTCCCAACAGGACAGCGACGATATCGGGCGCGGCAGCAATCATTCCAAACGTAACGGCAAACGCGTAGCTTCCCAAGACCAACACGCTTATCTGGAGACTATCAAGTTGACGTTGATTGCCGAGTCGGCTTATCACAGGAAACAATGCACCCGTGATGATGTTGGCGGGCTGTTGAACCGGCAGGTTAGCCAATAGGGATGCGCGCCCGTACATCCCTGTTGCCGCGGTGCCAAAGAATTTACCGATGATTACTGCGTCCAGACTCCCGCTCAAAAATTCGATAAAGCCAATGATGGAATAGCGAGCGCCAAACTTGAAGAAATGAACCCGTTGTTGTTTCAGATGCCGCCAGCCAAATTCGTGTCTGCTTACCAGGTAGGCGAATGTTGTCATGATGACGCTCTGTGAAAGGACTGCGCCTACTAACGCCCAGACGCCAAAACCAAGATATGCCATGGTGATTCCGACCAGGCCATAACCCAATACGTACGCACTGCTTTCAATCATCGCAATGTTCTTGAAGCGCATCTGTCGACGTAGCAGACTCAACGACACCACCGAAATTCCACCGAGTAGGAAGTTTGCGGACAACGCCTGCATGACAGATGTCAACGTTGGCATGTTGAAGAAATTGGCAGCAAAAGGCGCGGCAATAACTGCTATCACCGTGCACGCAGCTGAAATGCCCAAGGAGACGCTCAGCGCCGCCCGCACATCCCCGTCTTCCAGCACTGGTTTTTGAATCAGCGCGGGGCCAACACCCATTTGTGCAAAGTAGGTCAGGAACCGCAGCATTACGTTGGCCATTGCGATCAGACCAAAGTGTATTGGGTCCAGCAGTCGGGCCATGATTGCCATGAACACCAACTGGAACAGGACGTTCACGGTTGTCGACAGCCCGCCCCATCCAATGCCATGCAGCGTTCTGTTTAGGGAGCTACCCATGCCAGCGCCAAGCGTTCTCAATACCAACCGAAGCGCCTGTCATGCGCAAAAATTTCATGGAACAGCATGCGCTGCAAGAAAATCGGCATAGGCTCGTTTGACTCCCGCCCTGAACTCCGTCTTTGCTTTCCAGCCCAGCGCGGTCAGGCGCGTGACGTCCATCAGCTTGCGCATGGTGCCATCCGGCTTGGTGGTGTCGAACTGCAGTTCGCCTTCGTAGCCAATGACACTCTCGACCAGTTCGGCCAGTTCGCGAATGGTCACGTCGTGTCCGACCCCGACATTGATCAGCGGTGGCAGCCCGTCATTGCGATCGGATGCGAGCAACGGTGTGAACTGCGGATCGCCGAGGTTCATCAGGAATACGCAGGCGTCGGCCATGTCTTCGCTGTACAGGAATTCACGCTTGGGCGTGCCGGTGCCCCAGACCGTGACGCTTGGGCTGTCGTTGTGCTTGGCTTCGTGAATCTTGCGAATCAGCGCCGGCAGCACGTGCGAATTGTTGAGGTCGTAGTTGTCGCCGGGACCATACAGGTTGGTCGGCATTACGGCCAGGAAGCGGGTGCCGTACTGGCGGTTGTAGGACCAGCACTGCTCGATGCCGGCCAGCTTGGCCAGCGCATACGGGCGGTTGGTCGGTTCCAGTTCGCCGGTCAGCAAGTACTCTTCCTTCATCGGCTGCGGTGCCAGTTTCGGGTAGATGCAGCTGGAGCCGAGGAACAGCAGGCGATCGACGTTGTTCTCGTAGGCGGCATGCAGCACGTTGGTCTGGATGGCGATGTTGGAGCGGATGAATTCGGCCGGATACGTATTGTTGGCCTGGATGCCGCCGACCTTGGCTGCGGCCAGGAAGACGTGGTCGGGCTTCTCTTCCTTGAAGAAGGCATCGACGTGCTGCGGCTGGGTCAAATCGAGTTCGGCATGGGTGCGCAGCAGCAGGTTGGTGTAACCACGTGCCTGCAGATTGCGCATGATGGCGGAACCGACCAGGCCACGGTGGCCGGCGATGTAGATTTTGGCGTTCTTGTCCATGGCGGGATTACTCATGATAGTCAAAGGCGGTAAAGCCGTGCTTCTTGACGAGTTCGTCACGTTCGGCGCTTTTCAGATCTTCACGAACCATCTCGGAAACCAGTTCGTGGAAGGTGGTCTTTGGGGTCCAGCCGAGTTTTTCGCGCGCCTTGGTCGGGTCGCCGAGCAGGGTCTCGACTTCGGTCGGACGGAAGTAGCGCGGGTCGACCTTGACGATGACCTTGCCGTGCTGGTCGGTTCCGGTTTCATCGACGCCGACACCCTTCCAGTCGATGTGCATGTCGAGTTCGTTGGCGGCGGCGTTGACGAAATCGCGCACGCTGTACTGCACGCCGGTGGCGATGACGAAATCATCGGCGACGTCCTGTTGCAGCATCAGCCATTGCATCTCGACGTAGTCCCTGGCATGGCCCCAGTCACGCAGCGAATCCATGTTGCCGAGGTACAGGCAGTCCTGCAGTCCGAGCTGGATGCGCGCCAGCGCGCGGGTGATCTTGCGGGTGACGAAGGTCTCGCCACGCAGCGGCGATTCATGATTGAACAGGATGCCGTTGCAGGCATACATGCCATACGCTTCGCGGTAATTGACGGTGATCCAGTAGGCGTACATCTTGGCCACGGCATACGGGCTGCGCGGGTAGAACGGCGTCTTTTCGGTCTGCGGCGATTCCTGCACCAAGCCGTACAGCTCGGAGGTGCTGGCCTGATAGAAACGGGTTTTCTTTTCGAGGCCGAGGATACGCATCGCTTCGAGGATGCGCAGCGTGCCGATGCCGTCGGCGTTGGCGGTGTATTCGGGCGTATCGAAACTGACCGCGACGTGGCTCATGGCGGCGAGGTTATAGATCTCGTCGGGCTGCACCTGCTGGATGATGCGGATCAGGTTGGTCGAGTCGGTCAGGTCGCCGTAGTGCAGCACGAAGTTGCCGTCCGAGACATGCGGGTCCTGGTACAGGCTGTCGATGCGGTCGGTGTTGAACAGCGACGAGCGACGCTTGATGCCGTGCACGATGTAACCCTTCTTGAGCAGGAACTCGGCGAGGTAGGCGCCGTCCTGGCCGGTTACGCCGGTGATCAGGGCTGTTTTTGTCATGGTGCGGGGTCTCGGTTAAAGGTCGTGGGAAGTAATGATCGGTTAAGTAGATTTGCTCACGGCAAACCGGTAAGCCAGGTTTTGTCCGACGGCTTTAGCCTGAATTTTGCATAAAAAAGGGCAAGAATGCCGTAAGTGATTGATAAAATGTAAGTTATCGAGAAACACACTCATCAACACAAACGCC
>NZ_JAXCHT010000033.1:0-27989 GCF_035984655.1 Actimicrobium sp. GrIS 1.19 | reverse complement strand
CCGCAAGTAATGCGGATCGAAAGGAGCATCACCCAGAACTCAAAACGGCAGCGTAATTTGAACAAATTGGGCGACAACTAGCTTGAAAATTTCCGCCATGCCAGCAGAGTAAAAGGGGCAACACTCTGTTTTCCCGCCGTCGCGGTAGGCATGGCAAAACTGGTGAATCTATGCGGCCCTGAACTTCCCGTGAATCACGTTCCCACCTGCTGCGATGGTGTCCAGATAGTCGGCCCAATCCTGCATCATCTTTTTGCGTTCTTCAAGAAACAGCGCCCGGTCATAGGCACTCGCTACCTTGTCTTTTTGGGCATGGGCTAACTGGCGGTCAACCACTTCATGCCGATAGCCCAGCCGTTCCTTGATGGTACTCATCGCCAGCGCCCGGAAGCCGTGGCCGGTCATCTTGTTCTGGTAGCCCATGCGCTTCAACGCCATCAGGATAGCTCCGTTGCTCATCGGCTTCTGGTGGTCGCGCTGATTCGGGAACAGGAACTCATTGCCGCCGGTCATGGTGTGCAGTTCGCGCAGTAGTGCCAGCGCCTGATGCGATAGCGGTACATGGTGGTTGGTCTTGTCCGGGTTGACCGTCAACTTGCCGCGCTTCATGCGCTGCCACGGTATCACCCACGTTCCCGCTTCAAGGTCGATTTCTGACCACGGGGTTTCGATCAATTCGCTGGTGCGCACGAATATCAGCATCATCAGGCGTAGCGCAATCCGGGTCGGCATAAACAGTCTGGCGTCGTTCTTGAGCATTGCCGCCAGAAATGCCGGTAACTCGTCGGCGGTGATTGCGCCGAAATGCCCCGCCTGCACCGGCTTCAATACGTCTTTCAGGTCAGCGGCTGGATTCTGGTTCCTGATGCCCTGTTGGTTGGCGTAGCTGAAAATTTTCGCGCAGGTTGCTTTGACACGGTGTGCCACTTCTTGTGATCCGCGTTCCTCGATCTTGCGCAACGCCGCAATCATCTGCTGATGCGTAATGTCGGCAATTGGCAATGCCCCGATCTGCGGAAATATGTCGGCTTCCAAGCGCCTGATGGTGTCTTTCGCCGTGGTCGGGTGCCAGCTCGCAAGTTTGTTGGTATGCCAGTCTCGCGCCAGCTTCTCGAAGGTTTGCGCTGCGAACTCGCCAGCGATGCGTTTTTCGTCTTTCTTGACTTGGCCGGGGTCGATGCCCTCGGCCAGCGACTTGCGCGCCGCCGTGCGCCTGGCTCTTGCATCGGCCAGTGACACATCAGGATATTTGCCGAGCGCCAGCGTTTTCCGGGCATCGCCGAAGCGGTAATCCATGCGCCAGTAACGTGCGCCATCTGGATTCACCAGCAAATACAGCCCACCGCCGTCGGTCAGCTTGTAGGGCTTGTCCTTGGCCTTGGCATTGCGGGGGGCAATGTCGGTTAGCGGTGTGGCGAGTTTTGGCATTTTGGCGGTATCCAGTTTGACGGCATGACGGTATACCGTCACTTCTACCGTCAAAAGAAATTGCAGTCAATAGGCAAACTTTGGCACTACAGGCGTAAAAAAACCCTTAAGTCGTTGATTTCTTAAGGGTTTATTGTCAAACTTTGGCGTGCTTTGGTGTGTCCTTGGCGGAGAGACGGGGATTCGAACCCCGGATAGGCTATTAACCTATACACGCTTTCCAGGCGTGCGACTTCAACCGCTCATCCATCTCTCCTGCAATTACTGTCCGCCCAACACGGTTGCCGTTGGACGAAGCGGAGAAGTATAGCAAAAAATCCCGTGAAAAACGTGGCTTCTGGGCCGGTTTGCACAATTAACTGCGAAACCGGCCGCTGTGCCGCGCCTGCGCTACTGCGCGTGCTTCAATTGTTCCAGGATGGCCGGGTTTTCCAGGGTCGAGATGTCCTGCGTGATGGCTTCGCCCTTGGCCAGCAGACGCAACAGGCGGCGCATGATCTTGCCGGAGCGGGTCTTGGGCAGGTTGTCGCCGAAGCGGATTTCCTTCGGCTTGGCGATCGGGCCGATTTCCTTGGCGACCCAGTCGCGCAGCTCCTTGGCGATGGCCTTGGCTTCGTCGCCGATCGGACGGGAGCGCTTGAGCACCACGAAGGCGCAGATCGATTCGCCGGTGGTGTCGTCGGGCTTGCCGACGACGGCGGCTTCGGCCACCAGCGGGTGCGCCACCAGCGCCGATTCGATTTCCATCGTGCCCATGCGGTGGCCGGAGACGTTGAGCACGTCGTCGATGCGGCCGGTGATGGTGAAGTAGCCGGTGTCGGCATTGCGGATCGCGCCGTCGCCGGCGAGGTAGGTCTTGCCGCCCAGCTCTTCGGGGAAATAGCTTTTCTTGAAGCGCTCGGGGTCGTTCCAGATGGTGCGGATCATCGACGGCCATGGGCGCTTGACGACCAGGATGCCGCCCTGCCCGTTCGGCAGGTCCTGCCCGGTTTCATCGACGATCGCGGCCATGATGCCCGGCAGCGGCAAGGTGCAGGAGCCCGGCACCATCGGCGTGGCGCCCGGCAGCGGCGAGATCATGTGACCGCCGGTTTCGGTTTGCCAGAAGGTGTCGGCGATCGGGCATTTTTCGCGGCCGATGTTTTTGTAGTACCACATCCAGGCTTCCGGATTGATTGGCTCGCCGACCGAGCCGAGCAGGCGCAGGCTGGACAGGTCGTAGCGGTCCGGATGGATGGCGGCGTCGGCGTCCGCGGCCTTGATCAGTGAGCGGATCGCGGTCGGCGCGGTGTAGAAAATGGTGGCCTTGTGCTTCTGGATCATGTCCCAGAAACGCCCGGCGTTCGGGAAGGTCGGAATGCCTTCGAATACGATCTCAGTGCTGCCAACGGCCAGCGGGCCATAGGCGATGTAGGTGTGGCCGGTGACCCAGCCGATGTCGGCGGTGCACCAGAACACGTCGGTCGGCTTGATGTCGAAGGTCCACTTCATCGTCAGCATGGCCCACAGCAGATAGCCGCCGGACGAATGCTGCACGCCTTTCGGGGTGCCGGTCGAGCCGGACGTGTAGAGAATGAACAGCGGATGCTCGGCGCTGACCCATTCCGGTTCGCAGACGTCGGATTGGGCGTCGGCCAGTGCGGCCATGTGCAGGTCGCGGCCCGGCGTGAAGCCGACATCGGCACCGGTGCGCTGGTAGACGATGACGTTGCGGATGGCTTCGCAGCCACCGAGTGCCAGCGCTTCGTCGACGATGGCCTTCAATGGCAGGTGCTTGCCGCCGCGTACTTGCTGGTCAGCGGTAATCACGGCCACCGCGCCGGCGTCGATGATGCGCTCCTGCAGCGACTTGGCGCTGAAGCCGCCGAACACCACCGAGTGCGTGGCGCCGATGCGGGCGCAGGCCTGCATGGCGACGATGCCTTCGACCGACATCGGCATGTAGATCACGACCCGGTCGCTTTTCTTGATCCCGAGCGACTTCAGGCCATTGGCAAACTGGCAGACCTTGCGGTGCAGTTCGCGGTAGCTGACGCGGGTGACTTCGCCGCCGTCGGCCTCGAAAATGATCGCGGTCTTGTCGGCATTGCCGTTCTCCAGATTGCGGTCGAGGCAGTTGTAGCTGACATTGAGCAGGCCATCGTCGAACCATTTGTAGAACGGCGCGTTGGACTCGTCGAGGGTTTGCGTGAACGGTTTCTTCCAGTCGAGGTTCTCGCGCGCCAGGCTGGCCCAGAAGCCTTCGTAGTCCTGCGCGGCGTCGGCGCACATGGCGTTGTAGGCGTCCATGCTGCCAATGGTGGCGGTCTCGGCGAACGCTGCGGGTGGATAGAAAATGCGTGATTCGTGCTTGATTGTTTCGATGTCAGCCATGGCGTGTCCCCAATAGAATTCATTTTGATTTGACAAAACGATAAGCCTGCACTCTTACTTCAGCCTTACATACCGCGGCATGCCAAACCAGCCATGCCGTTCCGCGCGCCGGACTGGCCGTGTAGAATGAGCGATCCGATTTCCCTGCCACGCACAACCCGCCCACATGCCATCGAATCTGCCTCATTCAGACCGTTCCGCCCGTCCCATTCACCCACTGGCTTCCTTCATTTTTGCCACCCGCTGGTTGCAGTTGCCGCTGTATCTCGGCCTGATCCTGGCGCAGTGCGTCTATGTGTTCCACTTCTGGGTCGAGCTGACCGATCTGATCGGCGCGGTGATGGGCAACGAAAATGCCCTGAAGCACATTCTGGAGTCGGTCTCGACCGTCGGCGCACCGGCTGCCACCAAGCTTAACGAAACTACCATCATGCTCGTAGTCCTGGGCTTGATTGATGTCGTGATGATCTCGAATTTATTGATCATGGTCATTGTTGGTGGCTACGAAACCTTTGTCTCGCGCATGAACCTGGAATCGCATCCGGACCAGCCGGAGTGGCTGTCGCATGTCAATGCGTCGGTGCTGAAGGTCAAGCTGGCCACCGCCATCATCGGCATCTCGTCGATCCATTTGCTCAAGACTTTCATCAACGCCGCCAACTACGATATCAAGACGCTGATGGCGCAAACCGGCATCCACGTGGTGTTCCTGTTCTCGGCGCTGGCGATCGCCTATTGCGACCGCATCCTGACCGACACCCAGGCGCTGTCGCGCGGCGCGCCGCACTGACCGTTTTCACTTAACTTCTGACCCTTCACCGAGCTCACCATGACCATCATCAAACAGGAAGATCTGATCGAATCCGTCGCGGCGGCGCTGCAGTTCATCAGCTATTACCATCCGGCCGATTACATTGCCCATCTGGCGCGCGCCTACGAGGCCGAGCAAAGCCCGGCGGCCAAGGATGCGATTGCGCAGATCCTGACCAACTCGCGCATGTGCGCCGAAGGCAAGCGCCCGATCTGCCAGGACACCGGCATCGTCAACGTGTTCCTGAAGATCGGCATGGGCGTGCGCTTCGAAGGGTTCGGCAGCGGCACGGTGACCGATGCGGTCAACGAAGGTGTGCGCCGGGCCTACAACTTTGCCGACAACAAGCTGCGCGCATCGATCGTGGCCGACCCGCATTTCGAACGCAAGAACACCAAGGACAATACGCCGGCGGTGGTGCACATGGAGCTGGTGCCCGGCGACAAGGTCGATGTCCAGGTGGCTGCCAAGGGCGGCGGCTCCGAAAACAAATCGAAGTTCGTGATGCTCAATCCGTCCGATTCGCTGATCGACTGGGTCATGAAGACCGTGCCGACGATGGGCGCCGGCTGGTGCCCGCCGGGCATGCTCGGCATCGGCATCGGCGGCACCGCCGAACGCGCAATGCTGATGGCCAAGCAGTCGCTGATGGAAGACATCGACATGCATGAGCTGCGCCTGCGCGGCCCGCAAAACAAGACCGAAGAATTGCGCATCGAGCTGTGCGACAAGATCAATGCGCTCGGCATCGGCGCGCAGGGCCTGGGCGGACTGACCACGGTGCTGGACGTGAAGATCATGATGCAGCCAACCCACGCGGCCTCCAAGCCGGTGGCGATGATTCCGAATTGCGCGGCGACGCGGCACGGCCATTTCGTGCTGGACGGCTCGGGCCCGGCCTACATGGAGCCGCCGTCGCTGTCGAGCTGGCCGGACGTCAACTGGGTCGCCGATACCGAGAAATCGAAACGCGTCGACCTCAACACGCTGACCAAGGAAGAAGTCGCTTCATGGACGCCCGGCCAGACCTTGCTGCTCAACGGCAAAATGCTGACCGGCCGCGACGCTGCGCACAAGCGCATTCAGGACATGCTGGCGAAGGGCGAAAAACTGCCGGTCGATTTCACCAACCGCGTGATCTATTACGTCGGCCCGGTCGATCCGGTGCGCGACGAAGCGGTCGGCCCGGCCGGTCCGACCACCGCCACGCGCATGGACAAGTTCACCGACATGATGCTGGAGCAGACCGGCCTGATCTCGATGGTCGGCAAGGCCGAACGCGGCCCGGCGGCGATCGAATCGATCAAGCAGCACAAGTCGGCCTATCTGATGGCAGTCGGCGGCGCGGCGTATCTGGTGTCGAAGGCGATCAAGTCGGCAGTGGTGGTCGGCTTTGCCGATCTCGGCATGGAAGCGATTTATGAATTCGATGTGCAGGACATGCCGGTGACCGTTGCGGTCGATTCGACCGGCACCTCGGTGCACACCACCGGGCCGAAGGAGTGGCAGGAAAAAATCGCGCACAGTGCCTTGAGCAAGATTGCGGTGACGACTATTTGAGCGCGCTCCCGCAGCCGCTGATGACGCCGATCGACGCCAACGCGCCGGTCGGCGTTTTTGATTCCGGCGTCGGTGGCCTGTCGGTGCTGCGGCATATCCGTGCGCGCTTGCCGCAGGAGCGGCTGGTGTATTTTTCGGATGCACGCTTCGCGCCGTATGGCGGCCGTCCCGAGCACGAGATCGAAGCGCGCGCGCTGGCGATCGGTGCGTTCCTGGTCGGGCATGGCGTCAAGGCCATCGTGGTGGCCTGCAATACCGCGACGGCGGCGGCGATTGCGGCACTGCGCAGCGCTTACCCGTCGCTGCCGCTGGTCGGCGTCGAGCCGGGACTGAAACCTGCCGCGGCCTTGTCGGCGACCAAAATCGTCGGCGTATTGGCCACCGAGGCGACGCTGGCCAGCAAGAAATTCCTCGCCCTGCGCGACACCATCAGCGCCGCCACGCAGGTGCGCTTCGTGCTGCAGGGATGCGCCGGGCTGGCCGACCAGGTCGAGGCCGGCGCATTGGAATCGCCCGCCACGCAGTTGCTGCTGCAACGCTATGTGCTGCCGTTGCTGGACCAGGGCGCCGACACACTGGTGCTGGGTTGTACCCACTACCCGTTCGTGCGCGACCAGATCGTGCAGATCATCGCGGCGCACACGGCCAGGCCGATCGGCATCGTCGATACCGGCGCGGCGGTGGCGCAGCAACTCGAGCGACTGCTGGCCGGCCATGCTGCCTTGCGCACCGGCGCGGGTCACGTCGCCGGCTTTTCCAGTGGCGCCCCGGCAGCGCTCGCTGATGCATTCAGAACCTTGCTTGGCGTGGCGATCGAGGTGCCCCCGGCGCTGCCTGATCGTTTATGATCAGCGGCTACTCATCCCACCGCCACCGCCATGGATCGCCCAGTTAAAGTCAAAGCCAACGCCCCTGCGCCGCGCGCTCCGGACAATCTGTCGGCGAGCCAGTTTGCGCGGCGTCGACTTCCGCGATCCGTACTATCTGGCGATGAGCATGCCGACGCGTTGGTTTGCGTTGCTGACGATGGTGCTGTATTTGCTGATCAACATCCTGTTTGCCGGCTTGTATGCGCTCTCGCCCGGTAGCGTTGCCAACGCCCGCCCCGGCGAGTTCTGGGATCTGTTTTTCTTTAGCGTCGAAACGCTGGCGACGGTCGGGTACGGCACCATGGCTCCGGCGACGACCTACGGCCATGTGATGTCCGCCATTGAAATCCTGGCTGGCATGACATTCACGGCCATCATCACCGGCATCATTTTTGTGCGCTTCTCGAAATCGCGCTCCAAGATCCGCTTTGCCGATGTCGCCGTCATCACCGCGCACAATGGCCACCCCACCCTGATGCTGCGCATCGGCAATGCACGTGCCAGCCTGCTCAGCAACGCAGTGGCCCATGTCAGCATACTGATGCCGGAAAAAACGCTGGAGGGGACAACCTTTCGCCGCACCCACGAACTGGAGATGCTGCGTCCGCGCCTGCCGGTGTTTGCCCTGACCTGGACACTGATGCACGAAATCACCGAAGACAGCCCACTGCACGGCCACGATGCGGCCAGCCTGTCGGCAACCGGGGTACGCCTGTTCGTGATCTTCGAAGCGCGCGATCACGCGCTGGCGTCGGTGGTTTACGACGTCAAGGAATACCGCCACGACGACTTTCGCTTCGGCATGCGCTTTCAGGATTCGATCAGCATCGACAGCTACGGCCGCACCGTCGCCGATCTGAACAAACTCAGCGCACTCGAACCGGACAGCACCGCCAAATCCGCCTGAGAATTCAATTGCCAGTCCGGCGACATCTTTGTATAATTCGCGTCTTCCCCAAATTGCTGTCGGGGATGTCATCATCAGTGGCGGCTGTAGCTCAGTTGGTAGAGTCCCAGATTGTGATTCTGGTTGTCGCGGGTTCGAGCCCCGTCGGTCGCCCCACTGAACAAGTAATCTGATCCCGTAAGCCTGATTCAAGCCACCACAATGCGCCGGTGCACCCCAATCCCTTTTCAATACCCATCGTTGCTGGCCCTGCGGCTGTCATTGCGTCTGCCGCATGCCATTGTCGATTGCACCACTGTCGTTAAATAATCGGCGCGCCGCCGACCCTGCCTCATTTATAGTCAGACCTTTTTTCTCCATACAGATCAACGACTTGAAGAGTACCCACCAACTTGTTCACAATGTTATCCACAGAAGTTGTGTGTAACTTCACGCTTGACTTTTGTCGGCACGGTGTGTTGCCGCGCGAATGAAAACCGGGCGTTGTGTCACGCCGAACCGGCGCGCCGGCGGACCAGGCCGACGCAGCTTATCCACACGTTCACCTCAGACCGGAACTGGTTGCGGCGAACGCTTCACGTTCACCAGAACAATTCCACCAAGCACCAATGCGGCACCGGTCGCAAAGCGCACGCCGACCGTTTCGTTGAGCAACAGCACGCCGAAGCCGACGCCGAACAATGGCGTCAGAAACGAAAACACCGACACCCGCGAGGCCAGATAGCGTCGCAAAATCCAGAACCACGCGAGATAGCTGGCAAACGTCACGACGACCGACTGGAACACCATGCTGGCCCAGATGACCGGCGTCATCGACACGGCGCCAAACTGCCCCATCGCTGCCGCCAGCGGCAATACCACCAGCGCCGACACGCCCAGCTGATACAGCAAGGTCTTGGTCGGTGCCGCTTCGGACAAACTCGAACGGCGGATCAGAATCGTCGTCGCCGCCCACAACACCCCGGCGAGAATGCCCAGGCCATCGCCGATCAGCGTACTGGTGCTGCCATGTTCCTCAAAGCCGGCAGAAAATGCCAGGCCGATGCCGCCAAAGGCAATCAGAATCCCGAGCCACTGGCCCAGCCGCAGATGCTCGCCCGGCACCAGCCAATGCAATCCGAGCACGGTAAAAATGGGCGCGGTGTACAGGAACACCACCATGTGCGACGCCGTCGTGTGATTGAGTCCCACTGCCACGCACAGAAACTCCAGCGCGAACAGCAGGCCGGCCGCGACACCCGGCCACAGCGTGGCGTCACGCCCGAAAAATGCGGTGCCGCGCAAGAGCATCAGTGCGGCGACCAGCAATGCTGCAATCAACGAACGGACGCCGGTTTGCAGGATCGTGCCCACGCCCGGCGCGGCAATCTTGATGGCAACTTGCTGCATGCCCCAGCATGCACAGAGGATCAACATCAGTCCGGCCGAGAGGCCGTCAAGCGACTTGCGCGCAGCAATCATGGGTGCACCGGGAAGCAAAGCATGCGGGAGGACTTTCATGGCAGTGGATGGACGCGCCGAGTATAGCGAGTCGGCAAGCCGGCCGCATCGGTAGCGATGACCGGCGTTACACGTAATTTGTTCAAACGCACGCGGCAAACCCTGCACGCTGCGGGGATATTCCGACTGGCACATGGCTTGCATTCCGGCTGGCGGATAACATCGCCCACCCCAAAAAGGATTTGCCATGACCGCAACCATCTCCTCACCGCCGACCGGTCAATCGACCGAATCTGCCAACGGCAACGGCCAACATTTCCAGGCCGGATCGCAGGAGCAGTCAAAGGCGTCGTCAATGATGCTGCATGCCGACCTGAACCGCATGAAGGCCGAGCTCGATGCGCTGATGGGCCGCGCCGAGAGTCTGACCGATGCCGATCTGGACCAGGCGTACCAGGATCTGATTCTGAAATTTTCAACACTGCGGCATGCCGCCCGGGGCGTCGCCAACCAGGCCAGGCGCAAGCTGGTGCGCAGTGTCGACATGAGCAGCGACTACGTGCGCGACAAGCCGATGCAGTCGATGATGGTTGCGGCCGGCGTTGGCATGTTGCTGGGGATTCTGATCGGCCGGCGCTGAACCCCGACGGTTCAACGTCGCAAACCGGAAGACGCCTCAAGCTTCGCCGCGCAGGTATCAACCACCAGCGCGCGCAACCAGCGATGCGCCGGATCGGCGTCGAGTCGCGGATGCCAGAACAATGACAGCGTGAATTCGGGAACCGCAACCGGCAGCGCAAAACCGTGCATGCCGGCGCGCAGGTTTCCGGTATGGCGCTCGGGCACGCTGGCGATCAGGTCGGAATCCCTGGCCAGTGCCAGCGCGGTCGAAAAGCTGCCCACCAGCGTAATGATCTGGCGCTGCAGTCCGGCCTGAGCGAGGGCTTCGTCAATCGGCCCCGGCGCACCGCCGCGCCGCGACACGCCGATATGTCGTCCGGCGGCATAAAGCGCTGGCGTGATCCTGCCGTCGCACAGGGGATGGCCGACGCGCACGACGCCAATGAAGCGATCCCGAAACAGCCTCTGGACCCGCAACTCGGGACTGGCTGTCTTTCCGATCACGCCGGTCTCCAGATCGACCAACCCGTCCCGCAAGGCGCTGCTGTCCTTGTCCGGTTTATCGATGAAGGCGAGGCGCACGCCCGGCGCTTGCGCAGCGACACGGGCAATCAGGTCGGCGCCGAAGTTCTCGACAAAGCCTTCGCGGGTACGCAGCGTGAAGGTCCTGACCAGCTGTGCAAGGTCGAGTTGCTGGTCCGGGCGAAGCACGGCTTGTGCCTCGTCGACCAGCTGGCGGACCCGCTCGCGCAGTTCGAGCGCGCGCGGCGTGGCAACCAGGCCGCGCCCCGCCCTGACCAGCAACGGATCGCCGGTGGTCTCGCGCAAGCGCGCCAACGCCCTGCTCATCGCCGACGGGCTCAGTCGCAGGCGGCGCGCGGCGCGCGCCACACTCCCCTCTGCCAGCAAGGCATCGAGCGTGATCAGCAGATTCAAATCGGGTATCGCCATGCACCGACCATACCGCAGTTTGCTTCTGACATGGCGTTGGACGCATGAATAAAGTGCAATCGGTGCGTCTTTCGCCGCATCAGACAAGCGCGCATGATTCCGACAACGCGATGATGCGCGTTGACCAACGACCAGAGGTGATGATGCAACAACAGCTTCCACAAGACGCCGCCATGGCGACCGCCGCGGCCGCCGAACGCATTGCGATGCGCCTGGCACTGGCCAGCCTGTCGCTGTCGATGCTGCTGTCCTCGCTCGGCACCAGTATCGCCAATGTCGGCTTGCCGACCTTGATGCAGGCGTTCAACGCGACCTTTCAGGAGGTCCAGTGGGTCGTGCTGGCGTACCTGCTCGCCATCACCACCGTGATTGTCAGCATTGGCCGGCTCGGCGACCTGATGGGTCGGCGCCGGCTGCTGCTGGGCGGCATTCTGCTGTTTACTGGCGCCTCGGCGCTATGCGGCGTCGCGCCGTCGCTGTGGCTGCTGATCGCGGCCCGCAGCGCGCAAGGGCTGGGTGCGGCAATCATGATGGCGCTCACCATGGCGTTTGTCGGCGCGACGGTGCCGCCAGCCAGGACCGGCAGCGCGATGGGGTTGCTCGGCACCATGTCCGCTGTCGGCACCGCGCTCGGGCCGACGCTGGGCGGCGTGCTGATTGCCGGGTTCGGGTGGCCGGCGATCTTCTTCATCAGTGTGCCGCTTGGCTTGCTCACATGGCTGCTCGCACGGCGCTTCCTGCCCGTCGACCAGCCACGCGCCAGCGCTGCCAGGATCGGCTTTGATCACATCGGCACCCTGCTGCTGGCACTGACACTGGCCGCGTATGCCCTGGCGATGACGCTGGGACGCGGCAGTGTCGGCCTGCTCAACGCCGCACTGCTGGCGGTGGCCGTCATCGGCGTCAGCCTGTTCGTGCGCACCGAGGCGCATGCCGCAGCGCCGCTGATTCGCCTGGCGCTGTTCCGCGACCCGATCCTCAGCGCCGGCTTCGCGACCAGTCTGCTGGTCACGACAGTGGTAATGGCGACTCTGGTGGTGGGACCGTTCTATCTGTCCGGCGCGCTGGCGCTTGACGCCGCCCGGGTCGGACTTGCCATGTCGGCCGGCCCGGTTGTCGCTGCACTCACGGGCGTGCCGGCCGGGCGACTGGTGGACCGGATCGGCGCGCAGCGCAGCAGCATCGTTGGCCTGGTCGCGATGGCAGTGGGCTGCGCCCTGCTGGCGTTGCTGCCGGGCGGATTCGGGGTGGCGGGCTATGTCGCTCCGCTGACTGTCATCACGGCCGGCTACGCGCTGTTCCAGGCGGCCAACAACACCGCCGTCATGCATCAGGTTGCACCCGCCGAGCGCGGCGTGATTGCCGGGCTGCTCAACCTGTCGCGCAATCTGGGGCTGATCACCGGCGCCGCGCTCATGGGTGCAGTGTTCGCGTTCGGATCGGCGAGCGGCAACCTCATGACGGCGCGAGCCAGTGCGGTGGCGACCGGCCTGCATCTCACCTTCGCTGTCGCCACGGCCCTGGTCCTGCTCGCCCTCCTGATCGCCGCAGCAAGCCATGCGCGCCGGGCCAGTGCAAAGGGCAACCGCCCGGCATAGTCGCGCCCTGCGTGACGGATCGACATCGCGGCCGTCTGCACGTACATTGTGCGCATCGACGCCCAGATGCGGGCGTTGTCATCAACCAGCGAGGCACGCACAGCATGAATGCACAGCACGATCCAGCAAAAAAAGTCGCGTTCGTTTCCGGCGGCAGCAAAGGCATCGGATTCGCCGTGGTGCGGGCACTGGTGCGCCAGGGATACTTCGTCGTCACCTGCGGCAGGAACACGACCACCTGGGCAGGCTGCGTCGAAGAATTTCCGGAGCTGGGGCAGTCGGTCGACTTCCAGGAATGTGATCTGTCGCAGGCTGCGGCGCTGGAACAATTGTTCGCTTACGTCGGCAAGACGTACCGGCAGCTTGCGGTCGCCGTCAACAACGCCTCGCCTGCGATCACTTCGGGCGGGCAGTTCGCGCAGATCCATGCCGACGCCTTGATGGGCACGTTGCTGAGCGATCTCTGGGTGCCGGCCCTGTGCATGCAGCATGAACTCAAGCTAATGAAAGACCGCGGCGCGATTGTGAACATCAGTTCGGTCAACGGCATTCGTCCGACACCTGGCGCGGCCATGTACAGCGCGGCGAAACATGGGCTGGAAGGACTGACCCGCTCGGTCGCGCTGGAGGCGATCGGGCAAGGCGTGCGCATCAATGCGGTGGCGCCGGGTGTGACGTGGACGGCACGCTGGGAACAGCGTATCGCCGACGGCAAGGCCAGCCGCGCGCAGGTCGAGGAAATGATTCCCATGAAGCGCTTTGCCGCAGCCGATGAAATTGCCGCCGCAGTGACGTGGCTGGTGAGTGACGACGCCAGCTACGTGGTCGGCCACACGCTGGTGATCGACGGCGGACTGGCGTTGACGTAGTCCGCACCCGACGTCACTTCTGCCGCTTCTGCCGCTTCTGCCGCTTCTGCATTACGTGCGCCGGACCGTTTCCGGCACGCCGTCGAAGAACGTCACCGCGCCGGACTCGAGCGAATACTCGGCGCCAACCACCAGCAAGCCATTGTCCCGGATCAGTTGCTCCAGCACCTCGGAGCCGTGCCGCAGGTGATTCACGGATGCGCGAATATTGGCGCGCACCGCTTGCTTGAGCAGCGCCTCGCGGTCGAATTTGAGATCGGTCGCCAGCAAGCCCTCGAGCGACGGACGCACCCGGTCGACAATCGCCTGCAAATTGCGTGACTGATTTTCGGTCGGCATCTGGATCTCTTCCAGCGTCGCCAGAATCGCGCCGCACTGGGAATGCCCGAGCACCACCACCAACTGAATGCCGAAGCGCGCGGCAGCGAACTCGACACTGCCGACCTGCGATGGCGCGACGATGTTGCCGGCGACACGAATCACAAACAGGTCGCCGAAGCCCTGATCGAAGACCAGCTCCGCCGGCACGCGCGAGTCCGAGCAGCCCAGGATGATCGCAAACGGTTGTTGCTCCATCACCAGCGTGGCGCGGCGTGCATCCGCTTGCGCGGCGTCGGGGTTGTTGACCTGCGCGGCGAACCTGGCATTGCCGTCCACCAGTCGTTGGAATGCTTCGTGTGCTGAAACCATGGGCGCTGAATCCTTGCTGTCCGTTGAACGACGATGCCGCGCTGGCGTGCGCGCGGCGTGCCGGACATTATGAACGCTTGTGGCCCAGACCAGAGGCCGGCATGCACGATCCCGGTTGTTTTGGGTGCTGCCGGTTGGCCGCGATATAATCCGGGCCGGACACTTGAGTGGTGCTGGCTGCCGGGCCAGTCCCGGGGCGGCAGGCTGCGCCAGCCACCCTGCTCTAATTTCGATTTTGATTGCCATTGCCTATGACGCGAGCGTTCCCGCGTACCAATTTCCACAGCTCTGAACTGATTCGTTGCCTGACCGACCTCGCCATCGTCGAGGTCGTCGAGCCAGGCCCGGCGTTTGCAGAGAAGCTGGGAATGTGGATTCACTTTGCGGACGCGATTGCGCTGTCTGCGGTGCATGGCGACAGCCCGGCGGGTGCACCGTCGGCAGCGGCCGGCGCTGCGGCCGGGCCGGATGCTGCGCTCACGCGCGAATTCGCGCGGATCGAGGCGCGTTTGACGCAATCGATCATCGACAGCGGCGCACCCGGCCTGGCCAGGGCGCATATCAAGTTGCCGACGCCGGTGCTGGCGCTGCCGATGGACATCGCAGCGTCCTTTGCGCCCTATCGCCGGTTCTATGATGCGCACCAACGCGACATGGAAATGACCATCCAGCCGCTGCGGGTCAACGTCCGCGAGGCGCTGGCGAACACCTCGCCACGACTGCGGAAACTGGCCGAGCTGGATGCGGTGCTCGAGAAAATACTGCGCGAGCGCGAGAGCAAGTTGCTCGCCTCGGTGCCGCTGCTTCTCAAAAAACGTTTTACCGACTTGTTCCACACCCATCAACAGCAGCTGGTTGATGCACGGCAGGACGACAACCCCGTCAGCTGGACCCGACCGGGTGGCTGGCTGGCGCGCTTTTGCGCTGACCTGCAAACGCTGCTGCAGGCCGAACTGGCACTGCGCCTGCAACCAACGGCAGGCCTTCTTGAAGCATTCAACGAACAGAAAAGCAATGCATAGACATTTATTTACAGCCGCCTTCTTCCTCGGTGCACTGGCCGTCGTCTGGGTCGGCGCCGGATTTATCGGCACCAGCCTGCTGGCGCTGGCCATGACCGCCATCATCGGTGCGGTGTATGTGTTTGGCGCACTTGAGCTGCGCCAGTTTCGGCACGCAACCGGCGCGCTGGCAGCGGCACTGGCAGCGATTCCCGAACAGCTGCCGGAGCTCGGCGACTGGCTCGGCAATGTGCCGGCCTCGTTGCAGAACGTCGTGCGCATGCGCATCGAGGGCGAGCGGGTCGGCTTGCCCGGCCCCGCACTGACGCCCTATCTGGTCGGACTGCTGGTGATGCTGGGCATGCTGGGCACCTTCCTCGGCATGGTTGTCACGCTCAACGGCGCCGTCTTCGCACTCGAAAAAACCACCGATCTGCAGGCCATCCGCACCGCGCTGGCGGTTCCGGTGAAGGGACTGGGACTGGCTTTCGGCACCTCCGTGGCAGGGGTTGCGGCGTCGGCCATGCTGGGCTTGATGTCGGCACTCTGCCGCCGCGAACGCCTGCTGGTAGCTCAACTGCTGGATACGCGCATCGCCACCGGCTTGCGGCGCTTTTCATTGACGCATCAGCGCCAGGAAACCTACAAGGCGCTGCAGCTGCAATCGCAGGCCTTGCCCGCCGTGGTCGACAAGTTGCAATCGATGATGGTGAAAATGGAAGACATGCACCAGCAGCTTGGCCAGCAGCTTAGCCAGCGCCTGCTGGGCAACCAGGAAGGATTTCACAGCGACATCAAGGCGGTCTACACCGGACTCGCACGCGACGTCGATCAATCCCTGCGCGAGAGCCTGAGCCAGAGCGCACACGCCATCGGCGCCAGCATCCAGCCAGTGGTCGAGGCGGCAATGACCGGCATTGCGCAGGACGCAACCGCGCTGCACGCGCGCATGGCCGATACCGTGCAGCGACAACTCGATGGCCTGTCAGAACGGTTCAGTGCCAACGCCAGCACGGTGGCCGAGACCTACGCCAGCCTGCAGGCCGAGCACGCCGCCGGTGATCAGCAGCGACAACAGGCGTGGACGCAATCGCTGCAAAGCATGGCCACCGCGCTAACACACGAATTGCAGCAAACCGGCGCACAGACGCTGGCGCAGCAGCAGCGCATCTGCGACACCGTGGCGCAAACCGCGCAAGACATCGCCACCCGGACGCAAGCCAGCGCCAGCACCACGCTGGCTGAAACCTCGCGCCTGCTCACCGCCGCGGAGGAATTGATGCGCACCCGCATCGCCTCGGAAGCGGGCTGGCTCGACCAGCACAACCAGCGCATGACGCAACTCAGCAGCCTGCTGGGCAGCGAGCTGGGCGCGCTCAGGAACGAGGAAGCGCTGCGCGGCGATGCCGCCGTCGAGCGTCTGGCCCAGTTGCAGTCGGCGTTGACGAGTCATTTGACGACGCTTGGAACGGCACTCGAAGTGCCGATTACACGGCTGATCGAAACCGCCTCCGAAGCGCCGCGCGCTGCCGCGGACGTGATTGGCCAGCTGCGCCAGGAAATCTCCAGCGGCGTCGCGCGCGATAACGCATTGCTGGAAGAACGCAGCCGCATCATGGAAACGCTCAATACCCTGCTCGGTGCGATCAATCACGCCAGTGTGGAGCAGCGCAGCGTGATCGATGCGCTGGTGGCATCGTCGGCGCAGACGCTCGACACGGCCGGCAGCGCCTTTGCGGACAACATCGCCACCGAATCCGCCAGACTGTCCGACATCGCCGCACACGTCACCAGCAGTGCGGTGGATGTATCGAGCCTGAGCGACGCGTTTGGTTTTGCGGTGCAGTCGTTCAGTGACGCCAATGAAAAGCTGATCGGCAACCTGCAGCGGATTGAAGCGGCGATGGACAAGTCGATGTCGCGCAGCGACGAACAGCTCGCCTATTACGTGGCGCAGGCGCGTGACATCATCGACCTGAGCATGACGTCGCAAAAGCAGATGGTCGAAGAATTGCGTCAACTGCCCGGCAAGCAAGCCACGCTGGCCGACGAGGTCCGTTGATGGACGACAGCGACGCTGGCATGGAACACACGGCGCCGGTCTGGGCCGTGTTTGGCGATCTGATGTCCGGCTTGCTGGGCGCGTTTGTGCTGATCCTGGTCGGCGTGATCGGCATCCAGATGGAATTGACCGCGCACTTGCAGGACGAAGTGAAGAAGCGCGAGGTCGAAGAGCAGCGCCGCATGACGCTGGAGAAAGCCCTCGCCATCCCGCTGGCGACCGGCCGCATCACGCTGAACAATGGCCGCATCGGCATCAGCGGCCAGGTGCTGTTTGCGCTCAATTCGAACCAGCTGCAACCGGACGGCCGGCAACTGCTCAATAGCCTGGTCACACCACTGCGCGCCTACCTGACCGCACGCGGTGAGCTGCTGATGGTGAGCGGATTTACCGACGACAAGGCGATCCGGGGCGGTCGCTTTGCGGACAACTGGGAACTGTCGGCGCAACGCGCCCTGACCGTCACCCGCACGCTGATCGACGAAGGGATGCCATCGTCGATGGTGTTTGCCGCCGCCTTTGGCGCTGAGCAGCCGGTGGCACCCAACACCGACGACGACGCACGCGCGCAGAACCGGCGGGTGGAAATGGCGCCGGTACCAAGAACGCCCGGCACCGCCGTCGCGCCACATGACTGAACCGGATCACGCGGCAAGCGCCGCGCCAGCGCGCGCGGCCGAGCCGGATTTCGCCGCACAGATCGGGTCGCTGCGCGCGGCGGGCGCCGACCGCTTCGATCCCGTGCAGTTGCATTACCTCGAAGCGCTGGTCCGGCGCGGCGCGACGCAATCGACCCAGGTCAATCGCCTGCTTGCAGCGAAACTGGCACAGGCGCTGGGCGCGTTGCAGCAGCGGTTCGGGCAGGCGCAATCGGATGCGGCGCAAGTCATGGACCGGACGAATGCGCAAACCCCGGAGGCTGCCGGCACGCTACAGCAACTGTTCGGCGCCGGCGACTTCAGCGGCGTGCAGCGTTATACCCGGACGCTGGATCCCGGCCAGCAGCAACCATCACTCGGCACCCTGGTGCGCCATCTTGAAACGCACGCCGGCAGCGGTGCCGATCTACACGCGTCGCAGAAAACCGCAGCGCGCACCGAACTCAACGCCATTCGGAATTTCAGGAATACCTGGTCCAGACTGAGTGCGCAGCAACAGGTCGCGCAATCCCTTGAGCAGGCGCCGAAGAATGCCGGTCCGATCAATTCGCACATGCTGGTGCTGCGCTCGCTGGCCCTGATGCGAGAAATTTCACCGGACTATCTGAATCAATTCGTCTCTTATGCCGACACGCTGCTGCGCCTTGAGCAATACGACAAGGAAAAGCAGGTCAATGCAAAAAAACCCGTGGCGCCAAAATTGACCAAAAAATGAGGCGGCGATCAGCCATCCTTCATTTCGCTTTCTGGGCAGATCGTCCGCACCGCAGCAAAAAGTAACATCAAGCGCGCAGTTGCCGCGCAATTCGCGCATGACACTGCGCCAGCCTGCAGTACCTCCCACCGCCAAACCAACGCCCGTCAGCGCCGACTCCGGACAAACAGCCAGCCCGCAATAGATTGGTCTACTGGATTGACGTTACGTCCCCAAAAAAATACCGCCTTTTAATTACTTGAAATCAACAATAAAATCATGCTATCGTGCATTTGTTGTTTGATTGACAAATACCGTTGCCGTCAATTTTTATGCATCGCCA
Organism: Actimicrobium sp. GrIS 1.19; assembly: GCF_035984655.1. Classification (NCBI taxonomy): domain Bacteria; kingdom Pseudomonadati; phylum Pseudomonadota; class Betaproteobacteria; order Burkholderiales; family Oxalobacteraceae; genus Actimicrobium; species Actimicrobium sp. GrIS 1.19. The sequence continues at coordinate 9,113 of NZ_JAXCHT010000033.1, read as the reverse complement.
TTTTCCATTTTCAAGGAGCGCGCGCCATTTCATCGTAATCCGTCACGCCTTGTGTAGTCATGCAAGCCAGTCGCGCCATGGCTTGCATCAGTACTGTTTCATTGCCATGCCAATCAATAAAATAACTAAAAATACTATCCAGGGGAAAAATAATGCTGAAAAATTGGGGATTGAAACGTTCGGGCATTTTGCTGGCGCTGATTGCAATTTCTTCGCTGTCGGGATGCGCATCCATTGTCAATGGAACCAGCCAGATCGTCTCCGTCGAGACAATGCACACCACTGGCGCCGTCGCCGGTGCAAGCTGCAAGCTGGAGAATGACAAGGGTGTGTATTACGTGACGACGCCGGGCACGGTCACTGTGCACCGTGCCTATGCCGACATGAACGTCTTGTGCGAAAAAGCCGGTGTGCCTGACGGGATCGGCGTGGTCAAGTCGTCGACCAAGGGCATGATGGCGGGGAATATTCTGTTCGGCGGCATTATCGGCGCCGGTATCGATGCTGCCTCAGGCGCCGCTTATGATTATCCGACACTGTTTCGCATCGTAATGGGTGAGACGACGAATTTGCCATTACCGGCCGTGGCGCCGGTTGTGCCGGTCACGGTAACGACAGCAACCCCTCCGGGCGGGCCGAAAGCAGCGGTGATTGCCGAGTAGTTAACACCGAATGGGTTAATCACCGCAGCAAAGACCGCAAAAATCATCAATAAAAAAACCGAGACTGAATTACCCCTCGCGTGTTGAATGCCAACATTCGAGGGGCCTTTCCGCAATACCGGCAACCGCAACGCATTCCCGCTCCACGCAATTGCGTTCGACTGAAAAACACCTCGGCCGCAACGACCCATCCAGCACGACACCCCCAACGCAATCTCTCGCACGGCCCGAAAATTGGGGCGCCGCAGTTTCGTGCGCCGGCATCGCCTCGCACCCGCTTTCCCAACTTACGCTAGAGTGTAGTCATTGTTTCAACTTTAAAAGGATCATCAACAATGACACGAGCACGCGGATATGCGGCCTCTGCCGCCAAAGAAAAACTGGCTCCCTTTTCATTCGAACGTCGCGCTCCCAACGCTGACGACGTTGCCATCGAGATCAAATTTTGTGGCGTCTGCCACTCGGATATCCACCAGGCACGCGATGAATGGGGCGGTTCGATCTTTCCCATGGTGCCTGGCCATGAAATCGCCGGCGTGGTGACCGCTGTCGGCGCCGACGTCACCAAATTCAAGATTGGCGACCATGTCGGTGTTGGTTGCTTCGTCGATTCCTGCACCCAATGCAGCACCCGCAATGTCGATCTGGAACAGTACATGCCGGGCCTGGTGCAGACCTATAACGGCGTCGAGGCCGACGGCGTGACGCCGACTTTCGGCGGATATTCCGACCACATCGTCGTCAAGCAAGGTTATGTCCTGTCGATTCCCGCCAACCTGCCGCTGGACAAGGCAGCGCCGTTGCTGTGCGCTGGCATCACGTTGTATTCGCCGCTGAATCACTGGAAAGCCGGTCCCGGCAAGAAGGTCGCGATCATCGGCCTCGGCGGCCTCGGACACATGGGGGTAAAGATTGCCCATGCGATGGGCGCGGAGGTGACGGTGTTGAGCCAGTCGCTGTCGAAACAGGAAGACGGACTGCGATTTGGCGCCGCCCATTATTACGCGACCAGTGACAAGCAGACCTTCACCAAACTGGCGGGGCAGTTCGACCTGATCATCAACACGGTCGGCGCCGCCGTCGACTGGAACGATTATCTCCAGCTGCTGAAAATCGACGGCACCATGACGCTGGTCGGCGTGCCCGATGCGGCGACACCGCCAGTCAGTGCATTCAATCTGATTGGCTCACGCCGCACGCTGGCCGGCTCGATGATCGGTTCGATCAAGGAAACCCAGGAGATGCTGGATTTCTGCAGCAAACACAATATCACCCCGGATATCGAAATCATTCCGATCCAGGCGATCAACGAAGCCTACGATCGCGTCGTCAAGAGTGACGTGCGCTATCGGTTTGTCATCGATATGCAGTCGCTGAAGGCCTGAGATTTACTCTCGCGCCGCGCCACATGAAAGCACCTGCGGGTGCTTTTTTTTATCCAGCGACGGCAACGGTGAAGCGTGCCACAACCACGCCCCGCGACAGTTCGTCACTCCTTCAGGCGCCCGCCCGCTGCGGCCAGGCGGCTGCGCAGCAGATCGATGACGCTGTCGGCAAACGCGTCAACGCGCACGTTGGCGGCGCGAAATTTCCAGCGCTTCAGATGCCAGTCCTGCACCAGCGACATGCAGTGCGCCGCCAGCAGCGCGGCGGTGCCATCGTCAAACTCGCCGGCATGGCTGAACAATGTCGTCAGGTGCGATTGAATGAATAATTCAGCAGCCTTGGCATCATCGCGCTGCGCAGGCTGCAAGGTGCGCGACTCCAGAAAAACAAAATACAGCCAGGGCTGGAACATCTCGGCCAGGAAAATATTTGCGCGCACGATGCTTTCGATTTGCGCCGCGGGTTGCGTGATATGGGCAAACCACGCCGGCAGCATCTGGGTCACGTGGCGCACCAGATCTTCGATCATCGCCGCCAGCTGATCCTTGTTCTCGATATACGCGTACAGACCACCCATCGACAACCCGGTCTCGCGGCACAGATCGCGCAGGGTCATGACCGGAAAGCCCACCGTATTAGCCAGGCGAAAGGTCGCGACAAAGATTTTTTCGAGATTTTCAACCGCGGTGTCGCGGCGTTTGACGCCGATGCGCGCGCTGTTGCGATCGAACAGAAATTCCCAGATATTGGTTTCGTTAAGCGGTGCAGCGCGGCGAAATTGCGCCAGCGTGAAGTGGGCGGGAAGAACCTGAATGTCCATCTGACGGGAGGTCCTCGGTCGAATCAAGCCAAAACTATAGCACGGGCAATCGCGCCAAAATCCGGCCCGCGCCGGCCCGCAGATTCGCGCCGACGGCGCCGAAACATACCCGGCGGCGCGCGCCCGTGCGATGTTGCGCTGCACCTTGCTTATTCCAAAACCAGCGCCTAGTATCAATTCGATACCGAGCGAGCGCTCGGTATTTTCCCGAACCGAAAAGTGGCGATCGAAGCAGTCACGGGCCCATAGAGGCCCGGCTGGTTTTTGCGCCGCGCGCGGTTTTTTCGTCTTGAAGACGCAATTCAACATGAAGGTGTCCGACTCTCTTCCCTGCATCACACCTCAGCCTTTAAAAAAATAAACTGACGGAGACAAAATGATCAAACTGTTCTGGAAATTTCTCGCGGCGAGCTGTCTCGCCCTGGCGATGTTGCCGACCGCTTCGTTCGCGACCGGCTACACGCAAACCCGCTATCCGATCGTGCTGGTACACGGCCTGTTCGGCTTCGACAATATCGGACCTGTTGAATATTTTTTTGGCATTCCGTACGCGTTGCGCGCTGACGGTGCGCGGGTGTACACGGTCTCGGTATCGGCAGCCAACAGCACTGAAGTGCGCGGCGAACAACTGCTGACCCAGGTCAAACAAATTCTTGCTGCAACCGGCGCCGGCAAGGTCAACCTGATCGGCCACAGCCATGGCGGCCCGACCACCCGGTACGTCGCCTCGGTGCGGCCGGATCTGATCGCTTCGGTGACCAGCGTCGATGGCGTCAACAACGGCTCCAAAGTCGCGGACATCCTGATTGGCCTGACCCCGGCCGGCTCGTTATCCAACGCGGTGCTGGGCTCGATCACCAACGGCCTTGCCAAGGTGATCAGCTTCCTGTCCGGTAGCCCAACGCTGCCGCAAAATGCCGTAGCCGCCAACGTTTCACTCAGCACCGCCGGCAGCCAGCAATTCAACGCCCGTCATCCGGAAGGCATGCCCACCAGCAGTTGCGGCGAAGGCGCGTACAACGCGCGCGGCGTGGCGTATTTTTCATGGAGCGGCGCGCAGCCCTATACCAACGTGCTGGACATCCTGGACCCGGCACTGGCACTGACGTCGCTGGCGTTTGGTGGCGAAAGGAATGACGGTCTGGTGTCGAGCTGCTCCAGCCATCTGGGCCGTGTGATCCGCGACGACTACGCCATGAATCATCTTGATGCCGTCAACCAGACGGTCGGCCTGGTGAATATCTGGGAAGTCAATCCGGTCACGCTGTTCCGTCAGCAGGCCAATCGCCTGCGCAACATGGGCCTGTAAGCGGGACATGCCGGCATGAACTTCCTCCAACGTCATACCAAGTGGATCGGCCCGATGGCGCTGGGGGTTGCCGTGTTGGTCGCGCTGGCGTGGCCATCCGACGAGCCGGCGCGCCCGACCGCGCCGCCGGCTGCGGCCAATCCGTTTCCGTTTGTTCGTTCACTCGCCGGCACGACACCGGATGCCGATGTCAAAGTGGACGCGGCCGACGCGCTGGTGGTCGACGCCGCGCTCGGACGACTGTTCGATTACTACCTGTCAGCGCAGGGAGAAAAATCGCTGCCGGCGATTCGGGCCGAGATCGAAGCGGAACTTGGCCGCCTTCTGAAGCCCTCCGCCGCCGCCGAAGCGCGTCGCCTGCTGGGTCGCTATCTGGATTACAAACAGGCGTTGGCCGGCGCGGAAATCGCCATGCAAAAGAGCGCCAGCCCAGCCCACGCCGCGCGTGCCCGGCTGACTGCCATGCAGCAGCTGCGCAGCCAGTTTTTCAGTGCCACGGAAAGCGCAGGCCTGTTCGGTTTCGACGACGCTTACAACGCCGATGCCGTCGCGAAGATGGAAATCAGCCAGGATGAACATTTGAGTGCGGCACAAAAAACGGCGCAACTGGCGGCGCTCGACGCCGCCCTGCCCGCACCCCTGCGCGAAGCCCGGGATGCGCCGCAACAGGTCATCAAGCTGGAAGAATCGGTAGCGCAACTGCGCGCCAATGGTGGCACCGACGACGACGTCTACCGTCTGCGCGCGGCCAAGCTGACGCCCGAGGCGGCAGCGCGGTTTTCGGACCTGGACAAGGAAGAAGCGACGTGGAAGCAGCGCATCGATCAGTTTTTGAGTGCCCGTAATAATCTTCTGGCGCAGCCCGCTGTTTCGGAAGCCGAACGTCAGGCCGCGCTGCAGCAATTGCGTGAAGCCCGCTTCACGCCGGCGGAGCTGCCGCGACTGGTTGCGTACGAACGGTAGCGGATCGATTGATGGCGCCTATCCGGACGCGCCACAATGCCGTGGATCTGAAGTCCGGGCTTCGTTGCGAAGACAGCTTCCTTGAAACCGTGGAAGCCATCAGGGGCGCGGTTATAGCTATAAGGAAATGGTCCGGGGTTGCGTGCCATTTGCCCCTTTTTCAAAATGGGGAAAAACGGCCATTCAGCCAGTAGTCACGAGGACTGGCTTTGCCGATCATCCGGGAACATACACGGACCTCCGCCCCAATCACCAACCCCGCACGCGGAGAGTGCGTTAGCCTGGCAAGATTGCGGCGGCACTGGCAAACCCGCTCGTGGCGATGCCCGTTGCCGGTGCCTGCAATGCGCGCGGGCAGCGGCGGCGGTGGTGAAATTTATGCGCTCTTCGTAAAGTTCATGGTCCAGTTGGTTTCCCAGTTCAGGCCATCATCGGACGAGAAGGCTTGCTCCCAGCGCGGCGTCCCGTCCGGTTTAACCTGCCACAGGAACCGAACCATGATCGGCTTTCCTTGAAAGGTGTCCTTGGTCAGGAAGGTACCGACGCCATCGACGAACTGCCCGCGCATCGGCACGTCCAGATTGCCAGGGTGACGGCCGTCGAGCCACCAGATCGCCCACTGTGCCGTGGCGGGATCGAATGTGCGCAGCGTTATCGCATGGTAAGCGTCGCCCGGCAACTGGAGATAATTTTCATCGCAATTTCCCGTTCCGCCCAGGATTTTCCGGGTCTCGGTGGTGCCTGAGAATTCGTCCCACTCCGTGCCGTTGGCCAGGCGCTCTTTCAGGCGGCGATGCGAAACGGACCACTTGCCGATGAAGAAGTCGAAATCTGAAGCGCTGGACATACTGTTGTCTCCCTTTTCCAGAAAAATTATGCGTTCGTCGCTCACGCATTGAAGCGCCGCCCGCCCTCACGCAGCAGGGGCCGACACACGCGCCGGCCCTGATTGTTTGTGGCGTCGACCGCTCTGATGGGGCCGCTGTCGCAACGCGGCCGTGCAGGCGACGGTGATTCGGCTGGCTGCTACTTCAGACTGTTGCCTTGCGCCGCCATCGCCTGTTCCTGCTTGGCGTGGTTGGCCAGGTACTCGGCGTGTTGTGCCGCGGTGCGTACTGTGCCGAGGCTGGCGAAATGCGCGCGCAGTTTGTCGGCCGGCATGTCGGCGCCGTAGCAGGGGGTGCCGGGTTGCTGCCGCCACGACGCGTGCAGACTGCCGTCGTCAACGGCGTCAAAGCCCAGTTCCTCGACCAGCGCCATGACCTTCTGCTTGGCCACCGGATCGTCGCCAGCCACCGGCAGGGAGATGCGGCCAGGAGTACCAGCTGGCTGTCCCTTGTTTTGCAGGTGGTCGGCGTAGATGTTGTTGAACACCTTCACCACCGGACGGCCGAGATGCTGCTGCACCCATTCGCTTTCGGTCAGGTCACCCGTTTCCAGCTCCGGCATGTGGCCGTCGCGCAGGATGGGGTAGTAGTTGCTCGTATCGATTACCGGCACGGTGGCCGCCACGCCCGCGAACAGGTCTTTGGGCAGGTCGGGGATGTTTTTAAGCGGGATGGTGACCACGATCATGTCGCCGTGGCGGGCCGCTTCCTGGGCCGTCACCGCCTTGGCGCCGGTTTTCTTGGCCACGTCTTTCAGTGATTCAGGCCCGCGCGAGTTGGCGATATACACCGAGTGACCGAGACTAACGAGCCGAATGGCGAGGGCGCTGCCGATGTGGCCGGCCCCAATGATTCCAATGTTCATATAATCCTCAGAGTGAAGAGATTTGCACGGTGAGCGATTGCCTCCGCAGCGAGTTACACAGCGACGGCGAATTGCTCCTTTTGGTGGGAAGCCCCCGCAGTGCGCGGTGGGCAACATCTGTTAATCATGCGACACCATTTAAGTCGGATTTGATCGTACACCCAAAATTGCGGAGTGTCCGACAAGCGCCGGCGGTGCGGGTTCTGTCGCATTGGCGAAGGTCGGCGGGCCGGTCAGGAAAACTATGGCGCCGAAGACAGGGCGAATCGATGAACCTTTGTATGTCGTCGCCGGCGCGACGACAGCGAGAAGAGGCGATGGTCCGGCGTTGACGGCCCGTGTCTGCTGGCCAGGCGCCGTCAAGGTCGACCGGATCGAGCCGGGCCGAAAATTTTCTCCCAAGCCTCAATTACTCTGACCAGCGGCGTCGTTTCCCTGACCCCAGGCCCAGTTGTCGATGCTGCCCGAAGGAATTGACTGGCGGCGCCGGGAACGCATCTGGCGACCGACGTCAGCCTCGTAAAAAACGTCCGCTGCCGCGCGTAAACTCCAGCCAGCATCCTTCGACCTGCTGCTGAACTCAGCTTGATGCAGGAAGGCCGGGAAGCCGGCCATTTTGTTTTACGCGCGGGTATCGACGCCGATTGGTTCGCCTTGGTATCGCTGCATGATCTTCATGGCCGACTCCAGCATCTTGCGCGTTACATCGTCGTTGCGCGAAAGCGCTCCCTCGATGCCCGCGCGAGCCTGCTGTGTGAAATCGAAGCGTTCGCCATCGCTGGAAGCCTGCAGCGCGCCGCCAGTGCCGCCACTCACCGGAATTTTCATCGCCATCGCCATAAAAGGCCTGCCGTCATCAAGCGACATTTTCCCGCTGCGAATCTGGTCATTGCTCCACTCCTGCATTTCCTTGCGAGTCATACTGGTAAAGTCGGTTTGTTTGGCGCCCTGTGCATTCGACCTCGACGCACCTGCCGAGGCCGTGCTCAGCGCGGCCGAAAACGATGCCACGTTGTCGCGGACAGCGCTGGATAAAGGGCCGGTTTCACTCGCGTAGAGGTGGCGTAATGCCATTGCTGTATCGATTTTCATCGTGGCAACTCCTTTAAGACAATAAAACGCACTGCACCATCCAATGCAAAGCTTGTGCCGACCTTTTGGCCTCTCGGCCCTTGGACAGATACATGAATTTACCGAATCGCCGACCATGTAATACCAAGAAGAGAACAACGAAAAGTTCGCTGTTCGGCGCTTCAGGCAATGTGCTGGTATCGCTTTCGCTTCGACGGCAAGTTCAGAGACGGCGGAGTCAAGAACCAAGTGCAACACGTTAATGGATCGTAGCCGATTCGGCCTGCTTTAAATTGTCGATAATCTCGCCGTAGATTTCGAGCGGACTGCGGTAGTCGTGGACTTTGCGCGGCCGGGTATTCATCTGGTAAGCAATGGCGTCGAGATCATCCTGCGTCAGGTGCGACAGGTCGGTGCCTTTGGGCATGTATTGGCGCAGCAAGCCATTGGTGTTTTCATTGCTGCCGCGCTGCCAAGGGCTGTGCGGATCGCAGAAGTAGATGGCAACACCGGTTTGGGCTGTTAATTCGCGATGCCGGCTCATCTCGCGGCCCTGGTCATAGGTCATCGTCTTGCGCAACGGCGCAGCGACCCTGTTGAGCGCGGCGGTAAAACCAGCCAACGCCGACGCAGCACTGGCGTCGGGCATGCGCGCCAGTATCACCAGACGGGTCGTGCGTTCCACCAGCGTCCCGACCGCCGAGCGATTGAAGGCACCCTTGATCAGATCGGCTTCCCAGTGTCCTGGGATCAAACGATCAGCGACTTCAGGCGGACGAATGTGCAGGCTTTGCATCTCCGGGATGCTGCCGCGCCGGTCCGTGCCACGTGAGCGTGGGCGACGCGCGTCGTTGCCCTGACGCAGACAGGCAATCAAGTCACGACGCAGTTCGCCGCGTGGCATCGCGTAAAGCGCCGTGTAAATGGTTTCGTGGGAGACGCGCAGGTGGGGATCATCGGGGTACATCCGACGCAGTGTGCAGCCAATCTGTTGTGGTGACCATCGCTGATGCAAAAAGTGGGAAACGACACCGAACAGCGGTAAGCGGCGCATCAGCCTTTCAATTACCCATATCTTTCTGAGGCAAGATTAAAACCGAATTGCATATCTGCCAGCCGACGCATGCCTCGCCACATAACAATATTCCCT
>NZ_JAXCHT010000032.1:0-31411 GCF_035984655.1 Actimicrobium sp. GrIS 1.19 | reverse complement strand
CAAGCTTAAGGCGAAAAAAAATGCAAGGACGGCTGCGCCGTCCGCGTTATCCTTCCCCGCCCTGAAGGACGAGGTTTGTCACGCATTCCGATCAAGGCTGCCATGGCAACCATGGCAGAACACGGCAAGTGAGAATGCGGGCCGACGGCCTGAACGTGCAGCTGCGTCAGTTGCGGTAATTGTCGTTTGGCTCGTCAACCAGGGCGGCCTTCGCGGCAGCCTTGGCCAACTGCGCAGCCTCGTACTCGGCCAGCAGCGCAGCGCGGGTCTGCGGTGTCTCCAGCGAGATCCGTCCGAGCGCACCGCTGCGATAATCCTGCAACAAGGTGTGCGCTGCCTTTTCCAGATCGACGCCCTTGCCCTTGAGCTTGAAACCCCGCCGCAGCGCCACCGCTTCGACAATCCCGACGCCGTCCATGCCCTCGGTCTTGACGCCATAGCGCGCCGCCAGCAGTTCGGGATAACGCACCAGCAGTGCATCGCCGAGGAAGGTCGCCACCTCTTCTTCAATCAGCGCATTGCTGCCGATTGCATGGCTTGCAGCCAGCATCAAGCCATCACTGGGATGCTGGATCTTTGGCCACAGCATGCCGGGGGTATCGGTGAGCACCATGTTGTTGCCGAGGTAGAGACGCTGCTGCATTTTTGTCACGGCCGGTTCGTCGCCAACCTTGGCGACGCGCTTCTTGAGCAGTGCATTCATCAGCGTCGATTTGCCCACGTTCGGAATGCCCATGATCATGATGCGCAACGGCTTCAACGGAGTGCCGCGATGCGGCGCAATTTTCAGGCACAAGGCGGGGATCTTGGCAACATCGGCAGGCAGCTTGCAGCTGAGTGCGACCGCGTGCACATCCGGCTGCAAATTGTAAAACGCAATCCACGCCTGGGTCACGGCGGGATCAGCGATATCGCTCTTGTTAAGAATTTTCAGGCAGGGGCGCTGACGGTCGCTGCGCAGCTGTTCGATCATCGGATTGCAGCTGGCTTGCGGCAGGCGTGCATCGAGCACCTCGATGACCATGTCGACTTTCTCCATGGCTTCGGCCGCCTTCTTGCGGGCGGCGTTCATGTGACCTGGGTACCATTGGATAGACATCGACGGGGTGATCCTGTAAAAAGCAGGTCGCTATTCTAACCGCAACGCCTGCCGCCGGACATTATCCGGCGCGCTAATCGAGTTCGGCCAGCGCTTTCAGATGCGCCACCACACTGCGGCCCAGCGCTGACAGGTTGTAGCCGCCCTCAAGGCAACTGACGATGCGCCCGCCCGCATACTGCTTCGCGATCGCCATGATCTGGCGCGTGATCCAGGCATAATCGGCTTCGACCAGCCCCATCTGCCCGAGATCGTCTTCACGATGCGCGTCGAATCCGGCCGAGATGAAAATCATCTGCGGCGCGTGGGCATGCAACGCCGGTATCCATTTGTCGAGTATGGCCTGACGCACCGCCGCGCCGGCGCTGAAGGCCGGCACGCCGACATTGACCATGTTGTGCAAACCCGGCCGGCTGCCGGTATCGCTGCAAAACGGGTACAGGTTCTCCTGGAAGAAACTGGCCATCAGCACGCGCGGCTCATCGCGGAAGGCCTCGTGCGTGCCATTGCCGTGATGGACATCGAAGTCGATGATCGCAACGCGCTGGAGGCCATGGACATCGAGTGCGTGGCGCACCGCAATGGCCACATTATTGAACAGGCAAAATCCCATCGGTGCCAGCGGCGTCGCATGATGCCCCGGCGGACGAATCGCACAGAACGCGTTGTCGAGCTCACCGGCAATGACCGCATCGGTCGCCGCCAGCGCCGCTCCGGCTGCGCTCAGCGCCGCCTTCAGGCTGAAGGCATTGAGCAAGGTGTCCGGATCGAGCGGGTAATGCCGCTCGGCGCCCTCGCTCTCGGCCGGCACATTGTCCACCACCAATGCGATGGCGGCTGGCGAATGCACCGTGGCCAGCGTCGTCAGCGTTGCCGGCGCCGCGTCGCGGTACTCCAGAAACTGATCAATACGGCTGGCGATCAGCTGATCTTCGATCGCCTGCAGACGGGCCGGGCATTCAGGATGCCAGGTCCCCATCTCGTGGAGTTTGCAATCGGCCGGACTAAAAAAACCTGTGCTCATGGACCCTCGTCGCGTGGCATGCTGGAATCATCGAAGTGTTGCCAGAGCAACTCTCCGGGTTCTCGAATAGAATCTCTCCAGTTTAACCATGATCGCATCAAAACAATACCTCCCGGCGCAACTGCCGCCGCATTCCCCTCGAATTTTCAATCAGGCCAAAGCATGCTTTCCAAAGTTCACGCGGCTGCAAAACAAATCAACCAGATCATCGTCGGCAAGGAGCATCAGGTGCGCCAGGCGCTGGTCTGTCTGCTGGCAGGCGGTCATCTGCTGATTGAAGATGTTCCGGGCGTGGGCAAGACCACGCTGGCCCACGCGCTGGCATTGTCACTCGGGCTGCAATTCAACCGGGTGCAGTTCACCAGCGATTTGCTGCCGGCGGATGTGATCGGGGTGTCGATATTCGATCGCGACACCAGCGGCTTCGTATTTCATCCGGGGCCGATTTTTACCCAGGTCCTGCTGGGCGATGAAATCAATCGCGCCACGCCAAAAACCCAGTCGGCGCTGCTGGAAGCCATGGAGGAGCGGCAAGTGACGTCCGATGGCGTGACGCGCGACTTGCCGCAACCATTCTTTGTCATCGCCACGCAAAACCCGACCCACCAGATCGGCACATTCCAGTTGCCTGAGTCGCAGCTGGATCGCTTTCTGATGTGTTTGTCGCTCGGTTACCCGGATGCCGCCGCCGAACGGGCGCTGCTGCTGGGCGAGGACCGCCGCAGCATGCTCAAGGCGCTCAAGAGCGCGATGCAGCCCGAAGAGATGCTCGCCGCACGCGCTGCGCTGGGCGCGATTCACACCTCCGAAAAATTGATCGACTATGTCCATGCGCTGGTACTGGCCTCGCGCCAGAATGGCCTGTTTCAGGAAGGCATGAGCCCGCGTGCGGCGATCGCACTGGTGCAAGCGGCGCGCGCGTGGGCCGCGCTGGAGGGGCGCAATCACGTCATCCCGGAAGATGTACAGGCCGTGCTGATTCCTGTCACGGCACACCGTTTGCGACCGCTGAAATCGAGCAGCGGTTCGGCGCTGGCCAGCCGCGATCTGGTGGCGCAGATGATGAAATCGATCGCGCTCTGAGGGGATCATCGTGATCCGCGCACGCGTGCAGAAATCACTGGATCGCTGGCTGTTCCGGCTCACCGGTCCGGAGCCGGGCGAGGTGTTCCTCAACCAGCGCCGGGTCTTCATCGTGCCCACCGGGGCCGGCTGGGGCTTTGGCGCCACGCTGATCGTGTTGTTCATTGGCTCGGTCAACTACAATCTCAACCTGGGCTTTGCCTTCACGTTTTTGATCGCCGCCTGCGCGGTGGTCGACATGCATCTGACGTTCCGCAATCTGGCCCACTTGTCCCTCTCGGCAGGACGGGCTGCGCCGGTTTTCTGCGGCGACATGGCACAGTTCGAACTGCACCTGATCAACCGGCGCAAACATGACAGATATGCGATCTGGCTCGATTTCATTGGCATTGACGCACCTGTGATAGCCCAAGCCGCCGATATCTCGGCATCGTCCACCTCGGATGTCGTACTGAGCATGCCAAGCACCACCCGTGGCTGGCTGCAGGCGCCGCGGGTGCGGCTGGTGACGCGCTTTCCGCTCGGCTTGCTGCGGGCCTGGAGTTACTGGCAGCCCGACGCCCGTGTGCTGGTGTATCCGCATCCGGAGGAATTCGCGCCGCCGCTGCCAATGACTGCGCGCCCCACCGCGCAGGGCAATGGCAGCGCCGGTGACGATGACTTTGCCGGCATCCGCGCCTATCAGGTGGGGGATTCGATGCGGCATCTGGCGTGGCGACAAATTGCGCGCGTCGATCTGTCGCTCGGCGGCGCGCTGGTCACCAAGCATTTTGAAGGCGGTGCCAGCAGCGATCTGGTGATTGATTTCGCGGCATTGCCTCGCACCATGGATCCGGAGCTGAAACTGTCGCGCATGACCGGTTGGGTGCTGGAGGCGGAACGGTGCGGACTGCCGTATGGGTTCCGGCTCGGGGCGTTTGCGCTCGGCCCGGCGCTGGGCGTGGCGCAACAGGCTGCCTGTTTGCAGGCACTGGCTGAATTCGAGGTGGGCTGATGCGCAACGCGTTCACGCTCAAGCCCCGGCCGATGTCGCGCGACAAGGCCGACATGCTCAATCTGCTGACCGCCTGCATGCTGGTGCTGCTGCCGCATTTCATGCATCTGCCGATCTGGGTATCGGTGCTGGTGGTGGCATTGCTCGGCTGGCGCGGCTGGATCACCTTCGCCGGCAACCGGCTGCCGCCGCGATGGGTGTTGCTGCCGGTCTCGGTCATGGCAATGGGCGGCATTTATCTGGCCTTTCACACGCTGTTCGGACGCGATGCCGGGGTCGCGATGCTGGCCCTGCTGCTGGTGCTGAAGCTGCTGGAGATGCATGCCCGACGGGATTTGTTCGTGGTGCTGTTCCTGAGCTTTTTTTTACTCCTGACCAATTTCTTTTATTCGCAAAGCATTCCAACGGCATTGATGATGGGCGCCGCAGTCATTGCACTGTTGACCGCCCAGGTATCGTTCCAGTACACCGGCGCGGTGCCGCCGTTCAAGAAGCGACTGCAGTTGGGAGGCATGATCTTCGGCCTTGCTGCGCCGCTGATGCTGGTGCTGTTCGTGCTGTTCCCGCGCATTCAAGGACCGCTCTGGGGCTTGCCGGGTGATGCCAACGGCGGCCGCACCGGGCTGTCGGATTCGATGACCCCGGGAATGATCTCATCGCTGGCGCAATCCGACGAAATTGCCTTTCGGGTCCGGTTCGATGATTCGGTGCCGGCGCAGTCGCTGCTCTACTGGCGCGCGACCGTATTGACGCGGTTCGATGGGCGCACCTGGACCCAGCTGGCGCAGACACCGATGGCGCCTGACAGCGTGCGCGTCACACCGGGCAGTCAACCGACGCGCTATCAGATCACGCTCGAACCGCATGGCAGGCGCTGGCTGTTTGCACTGGAGTCACCGGTCGCGGCGCCACAGATTCCCGGCAATGCGGCCTGGCTGGCCAATGATTTTCAATTGCTGGCGAGCCAGCGCATCGACACGCGCTTGCGCTATGACGTGACCTCGTGGACCCAATTTCAGATGCAAGCAAGCGAACCTCCCGACGACCTCGCCGAGGCGCTGCAGCTGCCGCCGGGCAGCAATCCGGCCACGTTGCAATTCGCCCGCCAGTTGCGCGAGCAGTCGACCGATCCGGCCGAATTGGTACGGCTGGTACTACAGTATTTCCGGCAGCAGCCATTCAGCTACACGCTCGAACCGCCGCTGCTCGGTCGCAATAGCGTCGACGATTTCCTGTTCTCGACCCGGGCCGGATTTTGCGAACATTATGCGGCTGCGTTCGTGGTGCTGATGCGCGACCTTGGCATCGCGGCGCGTGTGGTCACCGGCTATCAGGGCGGCGAGGTCAATCCAATCGACGGCTACATGGAAATTCGCCAGAGCGATGCGCACGCCTGGGCCGAGGTCAGGATTGCCGGACGCGGCTGGCTGCGCATTGACCCGACCGCTGCAGTTGCGCCAGAACGTATCCAGCGCAGCGTCGCCGGCAGTGCGCAACGCCGCCTGTTCGGTGGGCTGGTCAATCTGGCGCCATCGCGCGATTCGTGGCTGGCGCAGCTGCGATTGAGTTCCGACGCGCTGTCGAACTCCTGGAATCAATGGGTCTTGAGCTATTCGCCCGAGCGGCAGAAAAAACTGATCGGCTCGCTCGGTTTCGGCGAGGTCGACTGGGCGCTGCTGACCGCGCTGATGTTTGGGGCGAGCAGCATCGTGATGGCGGCGCTGATGCTGCCGCTGTTGATGAACCGGCCGCCGATGGATCGCGCCGAGGCAATGTATCGGGTGTTCTGCCGTCGGCTGGAGCGGATCGGCATCGTGCGTGCGCCGCATGAGGGACCGCAGGCGTTGGCAACGCGGATCGCCGGCAACACCCAAATGGCGGCGGATAAAAAAGACGCCGCCCGACGTTTCCTGGCGTCCTATGAAGCGCTTCAGTATGGTAGGGTGGATCCCCGCGAGCGCAACGCCGCGCTGGCACAACTCAAACTTCTCCTGACTGCATGCTGATCTCCAATTCAACGTTGCGCAAACGCCTTGCGCGTCTGTTTCTGCTTATCGCCACTGCCACTTGCCTGAGCGCCTGCGCCACGGATCTCGCACTGAAAGCCGCGCCGCGCGTCACTGCCCGGCCCGTCGCCACCGACACCGCCGGCGAGTTCACCGACTTCGCGCAATGGAAAGAGGTCGCTGATTTCATCGATCTGATGGTCACTCGCAACGGCTTTGATCGGCCTGAGCTGGAGCGGCTGTTCCACAACACCCGCTACGTCGACAGCACAATCCAACTGATGAAACCGGCCCCCGCAGGTCGGCCGAAGAATTGGCGCGCCTATCGCGCCCGTTTTGTCGAGCCGGTGCGGATCAACGGCGGGGTCAAGTTCTGGAACGACAACGCCGATGCACTGGCGCGCGCCGAAGCCCAGTTCGGCGTGCCGGCAGAGATCATCGTCGCCATCATCGGAGTCGAAACGGTGTATGGCCGCAACACCGGCAACTTCCGCGTCATGGATGCGATCACAACGCTGGCGTTTGCCTATCCCGATACGCCAACGCGCGTGGCACGCATGCAGTTCTTTCGCGGCGAGCTCGAGAACACCCTGCTGCTGGCGCGCGAGTCCGGCATCGACCCGCTGAGCTTGCTGGGGTCTTACGCCGGAGCGATCGGCTGGGCCCAGTTCATGCCTGGCAGCATTCGCCAGTATGCGGTGGACTTCGATGGCGACGGAAAAATCGATTTGCGCAATTCTCCGGCCGATGCAATTGGCAGTGTCGCCAGTTTTCTGGTGCAGCACGGCTGGCGCGCCGGCGAACCGATCGTCTTTCCCGCCAGCGTGAACCAGCCCACCACCAGCGATGGGCGAGCCTGGGACGCCTTCATCGGCCAAGGGCTGGAAGCCAAATTCAGTGTTGATGAATTGCGCATGGCCGGCGTGGTGCCGGGCGTGCAGCCACCCGATGGCATGTTGCTGGGACTGGTCGATCTGCAGAATGGCCCCGACGCACCGGAATACTGGCTTGGCGCCGCTAATTTTTTTGCCATCACCAAATATAACCGCAGCTTTTTCTACGCGATGTCGGTGGTCGACCTGAGTCGTGCGGTACGGGCAAACAGGGCTATGCAGCCTTGAGTGTGGTCAGGTCGATCTGCAGCGTCTCGCCATTGCCGCTGATCCAGATTTCGCCGTCCTGCATGGTGTACTGCAGTTGCATGTTGCGCTGCGCCAGTCTGGCCATTTCCTGACTGGTGGCGCTGGACAGGTTGATCACTTCCAGGTTCCTGGCACGATCAACCCGAGCTCCGGTTTGTCCCCACCAGATGGCGCTGTTGCTGCTGTAGCTATAAATCATCACTTTGGCGGCACGGCCGCAGGCTTTCAGAATGCGGCGGTCATCTGGTTGGCCGACATCAATCCATAAATCGATCGCCCCGGTCAGGTCCTTCTGCCAGATGTCCGGCTCCTCGGCGTCGCTCAAGCCCTTGGCGAAGACCAGCGCCTCATGCGCATGCCGGGCAAATGCTAGCAGCCGCACCATCATGCGCTCATCCGTTTCGGACGGATGCCGTGCCAGCGTCAACTGGTGGCTCTGGTAATAATGCCGGTCCATGTCGGCAATCTGGATGTCTGCTTTGAAGATGGTTGCCTTGATTGCCATTGCTGATCACTTTTCTCGATTACCGGGGATTGCCGCGGGCTGCGAAGCATAGCCGATCATGCTTGTCGCGGGCGGTCTTTTCTCTATAATGCTCGGCCAGCCACACTGAATGTTTGCGTCCAATGACTGCTCCTCAAGCCTGTGTACCGCCAGATCCGGCGTTGGTCGTCAAGACAACCCGCAAGTGGCTTGAACTCGCCGTAATCGGATTAAACCTTTGCCCCTTTGCCAAGTCGGTGTTCGTGCACGACCAGATTCGCTATGTTGTTAGTGACGCGACGACTGAAACGGCATTGCTGGTCGAACTGCGGCTTGCGCTGTCGGACCTGATGCAGGCGGACCCCGATCGTGTCGAGACTACGCTGTTGATCCATCCTGGCGTGCTGGCCAATTTTTCTGACTATAACGATTTCCTGGAACCGGCCGACGCATTGTTATGCGATATGGAACTCGACGGCGTGTTGCAGATTGCCAGCTTTCATCCGGACTATCAATTTGCCGGCACAGCGCCGGACGACATTGAAAACGCAACCAACCGCTCGCCTTGGCCGATACTGCACTTGCTGCGCGAAAGCAGCATTGATCGCGCCGTCCTCGCATTTCCGGACGCATCCAACATCTTCGAGCGCAATATCGCCTTGCTCCATCAAATCGGACAAACCGGCTGGGATCAATTACAACGCCGCATAATGACCGAGTAAGTACCTGCTGACCGGCGATGTCGCACCTCGACCGGGTTGCGAATTATCAAAATATTCTTAGGCCTATTGTCTAAACTAATTTTGGTGGGCGCGAACGCAGTGTCTGACGGAATCAGCTTGCGGCGTCGCTTTTTTGACCGCGTCGAGCACCAGAAGCATTGTCTGAATGACCATTTAGGTCAATTTTTCTTGCCTTACACCATCATTTTTAGCAAACTTGCTTTTACGTCATCGGATGGCGCGACACTATTTTCGCGCGAAGGAAATAAATACGCCGCGAATTGCAACTGTATCAATTTGATGCAGTCGAAGCATTAATTGCCAAAAATCCACATTCGTGGCGTTATTCCTTGTACAATTAACTTGCCTTAAGGAATTATTTATATTATGACAACCCAGCTAGAGCATTCCATGACCAGCAATCGCCTCTCGGACCAATTAGCCTATGACCCCAACAACCTGTTGGACTCGCTGATTGAAAAGCTTAATTTGAAAAACGATGCTGCACTGTCGCGTGCACTTGAGGTCGCACCGCCGGTGATTAGCAAGATTCGCCATCGCCGCTTGCCAGTTGGCGCTTCATTGTTAATCCGGATGCACGAAGTCAGCGACCTGAGCATCCGCGACCTGCGCATTCTGATGGGCGACCGCCGTGACAAATTTCGCATCAGCGACAAGCAGTTCAAGCCAAAGGACGGCGTCGAATCACACGAGTAAAGTGTCACTTGTCCTGGATCTCGGGATAGTTGCCGTTGTGCGGCAAATCCCGCGACAGGTCATCTCAAGCTGGAAAAATCCCTGTTGAGAGATAGCGGTCCCCGCGATCACAAACAATGAACACGATGGTCGCGTTTTCCACGCTCTGGGAAATACGCAGCGCGACCTGGCAGGCTCCTGCCGCAGAAACACCGCAAAAAACACCCTCCTCGACTGCCAACCGACGTGCCATTGTTTCGGCTGCCGATTGACTGACGCTTTCTACCTGATCCACCCGCGACCGGTCGAAAATTTTTGGCAAGTAGGCTTCCGGCCATTTGCGAATCCCTGCGATCTGCGATCCTTCCTCGGGTTGCGCACCGACGATGCGGATCTCCGAATTCATTTCCTTTAAATACCGCGACACGCCCATGATGGTGCCAGTCGTTCCCATCGCGCTGACGAAATGGGTAATCGACCCGTTGGTATCGCGCCAAATTTCCGGACCGGTGCCGACATAATGTGCCAGCGGATTATCCGGATTGGCGAACTGGTCAAGAATGACACCCTCCCCATCCTTCTGCATTTTCTCCGCCAGATCGCGGGCATATTCCATGCCTCCGGTTTTTGGCGTCAGGATGATTTTCGCGCCGTAAGCGGCCATGCTTTGCTTGCGTTCTTCGCTGAGATTTTCCGGCATCAACAGCACCATCTTGTAGCCACGCATGGCCGCCACCATTGCCAGCGCAATGCCGGTGTTACCGCTGGTGGCTTCGATCAAGGTGTCACCAGGCTTGATGTCACCACGCGCTTCGGCACGTGAAATCATCGACAGGGCGGGACGATCCTTGACCGAACCGGCCGGGTTGTTTCCTTCAAGCTTGCCAAGAATAATGTTATTGCGCTGCCGGACCTCCTCGCCACCGATGCGATTGAGTTGAATCAGCGGCGTATTGCCGATGGTGTCTTCTAGAGTCAGGTAGGCCATGGGGTCGCATCACAGTGGAGTAAGGCGATATTCTAATCGCAGACTTCCTCCCGCGTACGAAGGCGGCCATACGCCCCTATGCTGACGGCTTTCTCGAGCCGTCCTTGCTGCCGTTGCGGGCTGGCTGAGCAGCCTTGGCAGCTGGCGCAGACGACGATTTTTGCTCAGCCTTCCCGGCCGCCGCGGCGCCATCAAGCGACTTCCCATTGATCGTCAATCCGGCATCGGACAATCGCTGTGCGCTCTTTGCCTTGATGCCTTTGACGCGCTGCTCGAGGTCGGCCCAATCCTTGAAATCGCCGCCCTTCTTTCTCTCGTCGAGAATTTTTTGCGACATGCTGGGACCAATTCCCTTGATGCCGTCCAGCGCAGCCTGGTCCGCCTTGTTGACGTCAACCGGCACCATTGCAAAGGACATCCCGGCGAAAGCGGCAGTCAGCGCAAACAGAAGTTTTTTCAGCATGATGAATCCTCGATGAATTAATGGACTTCCATTATTCATCGAGCGATTTACCGTGCGGCTGTTGCGGCTTTCAAAACGAGATTCCCGGTATGCATGCGGCAGGTTTGCGTCATGCGAACAACTCTTCCCGCGTAACCGTTGCCGTCCCCAGTTTGCCGACGACAATGCCCCCAGCCTTGTTGGCCCATTGCACCGCTTCCGGCAAGGTTTTTCCGGCGCTGAGCATGACTGCCATGGTGGCCATGACGGTGTCACCCGCGCCAGACACATCGAACACCTCGCGCGCCTGCGTGGGGAAATGCATCGTCTTATCCCCGGTGATCAGTGTCATGCCCTCTTCCGAGCGCGTCACAAGCAAGGCCTCCAGCCGCAATTGCACGCGGAGCCGCTGGGCTTTTTCAACGAATTCGCTTTCGTCACGCCACGCGCCGACCACCTGCCGGAACTCGGCCTTGTTTGGCGTCAGCAAAGTCGCGCCGGCATAGCGGGAAAAATCATCGCCTTTCGGATCAACGAGTGTGCGTTTCCCCAACCTGGTCGCGGTTGCTATCATCTCGGCGACGTTGACCAGGCTGCCCTTGGCGTAATCCGACATGACGATGATCGAATACTCGGGCAACAACGCGTTGAAGTTCATGAGCTTTTCACGCAGCACGACCTGGCCCGGCGGGCTTTCAAAATCGATGCGCAGCAATTGCTGTTGACGACCGATCACACGTAATTTGACGATCGTGGAGATCATCGAATCCCGCTGCAAAAAATTCCCAATGTCGAGTTCGGCCAGTTTTCCTTCGATCAGCCGGCCGGCTTCGTCGTCCCCCACCACACCCAGCAAGCCGACATTGGCGCCCAGCGATGCTGCGTTACGCGCAACGTTGGCAGCACCACCCAGACGCTCCTCGGTTCGCTGCACGCGAACAATTGGAACGGGTGCTTCGGGCGAAATGCGGTTGACTTCACCGAACCAGTAACGGTCAAGCATGATGTCGCCCGCCACCAGAATGCGTCCCGGCGAAAACGCCGCAAGATCGTTCATGCTCAGCCCCGTGTCAGCACGGAACGGCCGATGCCATGGTATTCAACACCTGCCGTGGCCATGACTTCAGGCTCAAACAGGTTTCTTCCATCGAATATGACAGGTGCTTTCAGGAGCGACTTCAATTGGGCGAAATCAGGGCTGCGAAACGCTTTCCATTCGGTCACAATTGCCAGCGCGTCAGCGTCACGCAATGCGTCATTGGGGCTGTCGCAGAAGCGGATGCGGGAAAACGCCGCAGCGTCGCCGGCGAAATCCAGCGTCAATGCACGCCTGGCTTCCGGCATGGCAACCGGGTCATGCACCGCAACGCTTGCACCGGCGTCCAGCAGCGTGCGGATTAACACGCGCGAGGATGCTTCGCGCATGTCGTCGGTATTGGGCTTGAATGCCAAACCCCAGATCGCAAAGTGCTTGCCCTGCAAATCACTGCCGAACCGCGCCAGGATTTTCTTGCCAAGCACGTGCTTCTGGCGATTGTTGACGGCCTCGACGGCACGCAAGATCAGTAGATCCTGGCCATACGCACGCGCAGTGCGCTCCAGCGCCTGCACATCCTTCGGAAAGCAGGATCCGCCATAGCCGCAACCCGCGTACAGGAAACTGTAGCCGATGCGTGGATCCGAACCGATGCCATGCCGTACCGCCTCGATATCAGCACCCACGTGGTCAGCCAGATTGGCCAATTCGTTCATGAACGAAATCCGCGTTGCCAGCATGGCATTGGCGGCGTACTTGGTAAATTCCGCCGACCGCACGTCCATCCAGAAAGTACGTTCGTGATTGCGGTTGAAGGGGGCATACAGGCTTTTCATCAACGCGTGCGCCTGCAGTCCTTCGGCGGATGCATCACAGCCGATGACGATGCGATCCGGTCGCATGAAGTCTTCTACCGCAGCACCCTCTTTCAGAAACTCGGGATTCGACACGACCGAGAACTTTTCGTGACTGCCACGCGTAGTGAGCTCCTGTTGCACCGCGGCGGCCACCTTGTCGGCGGTACCCACCGGCACAGTGGACTTGTCGACGATGACCTTGAAGCCGGTCATATACTTGCCGATGTTGCGGGCGGCGGCTACGACGTACTGCAGATCGGCCGAGCCATCCTCATCGGGTGGCGTTCCTACCGCAATGAATTGAATCTCGCCGTGCGCGACCCCTGCCGCGATATCGGTTGAGAATTTCAGCCGGCCGGACGCACGATTGCGTGCCACGATATCGCCCAGGCCCGGTTCATGAATCGGAATGCCGCCGCTGTTGAGGATATCGATCTTGCGCTGGTCGAGATCGAGACAAAACACATCATTGCCGAGCTCGGCCAGGCAGGCCCCGGTGACGAGACCGACATAGCCGGTACCTACAATAGTAATTTTCATGGTGATCCTGTAGCAAAGGCGTCGCCGAAGCGGACGCGCGGTTTAGTTCATGACATTGAGTTCTTCGGTACGACGTGGCGGATAGGTTTCCCACTGGCTGCATCCCGGGCATTGCCAATAGAACTGGCGCGCCTTGAAACCACAATGGCTGCATTGATACCGTGCCAGCTTCTGCGCATATCCGTGCACCAGATTCTTCACCAGCGACAGTTCGGGCCGCACCTCCGGCTGTGCATTCATCAGCCTGGCTTCGAGCAATTTGTCGAGGCCCAGCAGCGTAGGCGTGCGACGCAATTCGTCACTGACAAGCTGATTGGCGGCATCGACGCCATCGAGTTCAAGCACCGCCTTGAAGACAACTTCAAGAAGGTCGATCGACGAGGCTTCGGCCAGATAGGACTTCAGCAGGTTGGCACCTTCCTGGGCGCGGCCGACCGCACCATAGCCATCCATCAGCCGCTGCGCCACCAGTCCGACATGCGGCACGCTTTGCTGCTCGACCCGACGCCACGCCAGCAATGCCGCTTCGGTTTCACCGCGGGCCAGAAACACGTCACCCATCAGCATCGTCGCGCGCACATTCTTGCGGTCGGCGGCCAGTGCCTTTTCGAGCACCTGCATGGCTGCGTCGGCGTGCGTGTGCACCAGTTCATCCTGCGCAATTTCACAATAAAACTGCGCGATTTCTTTCTGGCGACCACCCGCTCCGGATTCCTTCAGCGCGTTGGCGGCATCGATCGCGCGGGTCCATTCCTTTTCGCGCTGATAAATTTCAAGTAATGCGCGCCGCGCCTGCGCGCTGTACTGCGTGTCGACCAGCAGATTGAAAGTTTCTTCGGCACGATCCAGCAAGCCGGCTTTCAGATAATCCTGCCCGAGTTCGTACTGCGCATGGACCTGATGTTCCAGCGGAAGGTCCGGCCGCGCCAGCAAATTCTGATGCACCCGGATTGCGCGCTCTGTTTCGCCACGACGCCGGAACAGGTTACCCAGTGCAAAGTGCAGTTCGACTGTTTCCGGGTCAAGCTTGACGATCTCGATGAATGCGTCGATGGCCTTGTCCGGTTGCTCATTGAGCAGAAAATTCAATCCTTTGAAATACCCGCGCGGCAGGCTGCGCGATTCGGAAATCAGTTGTCGAATATCGACTCGCGCCGCAATCCAGCCCAGGCCGAAAAATACCGGGATACCGAGTAACCACCAGATTTCAAATTCCATGCGGCGGTCTGGTTTTCATGCATTGATCAAGGTTCATTTGGTGACAATGGAGTCCGGTTGCGGTTGTTGGGTGCGCATCGCGCGTTGTGCTTCCTGTTCATGCATCATGGTCGAGATCACGTTCTTTTGGCGCGACAGTTCGCGCCGATGCCGCACGAATGACGGCAACATGCCGACGATGCCGAGCACGGCGCCAATCAGGAAAAATCCAAAGAGCAGCAATACCAGCGGTCCGCGAATCTCATAGCCAAGAAAGAAGCTCAAGGCCGCTTCCTGGGTGTTTTTCAGCGCGAAGCCAAAAAAAACAATCGCGACAAACGCTGACAACAATTTGAGAAGGAATTTCATCGTGCCTGTCCTTTGATGTCCGGTCGCGCGTTGACGGCCGTGACGCGCGGCTGTCTCATGCAAACCCCGAAATTGTACGTGAAAAAAAACGGCATCCTAAGATGCCGTTTCGATTTTAATGCAAACAACTCAGTCTTCGATGATCGGTTGCCCGACCATTGCGTCAACCCGCTCACGCAACTCCTTGCCTGGCTTGAAATGCGGCACCCGTTTCTCCGGCACCATCACTTTGTCACCCGACTTGGGGTTGCGACCAATCCTCGGCGGCCTGCTGTTCAGGGCAAAGCTGCCAAATCCACGAATTTCAATGCGCTGACCGGTCGCCAAGGCGTCCGCCATCGCATCGAGAATCGTCTTGACCGCGTAATCCGCATCTTTTGCAACCAGTTGCGGATAACGCTCGGCCAGGCGGGCAATCAACTCCGACTTTGTCATTGATAGTTCCGACAAATCAGTTCTTGTTATCGAATTTTGCTTTCAACAACGCACCCAGACTGGTCGTGCCGGAAGCAGCGTTCGAATCCGAAGCGGTCGAGATTTTGCGCATCTCTTCCTGGGTCTCGACATTGTCCTTGGCCTTGATCGACAACTGGATACCACGCGCCTTGCGATCGATGTTCAGAACCATGGCTTCGACGGTGTCGCCGACTTTCAGGTGTGTACCAGCATCTTCGACGCGGTCACGCGAGATTTCGGAAGCGCGCAGATAGCCTTCGACTTCTTCGGACAACTGGATCACTGCGCCTTTAGGCTCGACCATTTTCACGGTACCGGTGACCAGCGAACCCTTGTCGTTCATGGCAGCGAAGTTGTTGAACGGATCGCCTTCGAGTTGCTTGACGCCCAGCGAAACGCGCTCGCGCTCGACATCGATGGCCAACACGATGGCTTCGAGTTCGTCGCCCTTTTTGAAGCGACGGACAGCTTCTTCGCCAGTCTCGGTCCACGACAGATCGGACAGATGCACCAGGCCGTCGATATTGCCGGCCAGACCAATGAACACGCCGAAGTCGGTGATCGACTTGATTGCGCCGCGGACTTTGTCACCCTTTTTGTGGGTGACGGCAAAGTCATCCCAAGGATTGGCTTTGCACTGCTTCATGCCGAGGCTGATACGACGACGCTCTTCGTCGATTTCAAGAACCATGACTTCGACTTCATCGCCCAATTGAACGACTTTGTTTGGCGCCACGTTCTTGTTGGTCCAGTCCATTTCGGAAACGTGAACCAGGCCTTCGATACCCTGCTCGACTTCAACGAATGCGCCATAGTCGGTCAGATTGGTAACTTTACCGAACAGACGGGTCGACTGTGGATAACGACGCGACAGACCGGTCCACGGATCGTCGCCCAATTGCTTGACGCCCAGCGAAACGCGGTTTTTCTCTTGATCGTATTTCAGGACCTTGGCAGTGATTTCCTGGCCAACCGTCAGCACTTCCGACGGATGACGCACACGACGCCATGCCAGATCGGTGATGTGCAACAGACCATCGATGCCGCCCAGATCCACGAATGCGCCATAATCGGTGATGTTTTTGACGATACCGGTAACGACGGTACCTTCCTTGAGCGTTTCCATCAGTTTCTGACGCTCTTCGCCCATCGATGCTTCGATGACAGCGCGGCGGGACAGCACGACGTTGTTACGCTTGCGGTCGAGCTTGATGACTTTGAATTCGAGGGTCTTGCCTTCGAACGGGGTGGTGTCCTTGACCGGACGGGTATCGACCAGCGAACCTGGCAGGAACGCGCGAATGCCGTTGGTCAGAACGGTCAGGCCGCCCTTGACCTTGCCATTGACGGTACCGATGACGATCTCGCCGGACTCCATCGCTTTTTCGAGCGAGAGCCACGATGCGAGGCGCTTGGCCTTGTCACGGGAAAGAATGGTGTCACCGAAACCGTTTTCGAGAGATTCGATGGCGACAGAAATGAAATCACCGACGTTGACTTCGAGTTCGCCATTGTCATTCTTGAATTCTTCGATTGGGATAAATGCTTCGGACTTCAGCCCTGCGTTGACGATAACGAAGTTATGGTCGAGGCGGACGACTTCAGCAGAAATCACTTCACCGGAACGCATGTCCTGGCGCAGCAACGATTCTTCAAAAAGAGCAGCAAAACTTTCCATACCAACAGCGGATTCAGGGATAGCAACAGTAGACATAGCGGGATTTTTGCAGGTTTGCCGGCAATCGCTTTGCTCAGGGTGAACAAAGAACAATTACAGGGTTAGGTTTTCAACAGTCCGGCACGGCAAGGGCCGCATCGGACACCAGGAACAACATTCAATGCCCGGCGGGAGGCTTTTTTTCATCGCGCCGCTTTGCTGCTGCGAACCAATACAACACCTGATTGACAGCCTTTTCGGCCGACATATGCGAGGTATCGAGCAGGAACGCATCTTCTGCGGGCTTGAGCGGCGCAATTGGACGATTGGCATCGCGCGCATCACGTTCATTCAAATCTTGCAGGAGGTCGTGCATATTAGCAGAAAAGCCCTTGTCAATCAATTGCTTATAGCGGCGCTCGGCGCGCGCCTCCGCAGTGGCTGTTAGAAATACCTTGAGCGGTGCGTGCGGGAAAATCACCGTCCCCATATCCCTGCCATCGGCGACCAGCCCGGGCGGCTGGCGGAAGTTCAGCTGCAACCCGAACAGGGCCTGGCGCACCGCCGGGAACGTCGCGATGCGGGAGGCTGCATTGCCGACCTCCTCGGCCCGAATCGCCGCGCTGACATCCTCGTTGGCCAGGAAGACATGCTCGCCGCTGAAGTGGCAATGCAGGGCGGTCGCAGTCTTGGCCAGCGCATGTTCATCGCTGAAGTCAACCTCCTT
Source organism: Actimicrobium sp. GrIS 1.19 (assembly GCF_035984655.1). Classification (NCBI taxonomy): domain Bacteria; kingdom Pseudomonadati; phylum Pseudomonadota; class Betaproteobacteria; order Burkholderiales; family Oxalobacteraceae; genus Actimicrobium; species Actimicrobium sp. GrIS 1.19. Next base: position 13,892 of record NZ_JAXCHT010000032.1, on the reverse strand, counting down.
GCGCAGCGCGGCCAACGCGGTCAGCCGATACAACGCCCCCGAGTCGAGGTAATGGAACCCCAGCGCCAGTGCAACGCGATGGGCAACGGTGCCTTTGCCCGATGCGGTCGGGCCGTCGATGGTGATGACGGGGGCTTTTGAATTTGGCATCGTGATGACTTTTCAGGTGAGGACTAAACGCGCGGTTAAGGCAGAGCCAGGCAACCTTCAGAACAGTTGATGGTGGGTGATCGTCGCAAACACGTCGAAATAGTCGGGAAAGGTCTTTGCCACGCAGTCCGGATGGTTGATGCGAATGGCAGCGCCGCGCCTTGCCTTGCCATCAAGCGAAGCAAGCGAAAAGCACATCGCCATGCGATGGTCGTCGTAGGTATCGATGGTCGCGGCGACAATCTCCACGGGCGGAATCACATGCAGGTAATCGGCGCCCTCTTCGACCGTCGCGCCCAGCTTGCGCAGTTCGGTCGCCATGGCATGGATGCGGTCGGTTTCCTTGACGCGCCAGCTGCCGATGTTGCGCAAGGTGCTCGGCCCGTCGGCATACAAGGCGGCAATCGCAATGGTCATTGCCGCATCCGGAATATGGTTGAAGTCGGCATCGATGGCACGCAGGACGCCGCTGGAACTGGCTTCGATCCAATCGTCGCCCAGCGTGATCGTGGCGCCCATCTGCTGCAGCGCCTCGACAAACCGCACGTCGCCCTGGATGCTGCCGCGACCGACGCCTTCCACGCGCACCGGTCCGCCGGTAATGGCCCCGGCCGCCAGAAAGTACGATGCCGAGGAGGCATCCCCTTCGACCTGGATCACGCCCGGGCTGCGATAGGACTGTCCTGCCGCAATCGAAAAAGACTGCCAGCCATTGCGCTCGACCGTCACGCCGAAGCGCTGCATCAGATTGAGCGTGATTTCAATATAGGGCTTCGAGATCAGCTCGCCGATCACCTCAATCGTCAGCGGGTTCTGCCGCGCGATCAATGGCGCGACCATCAGCAGCGCAGTCAGGAACTGGCTCGACACATTGCCGCGCACCTGCATGGTTTGCGCATGAATGTGGCCGGGACGAATGCGCAGCGGGGGAAATCCGGCAACGCCGGTATATTCGATCTGCGTGCCGATGGCGTTCAGCGCATCGACCAGATCGCCGATGGGCCGTTCATGCATGCGCGCCACGCCATGCAAGGTGTAATCGCCGCCAACCACGGCCAGCGCGGCAGTCAGCGGCCGAATCGCGGTGCCGGCATTGCCCATGAACAGGTCGGCATGGTGCTGCGCAAAGGAGCCGGCGCCGCCGCGCACCAGATAATCCTGCGACTGGCCATGCTGCTGCCACGCGATGCCGAGCGCCTGCAACGCAGTCAGCATCACATGCGTATCGTCGGAGGCCAGCAGGTCCTTGATCTCGCTGTCGCCCTGCGCCAGCGCCGCCAGCAGCAAGGTACGATTCGAGATGCTTTTTGATCCTGGCAAGCGCACCACTCCCTGAGCGTGCAACACCGGCGCGAGGTCAATATGGGTTGGATAATGTCGCATCAGTCACCGCCTTGTCGGGTTTGCTGTTCTGTGGCTTCAATGGTGCGAATCCAGTTGTGCCGCGCTTGTTGCGCATTGGTATAGATGGTTTCCAGCGCGACGCCGTCGGCGCGCGCCAGCATGTCACGCATGGTGGTGAGCTTCAGCAGATAGCTGTCGAGCTCCGCCAGCAGGGCACTCTGGTTGGCGAGCGAAATATCGCGCCACATTTCCGGTGACGATCCTGCAATCCGGGTGAAATCGCGAAAGCCGCTGGCCGCAAAATGAAACAGCAGCGCCGCATCGGGCTTGCCGGCAATGTCATCGACCAGTGCATACGACAACAAATGCGGCAGATGGCTGACCGCCGCAAACACGCGATCATGCGCGGCCGGACTGAGCTGGTGAATGACGGCGCCGCAGGCGCGCCATGCCGCTGCGACGCGTTCGATGTCGCTTGCGGTGTTTTCGGGCAACGCGGTGAGCACGACCTTCTTGCCGACATACAGATCGCCGATGGCAGCATCCGGGCCATTGCTCTCGCGTCCTGCGATCGGATGGCCGGGCACGAACTGGCCGACCAGGCTGCCAAGCGCGTCGCGCGCCGCGGCGACGACATCGCTCTTGGTGCTGCCGGCATCGGTGACCACGGTGCCGGTTTGCAGAAACGGCTTGATGGTGCGCAAAATTGTGCCCGTCTGTGCCACCGGCGCGGCAATCAGAATCAGGTCGGCATCGCGCACGGCGTGCTCGACCGATGGGGCAATCACATCAATGATGCCCAGTTCATGGGCACGCTGCAACGCTGCGGCAGTGCGCCCGACGCCAACGATCTGGCCGACGACGCCGGCACGCTTCAAGGCGAGGGCGAACGAGCCGCCGATCAGGCCGACGCCGAACAGTGCGATTTTCTGAAACACGTTGGTTAACTCAGTGAAGGGTTGATCAAGCCAGCACCTGGGTCAGCGCATCGAGGAACACGGCGTTTTCGGCCGGCAGACCAATCGAGACACGCAGCCATTGCGGCAAACCGTAATTGCCAACCGGACGCACGATCACGCCGCGCTTGAGCAACGCCAGATTGACGCGCGCACCGGCCGCCTCATCCTCGCCAACCTTGACCAGGACGAAGTTGCCGAACGATGGCACATAGTGCAGGCCAAGCGCGTCGAAGGCTTGTGTGAATTGCTCGTACCCGACGCGATTGAGGCGCGCGGTTTCGGCCAGATAGGCACTGTCGTTCAAGGCGGCTACCGCGGCGGCCTGCGCCAGCGAATTGACATTGAACGGTTGCCGAATCCGGTTAAGGATATCCGTCAGTACCGGCTGGGCGATGCCGAAGCCGACGCGCAATCCGGCCAGTCCATAGGCTTTCGACAGCGTGCGCGACACCAGCAGGTTCGGGTACTTGCGCACCCAGGCGATCGAATCGTACTGGTGTTCCGGCGCAAGGTATTCGTTGTAGGCTTCGTCCAGCACCACGACCACCTCCGGCGGCACGCTGGCCAGAAACGCTTCGAGCGCCGCGGCGGACAAAAAAGTGCCGGTGGGGTTGTTCGGGTTGGCGATGAAAACCAGCCGCGTGTTGGCAGTCATGGCGGCGGACATCGCGGCCAGGTCATGGCCAAAATCCTGCGCCGGCACCACAATCGCCGTGGCGCCCACCGCCTGCGTGGCCAGCGCATACACCACGAACGAATACTGCGCGTACATTGCCGCCTGTCCTGGGGCAAGCAATGCGTGCGCGGCCAGTTCGAGAATGTCATTACTGCCATTGCCAAGTGTGATCCACTCCTGTGGCACCGCATATTTCGCGCTGATGGCTGCCTTCAAGTCAAAGCCATTGGCATCCGGATAGCGGGCCCCGTCAGCCATCGCGTCAAGCATCGCCAGTCGCGCCGATTCCGGCATGCCGAGCGGGTTTTCGTTGGAGGCGAGTTTGACGATCCGGGCCACATCAAGACCGAATTCACGGGCGACTTCAGAGATCGGTTTGCCGCTTTGATAGGGTGCGATGGCGCGCACATAGTCAGGACCAAATTGCAGGGACATGAAGGATTCCAGAATGGTTTGCCGGTAATTAAAGGCTGGCCGGGTAGGACCCGAGCACCTTGAAAAATGCAGCGTTGGTTTTCAACTCATCGAGGGCGCGGGCGACCTTGGCATCGTCCACATGGCCTTCGATATCGACATAAAAATAATATTCCCAGGTGCCCATGCGCGCCGGGCGAGACTCGAAACGGGTCATCGACACATCATGCGTGGCCAGCGGCGCGAGCATGTTGTAGACGGCGCCTGGCTTGTTCGGCACCGACAAGACCAGCGAGGTCTGATCCTTGCCGCTTGGCGTCGTGTGCAGGCGCCCGATGATGGCAAAGCGGGTGCGATTATGCGGATCATCCTGGATGTGCGCCTTGACCACCTGCAGGTTGTATTTTTCACCGGCGATTTCACCGGCGATGGCCGCAATCGCCGGGTCTTCGCTGGCCAGCCGGGCGGCCTCGCCATTCGATGCCACCGCTTGCCGGGTGACGTTGGTCGTATTCAGGTTCAGCCAGACCTGGCACTGCGCCAGGGCTTGCGAATGGGCACAGATTTGCGTGATGCCATCGAGCGTGCCGGACTGCGTCATCAGGCTCAGATGCACCGGCAGCGAAATTTCGCCGCTGATTGCCAGCGTGGTTTGCAGCAGCAGATCGAGCGTGCGGTTGATCACGCCTTCGGAGGAATTCTCGACCGGAACGACGCCAAAATCAGCGGTGCCGGCCTCGGCAGCGCGAAATACCTCGTCAATCGACGCACAGGGCATGCCGTCCACGGCGTGGCCGAATTGCCGGTACACCGCCTGTTCGCTGAACGTGCCAGCGGGGCCAAGATAGGCGACAGTCACGCGTTTTTCCAGCGCGCGGCAAGCCGACATGATTTCACGAAAAATGGTCTGTACGTCGCCGGCCACCAGCGGCCCGGGATTGCGTTCCGCGGCGCGGCGCAGGACTTGCACCTCGCGCTCGGGGCGAAAGACTGGTGCGTTGGTTTCGGCCTTCACGTGACCGACCTGCTGCGCCAGGCGCGCTCGTTGATTGAGCAGGTCAAGAATCTGCGCGTCGAGTGCATCGATCCCTTCGCGCAGCGGTTTGAGTTTGTTATCCATTGTCATCCGTCGGTGTGTGCATGATCAACCGTGGCATGCACGTTGATTTCGAACGCCCAATCACCTTGATCAGACGTTCTTAACTGTGCAGGCTTTCGAATTCCGTCATCCACGAAATCAGTGCCTGCACGCCCTCGATCGGCATCGCATTGTAGATTGAGGCACGCATCCCGCCGACGGACTTGTGGCCCTTGAGCTGCAGCAGGTTGCGTTGTTGCGCGCCTGCCAGGAATGCTTCGTTCAGTGATTCGTCGCGCAGGAAAAATGGCACATTCATGCGCGAGCGGTGTTCCTTGTTGACGCGGTTGACGTACAGCTTGCTGGCATCCAGATAGCCATACAACAGTGCGGCCTTGGCGACGTTGCGCTCTTCAATGGCCGCCACCCCGCCCTGCCGCTTGAGCCACTGGAATACCAGGCCGGCGATGTAAATCGCATACGTCGGCGGGGTGTTGTACATCGAGTCGTTGTCGGCGATGGTCTTCCAGTCGAACGCAGACGGGCAGATCGGCAGCGCATGGCCCAGCAGATCGTCACGCACGATGACGATGGTCAGCCCGGCCGGACCGATATTCTTCTGCGCACCACCGAACACGACACCATATTTTTCGATGTCGATCACCCGCGAGAGGATATGCGACGACACATCAGCCACCAGCGGCGCGCCATTGGTCTCGGCCGCGATGTCGGGTGCGGCCGCGAACTCGACGCCATCGATGGTTTCGTTGGTGCAGATATGGACGTAGGCCGGATCGGCCGACAGCTTCCACTCGGCACGCGGCGGAACCTGCGTAAAGCGCGATTCCTGCGCCGATGCCGCGACATTCACGCGCGCATACCTGGCTGCTTCCTTGATCGACTTGCCGGCCCAGGAGCCGGTATGAATGAAGTCGATGACCGCCGGCTGTGGCTTGCGTCCCAGCAGATTGAGTGGAACGATGGCGTTTTCCGCCAGCCCGCCACCCTGCAGGAACAGGATCCTGTAATTGTCCGGGACCGCCATCAAGCTACGCAAGTCGCTCTGCGCTGCCGCCATGATGGACATGAACTCCGGACCGCGATGGCTCATCTCCATGACCGACATGCCACTGCCGTGCCAGTCCAGCATTTCGGCCGCCGCCTGTACCAGCACCTCCTGCGGCAGCACGGCCGGGCCGGCTGAAAAATTGAAGACGCGCGTCATTGATTACTCTTGCTCGCCCGCCGCTACGTCACCCGCGTCATCACCGCCTTCGGCTTCATCTTCCACATCGGATTCGACGATACGCTGCAGGCCGCTGAGCTTGGTGCCGTCCTCGACTGCGATCAGGGTTACGCCCTGGGTAGCGCGACCCATTTCGCGAATCTCGGCCACGCGCGTGCGAATCAGCACGCCACCAGTGGTGATGAGCATGATTTCGTCGCTCGTGTCGACCAGCGTTGCAGCGACCACCTTGCCGTTGCGCTCGCTGGTCTGAATGGCGATCATGCCTTTGGTGCCACGTCCGTGACGGGTGTATTCGGTGATCGGCGTGCGTTTGCCGAAACCGTTTTCGGTAGCCGTCAGCACCGATTGCTGTTCGTTCTCGGCCACCAGCAATGCAATGACCTGCTGGCCTTCTTCCAGATTCATGCCGCGTACGCCACGTGCAGTGCGGCCCATCGGACGCACATCGTTTTCGTCGAAGCGCACTGCCTTGCCCGAGTCGGAGAACAGCATCACATCGTGCGCGCCGTCGGTCAGCGCAGCGCCGATCAGGAAATCGCCTTCGTCCAGGTCGACCGCAATGATGCCGGCCTTGCGCGGATTGCTGAAGTCATTGAGCGGGGTTTTCTTGACGGTGCCGAGGCTGGTCGACATGAAAATGTAGCGGTCTTCCGGGAACGTGCGGTTGTCACCCGACACCGGCAGGATCACCGTGATTTTTTCGCCATCGAGCAGCGGGAACATGTTGACGATTGGCTTGCCGCGCGAATTGCGCGAACCCTGCGGTACTTCCCACACCTTGAGCCAGTACAGCCGGCCGCGATTGCTGAAGCACAGGATGTAATCGTGGGTGTTGGCAATGAACAGCTGGTCGATCCAGTCGTCTTCCTTGGTCGCCATGGCCTGCTTGCCGCGTCCACCGCGCTTTTGCGCGCGGTACTCGGAGACCGGCTGCGACTTCATGTAGCCAGTGTGCGAGAGCGTCACCACCATGTCCTGCGGCGTGATCAGGTCTTCGGTGCCGAGATCGGTCGCGTTGAGCTCGATGTGCGAGCGGCGCACGTCCTTGGCATCGGCGCCATATTCGTTTTTGGCAGCGGTCAGTTCGTCGACGATGATGACGGTAACGCGTTCCGGCTTCGACAGGATATCGAGCAGGTCGGCGATTTGCGCCATGACTTCCTTGTACTCATTGACGATCTTGTCCTGCTCCAGCCCGGTCAGGCGTTGCAGACGCATCTGCAGGATTTCCTGGGCCTGGTCGTCGGACAGCTTGTAGAGCCCGTCGGCCTGGATGCCGTAATGCTTCGGCAGGTTTTCAGGACGGAAGGCATTGATGCCGCCAAGCGCCTCTTCACCGGTGCGCACCAGCATTTCGCGCACCACCGACGAATCCCAGGCCCGTGCCATCAATTCGACCTTGGCGATCGGCGGGGTGGGCGCTGCCTTGATGATGGCGATGAAGTCATCAATGTTGGCCAGCGCAACCGCCAGGCCTTCGAGCACATGACCGCGCTCGCGCGCCTTGCGCAGTTCAAAGATGGTGCGGCGTGTGACCACTTCGCGGCGATGCGCCAGGAAGCATTGCAGCATCTGCTTGAGATTGAGCAGCTTTGGCTGGCCATCGACCAGCGACACCATGTTCATGCCGAACGTGTCCTGCAACTGGGTCTGCTTGTACAGGTTGTTGAGCACGACCTCGGGCACTTCGCCGCGCTTGAGCTCGATGACGACGCGCATGCCGGACTTGTCGGATTCGTCGCGGATGTCGGAGATGCCGTCGAGCTTCTTGTCGCGCACCAGTTCGGCGATGCGTTCGAGCAGCGACTTCTTGTTGACCTGATACGGCAGCTCATCGACGATGATCGCGGTACGGTTTTCCTTGCCGTATTCTTCGAAATGCGTTTTCGCGCGCATGACGATGCGGCCGCGGCCGGTGCGGTAACCGTCACGCACGCCAGACACGCCATAAATGATGCCGGCGGTCGGGAAGTCGGGTGCTGGGATGATTTCGATCAATTCATCGATGGTGCAGTCATTGTTGCGCAGCACATGCAGGGCGCCGTCGATGACTTCGGTAATATTGTGCGGCGGGATATTGGTTGCCATGCCGACCGCAATGCCGGACGCGCCATTGATCAGCAGGTTGGGTATCCGGGTCGGCAGTACCGTTGGCTCGCGTTCCTTGCCGTCGTAGTTGGGGACGAAATCGACGGTGTCCTTGTCGATGTCCGCCAGGATTTCGGCGGCAATCTTGTCGAGGCGGCACTCGGTGTAACGCATTGCGGCGGCATTGTCGCCATCGACCGAGCCAAAGTTTCCCTGCCCGTCGACCAGCGTGTAGCGCAAAGAAAAATCCTGCGCCATGCGCACCAGCGTGTCGTAAATCGACTGGTCGCCATGTGGATGGTATTTACCCATGACCTCGCCCACAACACGGGCGCATTTGACATACGGCCGGTTCCAGACATTGTTCATTTCATGCATCGCAAACAGAACCCGACGATGTACCGGCTTCAAGCCGTCACGCACATCTGGCAGGGCGCGCCCCACGATCACGCTCATCGCGTAATCGAGGTAGCTTTTTCGCATCTCTTCTTCGAGGGAAATCGGAATTGTCTCTTTGGCGAATTGGTCCATGGGCGGGCTGTAGTGCCTTGACTGAGGTTAGAGTGCTTGGCGCGGGGCGCACTGGCGTCGCAAAAACGCGATGCAAGGGCGAGATTTTAGCATGCGACCCCATCCTATCGCCGCTTTTCCGGGTCGAACGCGCGACAACAATAGCGCCGGGTCCGCTGGTGGGAGGCCAATTAAATATGATTAAATGACGGCGCTTCCCGCCTTGAAATCGCAACCGCCAGCCCGGCAGGGCCGCCCTAACAATATAAAATCATGTTCAATCAACTATCCCTCGGCATGCTTGCCAGCCTGTTCATTCCGCTGGCCGTCGCGGCACAACCGGTTTCCGGCCTCAGCACGGCGCCGAATTCGGGCGCTTACGCGCAGGACAGTCGCGCTGCGGTCTTGCGCAGCAGCACCGGATTGTGCTGGCGTACCGGATTCTGGACGCCCAATGACGCCATGCCCGGCTGCGACGGGGATCTGGTCGTACCAATTTCAAAGTCCATCGCGCCAGATCTGGTTCCCTCGACTGCGCCCAGCGCGCTTGCCCCGCCGCTGGTTGCACTGGCCCCGGCAAGACCTTGCGACGTTGCCGTAACCCTGCCTGGCGACGCCACGTTTGCGGTCGGCAGTTCGACGCTCCCGCCGGCGATCAAGAAACGCCTTGAGGCGCAATTCCGCGAGGCCGTCGCAACATGCGCGCGCCTCGATTCCATCGTTGTCACCGGACACACCGACAACACCGGCTCGGCGGCGGAAAATCAGAAGCTGTCGACACGCCGTGCTGCTGGCGTGGCAACGTTCCTCGAAACCCTCGGCGCCGGCGCAAAAATCACTGCGATCGGCAAGGCTGATAGGGAGCCACTGGTAACTTGCCCCAAGTCAAGCAGTCGGTCGGCACTGGCGAAATGCCTTGCACCAAATCGGCGCGTCGCCATTGAAATCCGCGGAGTGGCCCGCTAACGTGTTGAACACTTAATGATGTCGAGTTGGCAATCATGCAAAATCGGGCGGAGCGCCAAGCACCCATTGCAATGTCGCATTAAAACAACAAACCACCAGAAACCTGTTTTGGCAGAATTGACAACCTTCGCGGCAGGGGGGCCGCTGTGTCAAAATGGCAATCGCTTGGTCGATTGCAGTTCAACAATCTCTTCCATGAACTGAACGAACCGCGTGGTAGTATCCATTTTTTCGATGTCGTAGCATTTGTTGCGCAGTTTATTTCTGCGGATATCCCAACCGAGAGGAGAAACATGAATAAATTAGTAAAACTCGTCTTCGCTGCGTCCGCAGTCGTTGCCCTTTCTGCCCAAGCGCAGGAAAACATTCAGGCCAAGACGCCAACCAGCGCCTATGTGCAAGATGCACGGGGTGTCATCGTTCGCGATCCATTTGGTCTGTGCTGGCGCACCGGCTACTGGACACCGGCAGACGCGGTTCCAGGTTGCGACGGTGAGCTCGCCAAGCCAGTCGAAGCTGCTCCAGCACCGGCTCCAGCTCCGGCTCCAGCCCCAGTCGTCGTCCCACCAGCACCAGTTTCCGAAAAAGTCACGTTTGCTGCTGATGCATTCTTTGACTTCGACAAAGCCGTGTTGAAGCCAGAAGGCAAAGCCAAGCTCGACGACATGGCTTCGAAACTGCAAGGCATGAATCTTGAAGTCGTGATTGCCGTTGGTCACACTGACTCTGTCGGTACCGATGCCTACAACCAGAAACTGTCGGTTCGCCGCGCAGAAGCCGTCAAGGCGTTCCTGGTTTCCAAAGGTATCGAAGCCAATCGCGTCTACACCGAAGGCAAGGGCGAGAAGCAACCAGTCGCTGACAACAAGACAGCAGCTGGCCGCGCCAAAAACCGTCGCGTTGAAATTGAAGTTGTTGGTACTCGCAACAAGTAATTTCGACCCGTCGCACCAAGAACCCCGCTCCGGCGGGGTTTTTTTATGCCCGTTGCACTAGCGATAAAACCTGTTGACCAGAACTCCCTGCTACAGCCAGCGCAAAGTCGCGCAAGCCCGAGTGGTCGTCCGTGCAGCTGTCCTGCATTCCCGCTATCATGCCTACCATGAACGCAGACCCTCAAGAACTCCAAAAATTCAGTGACCTCGCGCACCGCTGGTGGGATCCCACTTCCGAATTCCGCCCGTTACACCAAATTAATCCTTTGCGCCTCGAATGGATCAATGCACGCGTGCCGGTTGCCGGAAAAAACATCATCGACATCGGTTGCGGCGGCGGCATCCTGGCCGAATCAATGGCACGCAAAGGTGCGCAGGTTACCGGCATTGACCTGTCCGAGAAAGCCCTCAAGGTCGCCGACCTGCACAGCCTCGAAAGCGGCGTCCAGGTGCGCTACGAATTGATCGCTGCCGAGGCCATGGCCGCGCGCGAACCGGCCACGTTCGACATCGTCACCTGCATGGAAATGCTGGAACACGTTCCTGATCCCGCGGCAATCGTGCGGGCATGCGCGACGCTGGTCAAACCGGGCGGGCATATCTTCTTTTCAACCCTGAATCGCAATCCGAAGTCCTATCTGTTTGCCATTCTCGGCGCCGAGTATCTGTTGCGGCTGCTGCCAAAAGGCACGCACGACTACCGCAAGTTCATTACCCCCGCCGAATTGTCGAGCTGGATTCGCGCCGAGGGCCTCAATATCGACACGTTAAAGGGCATGGGGTACAACCCGTTGCTGAAGTCGTATTCACTGAACCAGAATACCGACGTCAATTACCTGATTGCCTGCTCCCGACCACTGTGACGACACTGACCCGCCCTCCCGCCATCCTGTTCGATCTGGATGGGACGCTGGCCGACAGCGCCCCCGATCTGGCCGGCGCGATGAATCGTCTGCAACTGCAACGCGGCCTGCCACAAACAGACTATGCGTTGCTGCGCCCGCACGCGTCAGCCGGAGCACGCGGACTGATCGGCGCCGCATTCGGCTTGACGCCGCACGATGACGAATACGAAGCACTGCGCGTCGCCTTCCTCGACAACTACACCGCCGAAATTGCCGTGCGCAGCACGCTGTTTGAAGGCATCGGCGGCCTGCTCGCCGCATTGCACGAGCACGACATCGCGTGGGGTATCGTCACCAACAAGGCGGCGCGTTTCACGGAGGCGCTGGTGCCGCAGATCGGCCTGTCGATGGCAGGCTGCGTGATCTCGGGCGATACCACGCCGCATGCGAAGCCCCACCCTGCCCCGCTGATTGAAGCGGCGCGGCGACTTGGCGTTGTGGCAGATCAGTGCTGGTATGTCGGCGATGATCTGCGCGATATCGAAGCCGGTCGCGCAGCCGGCATGGTCACCGTGTCGGTTGGCTGGGGTTACGGCGATCCGAGCCATCCGACCCCGTGGAATGCCGATCTGCATGTCGCATCGCCAACCGACCTGACCCGACTGATTGCCACGCTGTCCCGATAGTGCGGCGCTGACCAGCGGGGTGCGCTACAATGCAGACTGCTTGGGGGCGACCTGGTTTCGACAGGGGTTGCAAAGCAGAGCAGGGCATACCGAGGGCTGGTCACCTCGTAAATACAACCAGAAAAAATGTAACTGCAAACGATAACTCGTACGCACTAGCCGCTTAATAACCGGTTAGCTCTGCACCGTTTCTTCCTTGGAGCGGGCTGGTCAAACAGCAGCAGAGTCATTCACAAGGAATCGCGTCGACTCGGGTCACTTGAGGCGGCGTTAAATCCAAGGTGACTCGTCTTGCCGAAGCGTGTGCGTCCGCGTCGGCCGGGTAAAATCAAATGACAACACTAAGTATGTAGAACTGTCTGTAGAGTACTTCTGGACGCGGGTTCGATTCCCGCCGCCTCCACCAAGAACATTATTTTGTTTAAAATCAAAGACTTACGGTAAATTAGAAATCACGATTTACCCCCTATCTTTACCCCCTCTCCGCAGACCCTCCTCGGGTCTGTTTTTGTTTCAGAGGTAGGTGGCCCCTGAAGAGTCCCAGGAAAGTGTCCTTCATGTTCCCCCTCAGGGTTGCATGTCGGGTCTCCTGGGATCTCTTCAGTTGCCATTACTTAGATCCAACCGTTGAATGCAGCCACCTTGGTGGTCATCCACATTCCGTGGAGTTTGACCAACGCGGCACCATCTGCGCTTGTCTTGGTCTCCATGCCGTTCGCCTTAACCATCTTCTGAGATGGTGCGGTCTTGCTCAGGTACAGCTTCACCAGCGACCCATAGCCGCTCATTTGCTTACTGTAGACCTGACCGTTGACGGCCTTGCTCAGAGCATCCCGGTTCTGAAGGCCACGAGCGAACTCATAGAAATCCTGAAGCTCATCCCGGTGGAGTCCTTGCTGGCTCACGAGGTACTCATCAGCCTGGGTCTGATATACACCCTGGACTGTTGCGATACGGGCTTCACTGGCTTCGATGTCATAGCCTGTCATGGTGGAGAACTGCCGTGCCAACATGCTGACTGGGAGCTGTCCAAGGGCGACACCTACACCGAATTGAGTCACTGTGTCGACACCATCCATGCTCAGGCCTTCCAGGGCTGCGTTAACAGTAGCGTGGGCCGCTGGGGGCAATACCGCACGGTGTCGGCGTGCCTCGGCCTGTTGCGCCTCTGAGGCGTCTTCAGGGGGCTTCTCGCTCGGCAAGCGGTAGTTGCCGCGGTCATCCTTTTCCAGGTAACCAGCCTTCTCGAAGTCCCGCGCTGTCGCTTGGGTTCCGTTGAGCGTGACCAGGGTTGAATCTCCTACCATCGCCGATGGTGACCCGTTCAGGTCTGTCGCCGTCGAGCGCCAGTCGTCTGCAGGAAAGGTGTTGATGTCGCGGGAGTTGAACGATGTGACGCGCTCACTCTGCTCGAGGGTGCCGACGCCGTCGACGAAGGTTACTCGGGTAACTTTTTCATCGTTCTTGAATGGGATATGGGGAGTTCCCTGGGCTTCTTCTTGTGTTGGGGTGTATGCGGAATAGCTGTTGAAATCGGACATGGTGTTCTTTCGTGTTGTGGGTTGGGTTGGTTTGTTACTGGGGATTCTGTGGGACGGATTACTTGGTCTTGGCGTTGTGGGCGCGGATCTCATGGGCCAGCATCAGATCAGCGAGGGACTCAATGGGATTCTTTGCAGTTGGATGCCTCATCCATACGTGGAACACTGTGAGGAGTTGTCGCTCGTGCTCATCGGCTGGGCGCGGCTCTGGGCGGTATCGACGTCCACCAATGGGGAGATCGCCGAGGGAGTCCTTGCCAGACGTCTCACGAGGCCCAACAGGGAAGCTGTCGATGATCTCTTTCATGGTCATGCGCGGCTCGTTCTTACTCATGCCAAGCTCCCTGACATGCGTTTGTTGCCGCTGACCGAAAAGTGACCCACTTGAAGGGGTTCTGCTGATTCAAAACTGACCCAGGTGTTCTACTTGTCCTGCCTAATTTTTAGGCAG
>NZ_JAXCHT010000031.1:0-35274 GCF_035984655.1 Actimicrobium sp. GrIS 1.19 | reverse complement strand
TTTCTGCCCAGTTTACAAGGGATGCGCTAATTTATTGAACGTATGCGGGAATTCTCGTGTGGCGTGGGTGGGGCGCACTTGTGTATAACGAGGTGCATTGTCCCCCGCGCACAAACGTTCAGTTACACGCCATCTCAAGGTGGCTCCGGGGGAGCGGCGAGTGGGGGATTCCTGCTATACCCGAACAAGGCCAATACAAACATGATGCAATCGGTTTATTCAAAATAAGTGAGTAAATTCCTTTGCGACACTACATTTGATATTTGACATGAGAACACATTGGATTAACTCAAACGGCGGACCGTACATATTGGCAAACAACCACGCCGCCTCGCGGTGGCAGGCAACGAAGGGAATATCTTCGGACAATGACAATGGATATGCCAACGATTATCAACGCGCCTGCGCAATAAATGGATACGCCGGTGTGATTCAAAGCGATTCGGGGTCAATACTTAGTATTGATGATTTACCAAGGGACTTGGCGGTTTATTTGAATACTGACACAGAGGCCGTCCTTGTAAAATTGGTTGGAGCGGAATCTGATAAGAAAATTTGGGCAGCTCTTGATGCTGAAATTGAGTTTCCTTTTAAGGAGTTAGATTTTGAATTTGAAATTACTGAATCAGAATTAGTGATCTTTGACTCATCAGAGTTGTTTTCTGATGTGGGCCAGAATAAACTTTTTCTAAAACTATCTCGGGGTGTTTATTCGGTAGAGGTTCTAAATTACGAACCTCACGACCAACTGATGCTACAGTTATTCCGACTCCGGCGGGTTCTATCAAATACGACGCCATGAACAGCGTCACCAAAATCACCGACGCCAGCAACGGCGAGACCGCATTCACCTACGACCTCGCAGGCAACCGCCTTACCGTCAAAGACGCCGAACTTAAAACCCACAGCTTCGCCTACGACGACCTCCGACGGCTCACCAGCAAAACCGACCACGCCGGCAACGTTCATTGAAACGGCGCAGGCGAAACCGCTCTCCGGTGGCGCGCCATATTTGGCAATTGCTTTTGGTGCGGGAGGGCAGAGTACACGCCTATATTGGTCAACAAGACCGTCACACAACGTCTTTCGCGCTGCTCAATCGCCACCGTTTCACTGCCATGCCGCAACCTAAGGCTCTAGGATCGCTAAATATGCACATTGTAAAAACCGTCTTGGTATTGATGGCCACTGCGGTTCCGCAAGCCGGACTCGCACAGGTAGTTGGAAACCGCGCAGCGCGGCCCTCAGAGATCGATATCCGTCGCAACGGTGACAACACGTATCAGTTAATCCTGAAGAGCTATCGCAGCAATACTGTGTCCGCTGGGCAAGACGAGTTGACGGTGAAGGTTTCCGAACTTTGCGCTCCCCGGCGCGCATCTTTCGGCAAGTACTCGTTCGACATGAAAGAATCTGTCGACGGAGGCGAAGACAAGCCGACAGTGCTTGTACTGCGGCAGGACATTGAATGCGGTGTTGTCCCATCGGCGAAGCCGTCGAACGGTGCTCAGAGCGTTCCAGCGCCGCGAATGGCAACGCCAGAGCAGGTTCGTCGCGTCGAGCAGCAAACTAGACTGTACTTTGAGGCGAAGGACCAGGGCCACTACACCGGCGCGTATGACCTGATGGCTGGTAGCCTGAAGCAGAGCATATCTTTCGAGACATGGACGGGCAGAGCGGAGGCATTCAACGCCAAGGCCGGGGCTGTCAAACGGCGCACCGTTTCCAAGATTACATGGTATTACAACCCACCCCAAGTCGAGCCGGGGTTATATGCCGCAGTGGACTTCACCAGCATGTTTGCCGAGGTCGATCTCCATTGCGGGTTCTTGGCATGGCGCGAGCAGCCCGATGGACAGTTTGTTCTGGTTCGCGAGGAGGAAAATTATATGGACAGACAAACGCAGCAAACGCTCAAACCAGGTGACCTCGAAAAAGTTCGACAGCAGTTCAACTGTCGGTAGCGCGAGGGCCCACTTTTGTCGACTGTCGAAGAACGCCGTAATTTCAACAGCGAGCTGTTTCAGGAACACATCGCGATCGAAACCCGGCGGGTTCGCGGCGATGTCGCCATCCGGGCTGGGGACGAACCGGTTGGGCGTGTCCATGAAGGCGAAGTGCCATGCGTTAGGCACCCGATGCAGATTCGGTGCGGGCAGATTGCTGGCGACCCACTCGGCATGAAATCGCGGCACCAGAAAACGATCCAGCTCGGCCTCATAGATCATGGTCGCCGCCCGAACCGTGGCGAGCGATGCGGCGGTCAGTGGCACGCCCGTCGGGGCCATCGCGACGATTGCCCGGATGCGCTCGTCCTTCAGCGACAGCGCAGCTGCTGCTGGCGGCAGCGTCGCGTCGCCCGATCGACCCATGCTGCAGAAGATCGGGTCTTCGGCAACGTCAGCCAGGCAGTGCTGCTTTACCCGCGACAAATCGGGCCTGGCCCCGACCAAGGCCAGCACCGTGTAGCCACCGGCCGAGTGCCCAAGCGCACCCACACGAGGTCCTTGGCGTTCGGTCGCAATCCGGTCCTTCCACGCCGGATCGGCCAGGATGGCGTCGATGACGCGAGAAGCTTGTCGCGGCCGCTCGTCAAAATAGCGCTCGGGGCTCTTCTCTATCAGAGACCGATCCTGCCAGTTGTCGCCGGGATGACGGAGTGCTGCGACCAGATAGCCATTCCGGGCCAGCGCCTGCGCCAGCACGCTGTGCCCGAGCTCGCTGCCGCCGATGCCGTGACTGAGCAGGATCAGCGCCTTGACCTTATCGACGGGTTTGCCGCCGATGGCGACGTCGAGCATGAACGGACCCATGGTGATGGTTCGTGGCGCAGCCATCGTCGGGTAGTACAGAGCGACCGTCGTCATGGGCGCATCCGGCGCCGTACCAGCGACCTGTATCTGCATCCAGCCGGCCTCGTAGGCGTGCGCCTGTGCTGCGACGAGCAAGGTCACCAGCAAGCCCAGGATGCGACAAAGAAGTTTGGTCATGTGCTATTCCAGATAGTGAGGAAGTTGTCAGTGACGAAGTTTAGGACAGACACCAGTTCCGGCAACCCTACCAAAGTATGGTTCTTTGCTCCAGCGGCGATACGGCCCGGATTTAAAGCAATTTCAATTGCACGGCGCGTGCGACCGCTTCGGTGCGCCGTTGCACATCCAGCTTGGAAAAGATGTTCTGGTTGTGCCACTTGACGGTGCTGAGTGACAGGAACAGCCGTTCACCGATGTTCTGGTTCGAATGGCCTTCCTGAATCAGGCGCAGAATTTCCAATTCCCGATCGCTGAAGGCGGCAAGAGGCAAGTGGAATGACGTCGCTGCGTCAGGCACAGCGACACGCTTTTCTCGCGTCAGCTGCGTGCCAAACGCGTCCAGCAGTTGTGAAACAAATGGCGCCATGTCCCTGTCATGCGGCAGCTGGCCAAGCATTGTCTGCATCGGCGCACCCTCATCCAAAAATAATCGAACAGACCGTTGCGATTGCGCTTTCGTCACGCACTCGCCCAATAGTTGCAGTGCCTTGTCGACTTGTCCGATGGTGTGGTGAACGATGACCTGGACCACCATGGCCTTGAGGGCATCATGCGTGCGGGAATCGGCGTCCAGACTGTGCCGATGGCTTTCGATGACCCGCAACGCCTCGAGCCCCTTGCCTTGTGCCAATAGTGATCTGGCAAGGCCTGCTGGAAGCTGATGCGCGTGCGCCAACGCGGCTGCACTGACCACGTCGCCATGGCGAAGCAGATGCAGCACCCGAAGCTCGGCCGCTTCGCGCATGCGATCGGTCAGTTGTCCGGATGTTGTCAACTCATTGGCCCGGCGAAGCAGCACTTCGGCCTCTTCGTCTTCATGCCTGGCGCTGAGCAAGCGAGCCCGCAGCAGATCCGCCCCTATTTCGGATTTGCTTTTGGCAAGTAGAACAAGCTCACTGCAATGCAGCGCAAGAGACTCGGCCTCATCAAGCACGTTCCAGTCATACAGAATCCTGGCCAGCCCGAGATGAGCCTCGAAACCCAACACATGGGTTGGGTCGCCAATTATCTTGATGACCTCTCGGTAAGTGGCGGCAGCGGCATGAAGCTGGTAATCAGTCGCTTGAATCCCGGCCAAAGCGGTTGATGCGACCGCGGCAAACATCACATTTCCGGAAGATAAACCCGCACCTGCCACTTCAGAAAATGCAGCGCTAGCCTGGACCCGCTCCCCACGGAACATTTGGGCGACACCCAAGGCGCAATGTGCGGCCGTGCGGGCGGGCCGACTCTCGGGGCTCAGGAGATCGAGGGCACGGTTGGCTTGGGCATAAATTTCTTCCGCCTCGTTCCGGTACACCGCCAACCAGGCCCGAAGTACCGCAATCTGCCCATCGGTGTCCGTCGTCGATGCGTGCTCAGGGGCACATGCCATGGCGGCTTCGGCAGCCAGCAATTTCTCTTCAAGCAGGCCGGGATGGCCCGCAAACAGCAATGACCAGGAAAACGCCACCCAGAGGAATGGGTAGGTGTTCAGGACCGCAGGCGTCAGCGATGAAAGCCAGTGCACGACAGGCGCGGTCACACCGCGAAAGTACAGCGGCATCCCATTGCCTTCGATCAAGCGCATTGCGCCCGCAATATCGTTGGCCAACGTAGATTGATGAAAGGCTTCCACCTCCATCCCCTGGCTCTCATACCATTGGCTGGCACGGCGGTGAAGTGGTGCAGCGGATTCCCGTTGACCAAGGCGTTGACGCAACAGGTCGGAAAACAAATGGTGGTACCGATACCACCGTCGCTCGGAGTCCAGAGGCACGATGAAGAGGTTGGCGTGCCCCAACTGATTCAGCATGCGTTCCCCGCCGTGGCTTTGCAAGACGGCATCGCACAGGGGACCACATAGTCGATCCAGCACCGAAGTCCGAAGCAGAAAGGACTGCACCTCGTCGGGCTGCTGATGCAAGACTTCCTCGATCAAGTAGTCCTGCACGAAATGATGGCTGCCGGTGAAGGACGCGATGAAAGTATCGGGGTCCTTGTGCATCCGAAGCGAAATCGCCGCCAGTTTCAAACCCGAAATCCAACCCTCTGTGCGCGTCTCCAGGGCCTCGATCTGAGACCTGGACAGTTTGATATTCCCTGCGTGATTGAAGAACTCATCCGCTCCTTCCAGCCCGAAGCGGAGATCCTGCTGGCGGATCTCGGTCACTTGTCCGTTAACGCGCAACCTCCCCATCGGAATTCCGGGCTCCTCCCGGCTGGCGATGACCAGGTGTAACTGCGCGGGCATGTGGTCGATCAAAAACGTAAGGGTTTCGTTCACGCCCGGGCTGGCCGCCAGATGATAGTCATCCAGCACCAGCACCAGCTTGCCCGGAATCGTCGATAGCTGATTCACCAGCAACGTCAGAACAGTCTCTGCCGAGGCTGGCGGCGCGCCCCGCAACAAAGCCGCCAGGCCGGCGCCAACGGTTTGAGAAATCGCCTCGAGTGAGGCAACCAGGCATTCGAGAAAACGGTTGGGATCGCGGTCCTCTTCGTCCAGCGATAGCCAGGCGCTTGGATACGGGCAGTCCTGAGCCCATTGGCTAACCAAGGTAGATTTTCCGAACCCCGCAGCTGCGCACACCAGCGTCAGCTTGCGCGAGAGGCCCTCGTCCATGCGTTTGGCCAGGAAGGCACGAGAAATGTCATTGGCTGGCCGGGGCGGCGCGAAGAACTTGGTGGCCAGTAGTGCTGTTGACATGAGGAGCCTATCCGGGCACGAAACTACGCAGGTTTGACCCTGAAAAGGTGAAGGATGCATCAAAAGTGGATGCCGAACCATACCTTAGTACGGTTACAAAAGCGGGCTCCGTTCGTAAACTCGCCAGATGACAAACGCATCCCGAACCGATTGGAACGTGCCGCTGATATTGCTGGCGATCAGCGTAATCCCCTTCGCTGCTGGAATTGCCCGACTAGCGGGTCTTCCCGGCAATCCGGAGATCAGCACCGCAAACGCCCGATTCGTTGCGACACCGGTTCCGGTGGTGGTGCACATCCTTGGCGCGATCCTATTTCCCATTTTAAGCGTTTTGCGGCTTTCTTCCGGGCTACACCAACGCAGCCCCCATTGGCACAGGGTCTCCGGCCGCGTAGTGGTCGCAAGTGGAATCTTTGCTGCCCTGACCGGTTTGTGGATGACGATCCTGTCCCCAATTCCGCCCGACTTGCAGGGTGGCTTGCTTTACGCAGGGCGTGTTGTCGTCAGCGTTGCACTGCTGCTTTCGATTTTTTTGGCGGTGGCCGCGAGCAAGGGAACAGACACTGAGAGGCACCGGACCTTGATGATTCGGGCCTTCGCACTGGGCCACGGTGCTGGAATGCAAGCCCTGCTGCTGTTGCTCTGGATGCTTCTCATGGGTGAACCCAGCCTGTTGCATCGGGACTTGCTGATGGGCCTGGCATGGCTGATCAATCTGCTTTTCGCAGAGATGGCTATCCAAAGGTGGTCGCCACGACATTCAAATTTATATAGGGGAACCGTGTGAAAAATATTCTCATCGCCACGTTGGCGGCGAACATGCTTGGCGCTTGTGGATTCATGACGCCGGTCAAACAATATGCCGGGAACGTTCAGGCCGCGTCTGACGTTGCAGTCATCAAAGGCTTCGTCGGGACACCGTTTTCCGATGACTTCCATTCCACCATCCGGGGCTACGCGAAGCTTGATGCCACCGGCCCGCGCGACGAGAAGCAGTTCGGCATACCTGGGTTTACAGACTACCCGAGCGAGATTCATGTACTCGCCGGAGAGTACCAAGTGCAGGTCTATTGCTTTAGCGGCTTTACCAGCTACCGACCCAGTACGACCCTGCCGTTACGGGCGGGGAAAACCTATCTGTTCAAGTGTGGCGTTCGCGACGACCAGGTCTTCGTCGATGTCCACACCAGCACTACCGACTAGAACTTTTCGTCCACTCTTTTTTGTCCCACCACTTTCGCCACTGTCCAATATGAAACGTCTAATCAATTCCGAGTCCGTCATCACCCGCACCTTCCGACTGCTATTTCTCCTGGCTGTGAGTAGCCTGGGGGCCTGCTCGACGATGCAAGCCACTGACACCGGTTTCCTGAAAAATCGCAGCGAAATGACGACCTCGAAAGATGGCGGTACGGCCTTTTTTCGCTCGTCCACTCCCGTAGACCCGCATCAGGTGCGCTCGATTTCGGTTGAATGGGCCATGCCAATCGATGCGGTAGTTCCCGAGACGGAAAGATTGCAACTGGCTTCCATGCTGAAAACCGCCATTTCACGGGAAACCGAAGCACTGCCAAAAAATGTTGGCGGACACCCGGTGGTTATCCGCGCAGTCATCACCCGGGTCGAGACGGTCAACCCTGCACTCAACGTATTGACATCGGTGTTCTTAACCGTACCCCTTTATCGCGGCGGTGCTGCCGTGGAAATT
Source organism: Actimicrobium sp. GrIS 1.19 (assembly GCF_035984655.1). Lineage (NCBI taxonomy): Bacteria > Pseudomonadati > Pseudomonadota > Betaproteobacteria > Burkholderiales > Oxalobacteraceae > Actimicrobium > Actimicrobium sp. GrIS 1.19. The sequence goes on along the minus strand of NZ_JAXCHT010000031.1, from coordinate 27,845 downwards.
GAAGTGCTGGATGCAGAAACACGACAACCACTCGCGAGCATCGCGCATGCCTACTTCGTCCCGATCACGGAATTCAAATCCAGGTTCTCGGCATTGGGACCGGCTGAATTGGCGTTGAATGCAGCTGCGGTCGAACTGGCAAAACTCCTGCATGAAAAAAGTTAGCCTTCGCTGCACGGCTTTTCACATTTTGCTGTCGTAGTTATGTTGGGGCTCACTTCCAACGAGCCCCAGAAGGAAGGGGAGCTCGCTGGCCTGGCTTTTGGACTACTACGCGCACCCTCCAGGCAGGCAATGATTCCGATCAATGCAAAACGATTGCTGGAAGAGCTGCCGTGCAAGGTCTGCTCAACAGGCCGTGGACGCAAGCAGGCATTTTCAAAGACTTCGCCCGCACCAGAGAAGACGGTGTGCCTTTGCCAGACTTCAATGTTATAGCCGCAAAACACAAGGCATACCTGGCGCAGCAGAAAGCATCCGAGAACGCTGCTGAGAAAGCCCAGGCGCGGGAAGCCAAAGTCAGCGTGCGCTCGACGCAGCGCAATTACACCAGCTGCCAGAACCAGTGCACGAATGGTAGTTGCCTTCGAACATTCCCGGACGGGAAAACAGAACGCTGGCAGGCCCCGCGTACGTTCGACGCCATGAGTGGCGACTGGAAGTGGGACACCAGTAGCTGCGGAGGCTGAGACATATCTGGTGCTGGCTGAAACAAATCCGGCGCTCGGGATATTCATCACAAACGTGCTGTGTTCCCCGAAAGCCGATGATTTCAGTGCCTGCGAGAGCCAGTACGCGCGCGGCAAGTTCCAGGCGATCAACGGCCTCGGGCTCACCGGCGTGAACATCAAGGCAGGCGGCGCACGTATCGACCCGGTGACCTACAAGAAACGGTAGAGAGCGTACCGAGCCGCTGACCGTATCCCGGAATTAGTACCGGCCTGCAGTAAAAATTTCCGACATCGCGGGCGCCTCTTTTAATGCATTCTCCTGGGCTTGTCGGGCCAGTTCAGCCGGCGTCGCCGACCCGTACAAAACCACCCGGCACTTTCGCGTGGTTTGGTATGGGCCAGGCACGCGATGAAATCGGAGCCACGAGGCGCAGGCAGCGCATCGGTGTACGCGCTCACCACTACCCATCCAGCCCCTCCTCCTCAACCACCTGCACATCCCAGTTCAGCACCAGCCCAAAATACAGCGTGCCCGCTCCCAGCACGCCGAACAGTAAGGTCGCGCCAATCACGAACAGCCGGATCTTGCGATGGATATAACCGCCCGGGGTGGTCATCAGCGACGGGAATTCGCCGCGCTTGAGAAACACATGCGCCATGCCATGCACGATGTTTCCGTCGATGACCGGCTTGGCGCCCGGATCGCCGGCGGGCATCGCCTCGATTGCCTGCGCGACGTTCAGCGCCAGCGCGGCATGGGTGTCGAAACGCTCGTAGATCCGGAATGCCAGCCATAGCAAGGCGATGGCGACGAAGAACACCGCGCCGGCCACCGGGAACGCGGACATCGCCTTGTACAGCAGCGGCGCGCCGCCCGCGACAGCGGCAATGGACGAGATGGCGACTTGCGACAGGGAGTCGAAATGGCGTTGGGTGGTGAACGCTTCACGGTACAAATCAGACAGGGTCATGGAGTGGGCTTGGTCAGGTGGAGTCGTCGCCAGCGCAATGGCACAGCGATCAGGTGGCGCAATGGTACTGAATCGAGGCGCGCGACGGGCAGGTATTTTTATCCGGATGACGGCGCCATTGCAAAAAAAAACCACCCGACAGGCAGGTGGTTTTTTGAACGTTGCGGTCTTGGCCGTCCCGGGCCGGCATCCAGTCAGGCGGCGACCTTGGCCTTTTCTGCACCCGCGACACGGGGCCGGTGTCGGCGATCGCGCGCATTGCCCCATTCGCTGCGATCGAATTCGGAGACGTGGGCCATGGTCCCGCTGCGATCGACGCTGTAATCCTTGAACACGATCTTCTCGTCGATCAACGCGTCCTGGGAGATCCGGGTGTATTCGAACAGCACGCTGCGAATCACTTCGGCGCCGGTGCAAATATGGCTGCCGTGACCAATCCAGGTGGGTCCGACGATATGGCAACCCGCCTCGATGTGGCAGCCGGAACCGATATACACCGGGCCTTCAATGATGGTGCCTTCCCATTCGATACGCGTGTTGAGTCCGACCCAGACGCCGTCGGCAACCTGCAGTCCCGGCAAATCGAGATGGGCCACCTCGCCCAGCAACACGTTTTGCAGCACGCTCCAGTAATCGCTCACGGTGCCGATATCGATCCAGTTGTAGGGGCGCTTCTGGGCAAAGAATGGCATGCCGCGCTCGACCAGCAACGGGAACAGGTCGGAACCGATATCGAACATCGTGTCGGCCGGGATCAGCTCCAGCACTTCCGGTTCGAAGATGTAGATGCCGGTGCTGGCAAAGTTCGACTTGGCCTGCTCGCGGGATGGCTTCTCCTGAAACGACAGCACCCTGCCTTCATCGTCGCTTACCACGACGCCGTAATCCGACACTTTGTCCCAGGGGACTTCCTTGGTGCAGACACTCGCCATGGCGCCCTTGCGCTTGTGCTCGAACAAGGCCGACTTGATGTCGAGATCGATGAGCGCATCACCGCACAGGACCATGGTGGTCTCGTCAAAGAAGCCGCCGAATTGCTGGATTTTTTTCATGCCGCCCGCGGACCCCAGCGGTTGCGGCACGACCTCGCCCAGATCATTGGTGTAGCCCTCGAACGAATAGCCGATGTTGACGCCGAACTGCTCGCCTTCGCCAAAGTATTCTTCGATTTTTTCGTGCAGATAGCTGACATTGACCATGATGTCGCGCACGCCGTATTTGGCCAGATGCTCGATCAGGTACGCCATGACTGGCTTGCCCAGAATGGGAATCATCGGTTTTGGCAGGTCGTAGGTCAGTGGGCGAACCCGCGTGCCCTTGCCTGCTGCAAGTATCATTGCTTTCATGTTGCCTTCCTTGTTCGTGTGGAGGTTCCGGTGGAACCATCCGGTCGGTTGTGGCCGGGATGATCAGGCAAAGGTCTTTGCCGCCGGGATCTCTTTCCGGTAGCGGTGGCAATGAGCGAGAAATCTGAAAATATCGACCGTGTAGCGCCGCACCAGGCGGCGTGGTTCGAGGCACAGCCGATAGAACCACTCCAGCCGCAGCGTTTGCATCAGCGCGGGCGCACGGGTCTTGTTGCCAGCCCAGAAATCGAACAGCGCACCGACACCCATGACGATGCCGGCATCGAGTGCCGCGCGATGTTCGAGTATCCATTCTTCCTGGATGGGGTTTCCAGGCGCCACCAGCAACACATCCGGGGCGCTGCGATTAATTTTTGAAACCAGGCTGCGGCGTTCGCGCAGATCGTCATAACCGTCGCACACGCCGACCACTTCCTGCCCCAATTCCTGGCGCGCATAATCAGCTGCGCGCTGCAATACGTCCTGCTTGCTGCCCAACAGAAAAATGCGCAGCGGCCGATCGCAACTCTTGAAAAAATAGGGCGTGAAATCGGTTCCATTCAGATTTTCCAGAAACTGTCCCTTGCGCAGCAACAGCGCGGCGATGTCGAGTCCGACACCGTCATTGACGACAATCACGGCGTCGTCCTGCATGCGCGGCAACTGGGCACGACATTGCACAATGAAATTCGTATTGGCAAAGAACAATGCCACTTTCCTGCGCGTCTGCAGCGCGGCCAACAGGCGCCGCGCCAGGCTGCGCCCGTCGGTACTGGTTACCGGAAAGCCTGCGATATCAATGGTTTTTTCTGTCAGGGTTGTCGTTGTGGACATAAGCCGCTTTCAGTTGGGTACAGCATCAGGGCGAATCAGCACGCAACGCGGTGTCAGGTGACCCGCCAACAATGCGGTGTTGCGTTACGTTAAAAAACATGACGAACCGGAGCGGCAGATTGTCATGCGAGTAAATAACGGAGGAAATCCAGAATTGGGTAGTTGAATGGAGGATGAGCTTTCCACCCGGAACAGTCTGTGTGGCACCTAACAGACCCTGTCATGCGCCGCCCAGTTCCTGCGAAGCACGAAAAAAAACCCCGCCGGGCGCAATGCCTGGCGGGGAGTGCTGAAGCGGCAAACTGGAGTTAGCCAGCGCCTTTTACTTTCAGTGTGTTTTTGATGTCTTTGACACCGCTGACCGAGGCGACAATTTGCAGCACGCGCTCGCCGGATGCGGCGTCAGGCACTTCGCCGGAGACAGTCACGACACCTTTGGCGGTGGCAATATTAATTGGCAGGCCAGCAAGCTTGGCATCAGCGCTGACGGCCGACTTGGCGGTCGCGGTAATCGAGTCATCGGTTGCTGCGGCGGGTGCCTGTCCCTGGGATTGTGCTTCGGCACCGCCTGGGGCGGCTGGCTTGTCTTGCGGACCAGCTGCGAAGGACACCGACATCGTGCCAGCCAGCAAAGCGACGGCGGCGAGTGAATTGATCAGTTTCGATTTTTGCATGGTATTTCCTTTTTTTAAATGAAGGGCGAAACACCCGGAAGTGTCACGACAGGCATTGTTAGCAAGCGCCGTGCCAGCAGTGTTTTCCCTATTTAAATCAATACCTTAAGAATTTGATCATGCCAAATGGCCATGCCGCGAGGCGGTACGCGGCACTTTCTGTCGCCTCAGCCCGACAGGTTTGCGGGCGATGCCGTGCAAGTCCTTGATCCCGATGGATTATTCCTGTCGCTCTGGAGCGACAGGGTCGCCCTCGCCACGGAACAGGCTGGGCGTCAGAGCATATTTTTGCAGCAGGCGGTAGAACTCGGTGCGGTTGCGCTCGGCCAGGCGGGCCGCATCGGCGACGTTGCCGTCGGTCAGGCGCAACAACTGAATTAGATAGTGACGCTCGAAGCGCGCCTTGGCCTCGATATAGCTCAGCACCTCCAGCGACGGCACCCGCAAGGCCCGCTGTACCAGCGACAACGGCACCAGCGCCGCCGTGGCCAGCGCGCAGGCCTGCTCGACCACGTTGTAGAGCTGCCGGACATTGCCGGGCCAGCTCGCCGTGACCAGCGCCGCCAGCGCATCCGGCGCGAAGCCGTTGAGCGCCTTGCCGTATTTGGTCGCCAGCATCTGCAGGAAATGATGTGCCAGCAGCGCAATGTCTTCGCGTCGCTCTTCCAGCGGCGGCAACGACAGCGTCACGACATTGAGCCGGTAATACAGATCCTCGCGAAACTGTCCTTGCTGCATCGAGACATCGAGGTCGCGATGGGTTGCCGAGACGATTCGCACATCGACCGGACGGTCATGATCGGCGCCGACCTGGCGCACCGCGCGCTCCTGCAAGACACGCAGTAGCTTGACTTGCAGCGGCGCCGGCATGTCGCCAATTTCATCGAGGAACAGCGTGCCGCCATCGGCCGCCTGGAACAGGCCTTCGCGATGACCGATCGCACCGGTGAAAGCGCCCTTGACGTGACCGAACAATTCCGACTCGAGCAAATGTTCGGGAATCGCGCCGCAATTGACCGCGATGAATGGCGCCTTGGCGCGCGGGCTGGCCAGATGGATCGCCCGCGCCAGCAATTCCTTGCCGGTGCCGCTGGCGCCACGAATCAGGATGCTGGCGTCGGACACCGCCACCAGGCGGGCTTCGGCCAGCAACTCGGCCATGCGCGGACTGCGGCTGATCAGCGCGGCACGCCAGCTTTCGTCGGCCAGCGCGGGGGCATCGGAAACGCTGGTCAGGCTGACCGCCTGGGCCACCTTGTCGAGCAATATCTTGCCGTCGAACGGCTTGGTCAGATACGCAAACGCGCCGCGCGCGGTGGCCTCGACGGCATCCGGAATGCTGCCGTGCGCAGTCAGCAGAATCATCGGCAGCGCGGCATGCTGGCGGCGCAGTTCGTCGAACAGCGCCAGCCCGTCGCGGCCCGGCAAGCGCACGTCGCTGATGACCACATCGGGCAGTTCCACCGCGAGCCGGGCCAGCGCCGCTTCAGCGCTGGCGACGGCCGTCACGCGGTAATTGCCGGCCTGCAGGCGGATCGTCAACAGACGCAGCAGATCTTCATCGTCATCGACCAGCAGGACATGGGCGCGGGCGGCCATCGGCGCACTCATTTGGGTGGCGACGCCGGTACCGGCGGACGCACCGCCAGCGCGCGTTCGATGTTGCGCAGCGCGTCCAGTTTTTCGGCCAGCTGGTCATTGCGGCGCTGCGCTTCACGCAGCTGCACGGTCAGCTTGTCCTGGGCCTCCTCCTGCCGCCGCGCATCGCCGTAGGTAGCGCTGAGAAACTGGGCCAGCGCCTTCAGCGCGATGCCGTCCGGCGTCAGCGGTACTTCGATGACGTCCAGCAACGCCTGGGCCCGCACCAGATCGCCGCTGCCGCGTTGCGCCGCCAGCAGCATCGCGCGTCGCACGATGCCGACGCTGGACACCGGCTGGGCATCCGCCTCGGCCAGTGCCCTGGTCAATTCCGCCGGCTTCATCTGGCGCACGCCGGACTGGAATACCAGCAGCTCGCTGATTTGCTGGCTGGGTTTATCGGCCGGCACAACTGCCGTTGGCGCCAGCTCAGGCGTGCGGGTTGACGTTGGCCTTGGCGGCAGATTGGGAGTGCTGACACAAGCGGCCAGCAGCAGTGCCGAGCAAGCGGCAATCAACTTATTTTTCATTTGGCAATTCGATTCGAAAGTGAGCGCCCTGCGAGCGCGGAATGAGCTGGACCGAGCCCTGATGCGCACCCACATACTCGCGCACGATGGACAGGCCAATGCCGTTGCCGGTGCGGGCTCCGGCGGGATGCCGGCTACCCTGGAAGAACGGCTCGAAAATGCGGCGGGCGTCGTCGGCCGCGACACCGGGGCCCTGGTCGATGCAGTCGATCACCACCACGCCTGTACCGGCATTGGCCCGCAGCACGATACGCGCGCCCTCCGGGCTGAAGCGCACGGCATTCGACAGGATATTGGCCAGCGCCACGCCGAGCTTGTCGGCGTCGGCCAGCAGCCGCACCGGATCGCCTTCGACGCTGACCTGCAGCCGCCTGGCCTGCCACTGCAAGCGTTGCTCATCGACGACCTTGTGCAGCAATGCCAGCAGGTCGACCTCGACACGCTGCAAGCGCTGCGCGTCCCAGGCGGCGGCGTTGTAGCGCAGCAGGTCTTCGATCTGGCTTTGCAGTGCCGCGCTGTTCTGGCGCAGGATGCCGGCGATCTCGCGCTGGCCCGCCGTGAGCGGCCCGGCGACTTCATCTTCGAGCAGTGCGACGCCTTCCCGCAATGCTGCCAGCGGCGTCTTCAGTTCATGCGAAATGTGGCGCGCAAAACGCTTCTGATCGTCGTCCAGCGCGGCCAGCCGTTGCCGTAACCAGTCCAGCTGCTGACCGAGGCGGCGGGTGTCAGCCGGACCGTCGACGGTGACAATCTGGTCGAAGCGGTTCTCGCCCAAACGTCCGATGGCCTGCTCGATACGGCGCAACGGGCGCGACAACCAGGTGCCAAACCAGCTGGCCAGGATCGCACTGAGCACCACCCCGCCAAATAGCAGCGCGGCCAGCCATTGACGCTGGCGTTCCAGTTCATCGAGCATGGCGCTGTTGCGTTGCGCCGTTTCGCGCTTGCTTTGGGCCGCCATCTGTTCGTTGATGACCGGCAGACGGGCGAAGGTCTGGTCCAGCACCGTCTGTCCGGCGCGGCCCCGGCGCTTGCCGGTTTGCAGCACCGACCAGACTGCATCGGCGCGCCGGGTCCACTCGCCGGCCAGCTCGGGAGAGCGCTCGGCCGCCAGCAGTGCCAGGGCAGCGCGCCCCTGCTCCCACGCGCTGCGGTAGCGTTCGCGAAAGACCAGCTCATCGAGCACCATGAATTGACGCGCGCTGCGCTCCATCGCCAGGGTGCGCTCGGTCAGGAGTTGCGACTGCTCGCTGAGCATGACCGCCCGCGCCGCCGTTTCGCGTCCGAGCCGGGTCAGGTGCTCCAGTGCCAGCAGCGCCTGCACCGAGCTGGCCGTGAGCACCAGCGAGATCAGGATGAAGCCGGCAAACAGCAATTGCCGGAACGAAAAGCGCGCCAGCATGCCGTCAGCGGCGTCCGATCGCAAAGTACTCAAGACCATGGCTGCGTACCTCGGACGGCTGGTACAGATTGCGACCATCGAAGATCACCGGATGCTTCAGCGCCTGCTTGAGGACGTCGAAATCCGGCACGCGGAATTCCTTCCATTCGGTGACGATGACCAGCGCATCCGCGTCGCGCAAGGCGTCCAGCGGTGACTCCGCATACTGCAGCCGTGCGTCGTCGCCGAAGATGCGGCGCGCTTCCTGCATCGCCACCGGATCGTAGGCAGTGACGCTCGCGCCCATGTCCCACAGGCCCTGGATGATGACGCGGCTCGAGGCGGCGCGCATGTCGTCGGTATTGGGCTTGAACGCCAGGCCCCAGAGCGCGAAGCGCATGCCGCTCAGATCGGTCCCGAAGCGGGTGCGGATCTTGTCGAGCAACAGGTGTTTTTGCGCCTCGTTGGCGTCCTCGACGGCCTGCAGCACTTTCATGTTCGAATCGTTTTCGGCGCCGGTGCGCAACAGGGCCTGGACATCTTTCGGAAAACACGAACCGCCGTAACCGCAGCCCGGATACAGGAAATGAAAGCCGATGCGCGGATCGGAGCCGATGCCGATGCGCACCTGTTCCACGTCGGCGCCGAGCTTGTCGGCCAGGTTGGCCAGTTCGTTCATGAACGAGATGCGCGTGGCCAGCATCGCATTGGCGGCGTACTTGGTCAGCTCGGCCGAGCGCACATCCATCACGATGACCCGATCATGGTTGCGGATGAACGGCGCGTACAACGTGCGCATCAACGTGATCGCGCGCTCATCGTCGGCGCCGATGACGACGCGGTCGGGCCGCATGAAATCATCGACGGCCGCGCCCTCTTTCAGGAATTCCGGATTCGACACCACCGAAAACGGCAGCGTCAAGGCACGTTCGGCCAGCTGTTCGCGCAACACGTCACCGACCTTGTCGGCGGTGCCGACCGGCACCGTGGACTTGTTGATGACGACCTTGTAGTCGGTCATGTAACGGCCGATATTGCGCGCTGCGGCCAGCACATATTGCATGTCGGCCGAACCATCCTCGTCGGCCGGCGTGCCCACGGCGATGAACTGCAAGGCGCCGAAGGCAACGCTCTGCTCGACATCGGTGGTGAAGCGCAGGCGTCCGGTGGCGACGTTGCGGCGAATCAGTTCGAGCAGGCCGGGTTCGTGGATCGGAATCTGGCCGTCGTTCAGGATGCGGATCTTGTTTTCATCAAGATCCAGGCACAACACATGGTTGCCCATTTCGGCCAGGCAGGTGCCGGTGACGAGGCCAACGTAGCCGCTGCCAATGACTGTAATTTTCAAGGTGTTCTTTCGTGAGGTGAGTGAAGCGCCAGCAGTTCGACATCCGCGTTGGCACGTCCGTTCGGACTGCGCCAACCGGCGTCAGACTGCCGACAGGTGTGCGTCAGGGCTTGCCATAATCATTCGGCAGGAATTGCAGGCGGTCCCACGGGATACCGTCGAGAATCGCGTTGCTGCCCTTGCCCTTGAACAAGGCGGGATAGGGATCGCTGCCGCCGCCGGCGGTGGTCGATTTCGGATTCTGCAGACGCAGCGAAATCGCGCCGGCCTTGTCCCACACCACGAAGCCGTAGCGCTGTGCGGCGCGCGCAATGGTCCTGGCAATCGGGTGCAGCTTGAGCTTGTCGACATCGACCGTCGGGTCGAGCCGGAAGCGCGTTCCTTCCGGAATCTGGTTCGGCTTGCGTTGCGGGTTGTAGCCATCCGAGCGGTGCGCCGGCCACGACTTGATGCTGAAATGCTCGGCATCGACCAGTGCGATGCCGATCACATGACGAATCTCGCCGCGCTGCAATTCTTCGGCGGTAATCTGGCCACCGATGAATGGCAGGCTGGTCCCGGTGGTGCCGTAATGTTTCGGAAACACGCCGTCGCTGCGCGACACCTTGCTCATGCGTCCGCCCCAGCAGGCTTGCCAGCCATCGTCGGTTTTGCGTGCCTGCCAGAACTCCCACATGGTGTCGCTGGACGGCTGGTAAATCGTCATTTCGGCGTCGCTACCCTCGGCCGCTTCGGCAAAATCGGGAATCGGCACGGCGCGCCATTGCTCGGCCAGATCCTTGTCCTTGAACTTTTTCTTCTGGCAATCCCATTCGGTGACATCCTTCCCCGCCACGTCGGGACCGACCACATACACCGGGCTGGAGTACGCGCGGGTGTTGAGGTTGACGTTGCCGTAGTAGGCTTTTTTCTGACGCAGGAACTCCTGCACGTACGCATCCGAATTCGGGTTCAGTTCCACCTCGCGCGGAATCGGCGTGTACCAGAAACTGTCGGCCGCAAACACGGCGTCGGTCGGCAATGCGGCGGCTTGGGCAGCGCCCATGGTCATGCCCAGCACGACGAGCGCGGCCAGCGAACAGCGGTAATGTTTCATTGGGCGGTTCCTTCTCGGTAAAGCGGTCATGGTCACGATGGATCGCGATCCGAGCGCACCCATTTCACCTGGCGGCGGATCACGAATTTCAGATACAACGGAATCTTGATCAGGGCATACATCGGCGCATACGCCAGTTCACGCCAGCTCAGGATGGCGCGCCCGAAGCGCAGCCAGGCGACCAGCACGGCACCGGCCAGCAGGAGCGGCCCGATCAGCGCCAGACCCCATGGCACGGCCACGCCGGTCCAGCCCCACAGCAGCGCGCCAATCGCACCCAGCGCCAGCGACAGCAACACCAGCAGCGCCAGCGGCGGCACGCACAGGTCCAGCGTCAACGCGCCGAGGCCGGCGTTGCCGGTGCATACAGCGTCGAACAGCAGACGCGGTCCGGCCCGCATCAGCATCGCCAGATGACCGTGTTCCCAGCGCGTACGCTGCGACTGCAAGCCGGGCGCACTGACCGGGAATTCACTGGTCACCAGCGCTTCGGGACAAAACAGCGGCGCGCGCCGCTCCCGTGCAAAGTCCAGTCCGAGGCGCAGGTCTTCCACCAGATCGGCACTGGCCAGTTCGGCCTCGTCGATCAAGGCCCACGGAAATGCCATGCCGCTGCCCATCAGCTGGCATGGCAGGCCGAGCCGCTGCAGGCCAAGTGCACGGGCACGGTTTTTCACGGCCCAGGCGAATTCGGCGATGCGGGTCTTGAGGCCGCTACCCGCCGGCGCCCGCATCAGATACAACGCCTGCACCGGCCGCTGCGACGCGCTGCAGCAGGATGCCAGCCGTGCCAACGCGTGTGGCGCCAGCAGGCAGTCGGCATCGACCACGATCACCATTGCCGGTGGGTCGAGCGCCAGCTGACGCACGCCGGCATCGAGTGCATAGCCTTTGCCGCGGCGCAGATCGTCATGCCGCACCAGCACCTCGGCGCCGGCGTGACGCGCCTGCGCGGCGGTGTCGTCGCTGCAGTTGTCGGCCACTACCAGCAGCCGGTCGCCACTTTGCAGCTGGGACTGGATCGATGCCAGCGTGGCGAGAATGCCGCTGCCCTCGTCATGCGCCGGCACCAGCACCGCCAGCGCCGGGCGCGCTACATGCGGCAAGCGTGGCGCGGTGCGGCTGCGCGCCGCGAACAGGGCCAAGCCGATTTCCAGTACGAACACGCAGACCGGCAAGGCCAGCAGCGCCAGCAGCACGACGAACAGGGCCTGTGCCAGCCAGAGCGCGCTCATCGCGCACCTTCGGCGACATTGGCCAGCGTTCTTGCCGAGGCAACGCCAGGCGTCACCTCGGCGCGAAACAGATGGCCCAGCTTGGCTGCTTCGACATCGATCGCGTGCCGTTCCAGCACGCGTTCGTAGGCGGCCTGCCCCATCTCTGCCAGCAGCTCGGGCGGCGCGGCCAGCATCTGCTCCAGCGCCTCCACCAGTGCATCGACGTCACCGGCGGCAAACAGCCAGCCTTCCCGGCCCGGCCGCACCAGCTCCGGAATCCCGGCGACGTAGGTAGTCAGCACGGGCCGGCGCAACGCCATCGCTTCCATGATCACGACCGGCAGGCCCTCGGCGAAACTCGGCAGCACCAGCGCCCGCGCTGCGAGAATTTCGGCGCGCACGCGGTCGCTGCCGATCCAGCCGGTAATGACGACGTGCGACTGCAAGCCGTACAAGGCAATCAGCGACTCCAGCTGGCCGCGCATCTCGCCGTCGCCGGCCAGCACCAGCTCGACCGGGATGCCGTTGCGCACCAGCCGGCTCACTGCGGTGACCAGCAGCAATTGCCCTTTCTGTTCGCACAGGCGTCCGACGCAGACGATGCGCGGCGCACGTGGCGGCGGCACCGCCGCACCGGCGTGGAAGGCCGGCTCGAGTCCGCAATGCACCACCTGCACCTTGGGCCAGTCGCGGTAACCGATCCAGCGGTACAACTGGCTGCGGCCATACGAACTGATGGCGACGACAAACGCGGCACGCCGGATTTTTTCGGCCAGATGCAGGAATTCCGGCTGATCGAACTCTTCCGGACCATGCACGGTGAAGCTGTAGGGCGGACCGCCGAGCGCCTCGGCCAGCATCGCCACTTCGGCCGAATTGGTGCCGAAATGGGCATGCAGATGGCGCACGCCGGCCTGCTGCATCCACGGAACGATGCGGCACGCCTCGGCCAGATAAATCAGGTGCACCGGCCACGGCCGGGCGGCGCGGCGGCCCATGCGCAAAGCCAGCCCGACGGCACTGATCAGGCGCAGCGGCGCCGTGATCAGCTGGCGCAGCACGGCCAGCGGCAGGGTCGCCGCACCGCCTTGCAGGACATACCGGGTGTGCTCGCGTTCACGCTCATCTTCGGGATCGGCCAAGTGGTCGTTCCAGCCGCGCACGGCGATGCGTTCGATCTCGAAACCCTGCCGTTCGAGCGCAAGAATTTCACGCCGGATGAAACTGTGGCTGACCTTCGGGTACTGGTTGACGAGGTAAGCAATTTTCATCGGGAAGATCCTGAATCTGAGAGTTCGGCAGCAGGCAGGATCACCCGCGCCGGTGCGCCCACGGCGGTGGCGCCATCGGGCACATCGCACAACACCACCGCCATCGCGCCGATGCGGCAGCCGTGCCCGATGCGGATTCCGCCCAGCAGTTGGGCGTAGGCGCCGACGTCGACATCGTCGCCCAGCACCGGCACCGGGCCGCCTTCGGAGCGGTTGCCAATCGTCACGCCTTGGCGCAGCGTGCAGTTGGCGCCGATGACCGTGTCGGGATGCAGAAAAATGCCGCCGAAGTGCCAGATCCGCAAACCCGGTCCGATCTGCGCGGCCTTCGGCAGGCTCACGCCGACCATGGTTTCCACCAGCCGAAACAGCAACCAGTAAGCGCGCGTCAGCACGCGTTGCGCCAGTCCCGGGGCGCGCCGGTCGAGGCGCCTGCCGAAGCGGTAAGTCCAGACCGCCCAGATCGACTGCTCCTGCAGGAAAGGGTGGGCCATGCCGTAGCGTTGCAGATCTGCCTGCCAGTCCGAATCATTTGACATGCTTGTCTCCGTTGCGCTGTGCTGATGCCGGCCAGCGCGGCAAGCTGCCGGCGGCCAGGGTGCGTCCGAACGCGATGAACCAGCGCTCGAAATGATGGGTAGAAAAATGCGCCAGTGCGAACAGCATCAGCAGCAGCAGCGGTAGCTTGGCATATTTTTCGGCGATGTCGCCGGAGCCAAACCACGAGGCGCCCAGCAACGGATGAATCACATACAGCGCATACGAAATCGCCGCCAGATACAGCAGCACCCGGTTGTCCAGCCGCTTGGCCATGCCGGTGTGCGGCGCGAGCACCGTGGCGCCAACCAGCAACGCGGCGAAATAGGGTCGCAGGTAATTGAGCCACTGTCCCTGCGGCATGCACGACACCACCAGCAGCGCCAGCAGCGGCCACTGCGGCAGCCGCGCCAGCCATGCCCGCAGGGTGTGGCCGGCATGGCCATGCACCAGCAGCGCGAGGGTGCATCCGGCCAGGATTTCATCGACGCGGTAATAGCTGATGTCCGAGGCATAAATGCCATACCACGCACGCAGCGCGGAAAACAGCAAGGCCAGCACCGGCAGCAGCCACAAGCCACGCAGGCGCAGCAGCGCCACCAGCAGCGCGATGCCGACATAAAATTGCATCTCCAGGCACAGGCTCCAGATGTGCAGCGTCAGCGGCACCAGGTCGCGCGGCGGGAGATTGGCAAAGAACAAAAAATGCGCCAGCCACACCATGGCCGAGACACCGGTCAGGCCGAGCGCCACGGCCATGTACAACCAGGCCAGCGGCACGATCCGGAAGAAGCGCCGGATCAGGAACCGCAGCACGTTCTGGTCGCGCAGCAGCAACGAGGTGATCAGAAATCCCGAGAGTGTAAAAAACAGGACCATGCCGAGGATGCCGGCGCTGTAGTTCAGTGTCCACGCCTTCGGCCCGAGCGGCAGCAGATGCGCCGCCAGCACGAGCAGGATGCTCAGGCCGCGCCAGCCATCGAGGGCCGGTAAGTGCGCGCCATGGCCGTCGACGGCTGGCGCGAGCGTGGACTGCGCAGTCATCGATCACCTTGCGCGGTCGGCTGGGCCGGCTGCGCATGCGCCAGCATCGCGCAGCCGGAGCCAGCCACGAACCAGAAATACCAGTTGAACGCGAGGTAGGCGCCCATGTTGTCGGATGCCGACACCATCAGGTACTGCACCACCATCGCCAGCAGCATGAAACCGCACAACCGGTTGACCGGCAGCAGGCCCTTGAGTATCCAGAGCAGCCGCCCGTACAGCCATAAATAGGCGAGCAGGCCGAGCGCGCCGAGTTCGAACAGCCACTGCACGTACAGGTTATGCGCGCCGAAATTGGTCTTGCCGGCCAGGGGGAAAAAGGTCGGCGAAAAATGGGCGAACGAATCCATGCCGTAGCCGAACAGATAATGCGACGGCCGCATCCACTCCAGTCCCGAGCGCCAGATATACAGCCGCCAGGCAAACGAATTCAATTTCGCGTATTGCACCACTTCATTGCCGCTGCCGAGTTCCAGCACGCGATCACGCACGTCGGGAATCAGCATCGCCACCACCGGCAGCAGTGCCATGAGCCACAGGAAACGCCGTTCGAACAACAGGCCGTAGGCGAAGAACAGGCCGAAGCAGGCCATCCAGGCGCTGCGGGTTTGCGTCAGCAGCAACATCACCATCAGCAGCAGCAGGTAGGCACTGAGGCCGACGCGTTGCGCGCCGGACAGCTTGTAGGTGGCGCTCTTGAGCACATAGAAACCCAGCGTCACGACCAGCGTCAGATAAAACGCGTAGATGTTGGGATGGGCAAAGGTGCTTTGCAGGCGTGCGCCGTTGGGTCCGTGCACGCCGCCCTGGACCGCGATGCTGCCGATGCCGTACAGCAGCGGCAACACCGACGACCACAGCACGATGCGCACGCAGCGCTTGAAATCCTCGGGCGTACGGACCACGTAAAACGCCGTCACGAACACCGCGAAATACGACACTTGCGCCAGATACAGGCGCACCGCATTGCCCTTCTCCGGCGCCAGCGCCACGCCGACCATGCCGAGCAGAATGAATGGCAGCCAGATCACGGCCAACTTCTTCGGCAGCAGCTTCGGCTTTTCGATCACCAGCAGCAGCGCGATCAGAATCACCGCCACATTGACCAGGCCACCGACGCCGATCTGCATGCCGCCCAGCGCGACCTTGGTGGTGTCGAAGAAGACATCGCCCGACGCGCGCAGCAACAGGATCACGGTCAGCAACAGCACGCGGCTGTACAACAGCAGCATGCCCAGCAGCAGCACCGCAGGCAGGACCATCGCCTTGGTCGGACTGCCTTCGACGCCGTTGACGAACAGCGGCACCACCAGCCCGATCAACAGGGCGAACAGCGCAATCATCAGCGGGCCGGTCTGGCGTCGCGTTGGCAGGGAAAGTCGCAGCATCGTCATCTCCCTCAGACGCGCCGGCGTGCGGCCAGCCGTTGTGCCAGCCGGCGTTTCAGGGAACGCGCAATCAGCCGCGCGCATTCGACCAGTTCGTCGCCCGTAGCGCCGCTGCGCACGCGCGCGCGGCCCATGGCAAGCGTGTCGGCGACACTGCCGCTGCCGGCGAACAGCGCCATGAAGAAGCCGAATGCGCGACGTTGCAACGGTGCAGCGAGCCCCGCGTAATCGGCGGCGAACTTGGCCAGGATGCGGCGATGCCCCTGGATCACCGAGCCCGGGTTGGTGGAAATGCGAACCGTATCGGTGACACTTTGCAGATAGCGCACCAGATAGCCACGTTCGCAATGCACCGAGCGGTGGCGACACAGCCGGATGAACAGGTCCCAGTCCTGACAGCTGCGAAAGGCTTCATCGAGTCCGCCGGCTTCGACCAGCAGCTCGCGCCGCACCACCAGGTTGGAAAACGAGCCGATGAAATTCGACACGAGCATTTCTTCGAAACAGTCGCCGTCGATCTCGGGATGGATGCGCAAGGTCTCGGCGCCGTCGTCGTCGACGCAGGTCAGCCAGGTGTAGCTCAGGCCGCAATGCGGGCCGAGCCGGCGCAGGCCGTCGATCTGGCGCGCCAGCTTGTCGGGCAACCACAGATCGTCGCTGTCGAGAAAGGCGATGAACTCACCGCGCGCCTGCCGGATACCGGTATTGCGGGCCACCGCGCCACCCTGGTTGGTCGGCAGCGCGACGTAGCTCACGCGCGGGTCGGTATACGCGGCCACGCGCTGTTGGGTGTCGTCGCCCGAGGCATCGTCGACCACGATGATTTCGAAGTCACCCAAGGTCTGTGCCAGCACGCTGTCGATCGAGGCGGCGATGCAGTAGCCGCGGTTGTAGGTCGGAATCACGACACTAACCAGCGGCGTGAAATCATCGACGTGCTGTGCGCCGCTCATCGCAACCGTCCCGATGGACTCAGTTGCAGGATTGGCTGCTTTTGCAGGCCGCGCAGCAGCCACGAGCGCACCGTGCGCGACTCGGCCGGGCGGACCTGATAGAGCGAGGCGAACAGGCCGTAGCGCACTGCCATCGAGAGCCGGTCGCGGCGCGCCAGGACCCGGCGAAAGGCCAGTTCACGCGCCCGCTCGGGACCGGCCGGCACCAGCTTGCGCAGGGTCGTTTCAAGGAGCGCGTATTGCGCCGAAAAATCGCTGCTGCCTTCGATATCGAACAGGCGTTCGCCATGGTTGCAAAATGGTGCCGGATCGCAGCGCTCGATGCCGTGCATCAGCGCAATCGATTCCGCCAGCGAGCGCGAAATGTCCAGCGCCACCTGCATCTGCGCGTGGTGTTTGGTGGCGCCCACATTGGCGCCATGCCAGCGGTACTGGATCAGCTTGCGATCCAGATTGATGCAAGGCGCCAGCAACGCCAGCTGGCCAAACAGAAAATAGTCTTCCGCCAGCGACGGCACCTGCAAGCGCCGCTGCGGCGGCAGCACGCCGATGAAGTCGTCGCCGTAGCGCACCGGCAGTCCGCTGGCTGCACCGATGCGTTGCAACGCATCCAGCCGCAGTGCCGCCGCCGGGTGACAGACCGGGGTGCGGAACAGCGCGCCGGCAATGATACCATTCGGCCCGGTCGGCATGTCGATCTGGCCGATGGTGTTGCCCTTCGCATCGATCACGTCGCCGAGGGAGCCGACCACCACCAGCGCAGCATCGGCCTCGAAGGCGGCGGCCAGTTCGGCCATGCGTTCCGGCAGCGAGACATCATCGGCATCCTGGCGCAAGACGTACTTGCAGTCGCACAGGTCAAGGCCGCAGTTGAGCAGGCCGGACAGGCCACGGGCCTCCGGAAACGGCCGCACGATGATGCGCGGATCGCGTTCGGCATACGCCTCGGCCAGCGCCACGCTGCCATCGGTGGAGCCATGGTCGAGCACGATCAGGCGCCAGTCGTGGAAGGTTTGCGCGATGATGCTGTCGATCGCTTCGGCCAGGAATGCCATGCCGTCTTTTACCGGCAGCAATACGTCGAATGTGGCCATTTACGCCTCAACTTTCTTTTGAAAACCCAGCAACGAGCGCAGGCTCAGCAGCTGTGGGCGTAGCAGAACCAGGCTGGCGGTGCCATACACAAGGACGCCGATCACCACCTGGACCAGCAGCAACAACCATTCGTGCGGCGTGGCCTGCGCCACCAGCGGGCCACTCAGGCGCAACACGCCCACCATCAGCAGCGCCGCGCCAATCGATGGCGTAATGCAGCCCATCAGCGTGCCAAAACGGATATGGATCAGGCGGGTGCTGAAATACAGCGCCGGCAGCGCATTGACCAGGCTGGCCGCCAGATACGCCGCCGCCACGCCTTCGATGCCCCATTGCGCGCCGACCACCACCGCACCGACCTGCAGCACCGCGCCGACCAGGCCGAGGCGCAGCATCAGCCCGGTGCTGCCGCGCGCCATCAGCACGGTGCCGGTACTGCTGACCAGCGATTGAATGAAGCCAACCGGCGCCAGCCAGCCCAGCAAGGCGACCGACGCTTGCCAGCTGGCCCCCAGCATCACATGCACGAACGGCTCGCGCAGCGCAAACAGGCCGGCCATCAACGGCGCGGTCAGGAAGGCGATGAAGCCGAGCGAACGCAGGTACAGATTGGCCACTTCCGTGACCGAGCCCTGGCTGCGGCTCATGACCGGAAACAGCACCCGCGCCACCACATACGTCATGTTCTGCAGCGGGAACAGCATCAGCCGGTACGCCATCGAATAGGCTCCCAGTACGGCCGCGCCGAGGATGCGGCCGACCACCATGCTGTCGGCATTGCGCGAGATGTACAGCACCACGTTGAACATCGACAGGTTGCCGCTGAAACGCGCGATCGATTTGAACTCGGCGCGATTCCAGTGACGCAGCGGTCGAAAGGTCGAACGCAGCACGATGATGGCGCTGGTGACCAGCGTGGCGACAATCATCTGCGCCACCAGGCTGAACACGCCGGCGCCGCGCCAGGCCAACAGCAGCGCCGCGCCCAGTCCGGCCAGCGAGGCCACCACTTCAGCGCCGGCGACCACCGAGAACTTCGACTCGCGTTCCAGCAGCGCCTGATGCACCACACTCGCGCCGGTCAGCGGAAACACGATCGCCAGCATGCACAGCACGGTCGCCAGTTGCGGTTCATGGAAGATGTGCGCGGTGATTGGCGCGGCGCAGATGATCGCCACGCCAATCAGCAAGCCCAGCGCGAGGTTGGTCCAGTAGACCGTGCTGGCCATCGTGGGCGACACGTCCCTCGATTGAATCAGCGCAGCGGCCGTGCCCATGTCGCGAAACAGATAGGCCATGTTGGTGACGATCGCTGCCAGCGCCATCAGGCCATAGGCGTCCGGTGACAGCAGTCGCGCCAGCACGGTCATGCTGACCAGCTGCGACACCACCCGCGCACCTTGCGATAACAAGACCCAGCGTGTATTGGAAAAGTTTGACGCCATTTATCGTTGTCCTGTCTTTGATTGCATGCGTTGTCTGCGCCAGCCGGACACGCGCAACAGCAAGCCCGGCGGGGCGGTCATTTCAACCAGCTGGCGCAGCCCGGGCAAGCGGCCCAGCGTCAGCAGATGACGGCCGAGCGCGCGGTAGTCGGGCCGGTCGCCAATCGATTTGCAGATCGCCAGATAGCCGGCCAGCAGCGCATAAAAGCGTCGCACCATGAGCGCCTCGATCGGCGCCAGCGTGGCGCGCTGTTGCCGACACTGCGTCGCCAGCGTGGCCAGCGTTTGCAGGTAACCGGCGGCATGCCGGCCGGACTTGCGCTGGGTCATGGTCGACTGCGCGCGCACGCGGCGATCAAAAAAACCCCGGTCGGTGCAGACCGAGGCACCGGCGGCGCAAGCCAGTAGCGTGATGATTTCTTCGTCCTCGTGCACGATCGGCTTGAAGGCCAGTGCACCCTCGCCCCACAGGCTGCGGCGCGACAGGTACAGGCACGGGCTGGCAAAACAGGTGCCGCGCGCAAGCAGGGCGCCGGCCGCAGCCACGCCATCGGCGAATTCACCATCGAGCTTGCGGCGATACGCCGGCAGGTAGTCGGTGTTGCAACCGGCGTCGACGAAGGATTCTCCGGAAAAGTACACGATGTCGAGCTCGGGCCGACGGCCCAGCAGGTCTTGCATCACCGCGACAAAATCCTGCATCAGCAAATCGTCGGCATCAAAAAAATACACGTAGTCGCCGCTGGCCAGATCGAGCGCCAGGTTCCTGGCACGCCCCTGCCCGCCATTGTCGACGTGCACCACGCGTATCGATGGGTGCTGCCGATAGCGGTCGAGAATGGCAGCGGTGCCATCGGTGCTGCCATCGTCGACGACGATGATCTCGTGAAATGGCGCGCTTTGCGCCAGCAGCGAATCAAGCGCGTCGGCTACGTAATACTCCACGTTATACGCCGGCACGATTGCGCTGATGCTGGTTGGTGGCATGGTGTCGTGGTCTCTCATGTGGCCGCCCGGATGGCTGGACGACGGCCCAGAAACAACTGCGCCGCCAGTGGCCAGGCGCACAGCAGACGATGCATCAGCCAACACGCGACGAGCGCGCCGGCGATGCGCGGCAGGGCCTGCGTGATGCCGAATTGCTTGGCCATCATCAGCTGCACGAACTGATGCAAAAACATGATCGTCATCGACGCGCCGCCGAGTACGGCCAGCGTGCGTCCGGCCATGGTGGCCTGCAACCGCTGGGCCAGCACCGCCAGTAGCGCCACCACGGCCAGCGCGCTGACCAGCGTGACAATCGGCAGACCGTAATCGCCTGCCTTCATGTCCATCGTATTGCCAACGCCGCCCACGTTGAGCAGCACTGCGCCGAGCGTCAGCGCAATCCAAAGCGGCGTCCAGCGTGCCAGCGCAACGTCGCGCACGGCATAGCCGAGCAGGTACAGTGGCGCCGCAAACAGCACGACATCGGCGGCCAGCGGCAGCGCCCAGTCTGGCCACAGCCAAGCGGTCAACCAGGCCGTTGCCAGCATCACGCCGCACACGCCGGCACAGACTGGCAGCGTAAAGCGGCGCAACAGAAAATGCGACAGCTGCTGCGTCAGGAAATAGCAGGTAACGAACCACAACACACCGGCAAAGCCGGTCAGCATTTGACCGCCATACAGCATCGGCTCGACCAGCACTGGCCAACTCCAGCGCGCGGCCGGATCGGCGACCGACATCATGACTTCAAGCGGCCACAGAATCACGAGGAAGCAGACATACGGCAGCAGCAGGCTGCGCGCCTTGGCCTTCAGGTAGTCCCGTTGCGGCGTGACAGGATCATGCAGCCAGCCACCCAACAGGAAGAACAGCGGCATATGGAACATGAAGATCTGCGCCGCCAGGGCACGGTTGAAGGTGACGTGTCCAACCACCACCGCAACAATCCCGAGGCCGCGCAACACGTCGATCCATGCCAGGCGCTTGTTCACGCGTGCAATCAAAACTCGTTGAGAACCGAGCCAAGTACGGCAATGCCGGCCTGCCCCATCGACGCCGCCAGCTGCGTCACCGCACCGAGCGCAGTGACATCCTTGCGCGCCAGCACCAGCGCCGCCCCGGCACTGGCGGCAACGCTGCGGGCGTCAACGCATTCGGTCGCTGGCGGCGTATCGATCAGCACTACATCGTAGTTGCGCGCCAGCTCCTGCAGCAGCTGCCCGAATGCCGGGCGGGCCAGCAATTCGGCCGGATTCGGTGGCGCGGTCCCGGCGCTGAGCACCGACAGATCGACCAGCCCGTCAATGCGCGCGATAGTGGCCTGGCCGGCGCGTCCCGACAACAGCGCCGACAGGCCCATGCTGTTGGATTGGCCGAACAACGCATGCTGGCGCGGCTGGCGCAAATCGGCGTCGATCAGCAGCGTGCGCTGGCCGAGTTGCGAAAACGTGATCGCCAGATTGGCGGCGAGATAGCTGCGGCCTTCGTGGCGGTGCGCGCTGGTGATGGCCAGGGCATGCTGCCCCGGCCGACCGAACCAGCGCTGCATCAGCTCGGAACGCAGTACCCGCATGGTTTCGGCTTGCGCGCCAAATGGCTGGTAAGCCAGCACCAGCTCCTGGCTGAGCAGGCTGGTGCCCTGCAGCAGATAGGGAAAATCAAACTGCCGCGCCAGCCCCAGCTCGACATCCGCCGAGGTCAGCAGACCAAGGCTGATGGCGGCCTGGCCAAAGCTCTGGCCGTGCTCGCGCTGGCGTCGCAGAATCTGTTCGGTGGCATTCGCGTCCAGCCGCCCGGCAGCGACGAGAATCGCGCCCAGCGAACGCTGTCCGGAGCGTTGATTCGGGCCGTCGAGCAGATCATCGGTCAGACCGGAAGTGCCGGTGGCACGGAAAGGCGTGTCGTTGGTATTCATCGTTGTCCCGCTTAAGTGGGTTGGAGGCGTGCTACTGCCCCTGAAGTCGGGTGGCGCCATCGGCATGGCCAGCAAGGGCCGGCGTGCCAATGGCGTGCAGGCGCGCACCGGCGGCGCGCTTGAGTATCGCAAGCACCGGCAAGCCGGCCACGTCGCGCAAATCCTGCGCAGAACGCACACGTCGGTCGGACAGTTCCAGCAGGAAAGCGCCGCCCATGCCAAGCATGATGCCGGCCACCAAACCGATCAGCGCGTTGAGCAGGTACTTCGGACCGAATGCCTTGAGCGATGCGAGTGCGGGCGTCAGCACCGCCACATCGGACTCCTTGGCCTGGGCGTCGATGTTGGTCAGGGTCAGCCGCTGGGCCACGGTGTCGTAGGCTTTCTGGGCGCTGTCGACATCCTTGCTCAGCAGCGCCAGTTCGTCGCGCGCCCGGTTGAGTCGCAGCACTTTTTCTTTCTGGCCCTGCAGTGCGGCATTGGCTTCGCCACCGCGCTGCTGCAGGATCACGGCATTGGCGCTGACCGCACTGGAGGCTTGCCGGGTTTGCGCATTGAGCTCGGCGCGCAGTTTGTCGACCTCGGCCTTGGCCGCTTCATACTGCGGATGATTGACGTCGAGGCGTCCTGAAATCTCGGTAAATTTGGCTTCGGCCGTGCCCAGTCCCAGCTTCAGGTTCTGGATCAGCGGGTTGTTGGCCACGTCCGGCGACTGCGCCGCACTGCCCTGCGCCGAACGCTGGCGCGCCGTGGCTTCCTGCGACTGGCCCTGCGCCAGAACCGCCTGCGCCGACAGCTCGTTCAAACGCACCGATTCGACATCCATGCTCTTGTCGGTGCTGACGATGCCATTGTCCTGCTGATACTTCGAGAGTCGCCGCTGCGCCGTGTCGAGCGCGTCACGCGAGAGCTTGACCTGCTCATTGAAATATACCGAGGTGCGCTGCGACGGCTCGATCTTGAGCTGGATCGCAGTCTGCTGATAGGCGGTGGCAAAGGCGTTGGCCACGTTGGCAGCCATCTGCGGCTGATATCCAATGTAGTTAATCTGCAGCACGCTGCTGGTGGCGGCGGGCTTGACGTCGAGCTTGGCCAGCAGGCCGGCGGCGACCCAGTCGCGTACGTTGCCCTCGCCATCGGTGGCTTCCATGAAACGCTCCTTGACCAGCGGCCCGTCGGCCAGCTTGAGCGCATCGACCACCTTCAGGGCCACGCGCATGCTGTCGACGATTTCGATCTGGGTGTCCATATAGCCAGGCAACAGCTGCGACGCCATGGCCTGTCCGGTCACCGGGTCGCTGCCCTTGTAGTTGAGCACCAGCGAGGTGGTTGCCTTGTAGGTCTTGGGCATGATCAGGCTCACCCCGATCGCCGCCGCCACGGTCAGCAGCGGTGCGAACACAACAATGCGCCAGTGCGCGCGCAGGATCAGTATTATCTGGGTCAAATTCATGGGGCAACCTTTCGTGTCCGTTGCATGAAACAGGTGGCCCGCATCAAAACAGGCTCTATTTCACGGTGATGACGTCGTCGATCTGGACCACATCTTCCTGTTTGGCTGCGCGTTCGGTGACATTGCCGGCGCTGTCGCGGTGCTTGATGCGCATGCCGCGTTCGGTGCCGCGCGGCGTCAGTCCGCCGCCGACCGACAGCACCTGCTGCACCGTCATGTTGCGTTCGAGCCGGTACGCGCCGGGCTTCTGGACTTCACCGTAGATATAGAAGCGCGGTGCGCGCTCGACGTACACCACATCGCCGGTGATCAGGTCGAGATTCTGGTTCAGGTCGCCCGAGCGCATGACTTCGGGCAGATCGACCACTTCCTTGGTCTTGACGCCATCGCGCTTGCGGATCAGGTAGACCACGTCGCCGCCATCGGGGAGCACGCCGCCGGCCAGTGCCAGCACATCGATCAGTCCGGGTTTGCCATCGACCGGGTAGCGGCCCGGCTTGGTCACTTGCCCGAGCACCGAGACCAGCTGACTCTGCTGGGTCGTGACCAGGATGTTGACTTGCGCCTTGCGCACGAAGCCGCCAGCGGCCAGCAGGCCGGCCAGTTTGGTTTCGGCCGCCGAGACGGTCATGCCGCCGACGGTGACTTGTCCGAGCAGCGGAAAGGTGATGGTGCCAGCCTGCGTAATCCGGGTTTCCAGCGCCAGATCAGGATTGGCGTAGACGGAAATTTTCACGACGTCGCTGGGCCCGAGCATCACATCCTCGGCATTGGCGAGGCCGCATGCACTGGCAATCAGCAGTGCGAACAGTCCGATCATTATCTTTTTCATTGTTTCTCCATGGGTGTCGAGTGCGGCGCCGCAAGCGGGTTGGCTGCAATGCCTTGCGGCTGGTTGAAATAGGCGATCCTGGCCAACGCTCTGAGGCGTTTGATTTCCAGATCGTCGGCCTGCTTGCGCCGCGTATTGCGCAAGAAGGCATCGATTTGCGGTGCGGCCGTGGCAGCCGTCACCGGATCGGAGGTGACATCCTGCAAGGCATCGACCATCGTCCTGGCGCCGGCGGCGACCACGAACAGCTGATGTCGTCGCATGCTTTTCAACTGGACAATCAGTTCCGGCGCCAGTTCGGTGCTGTTGCGCGACAACTGGGCCCGCTCGTACGGTATCCGGTGCGCGTCCAGCCATTTCGCGACCTGTTCGATGGATCTGGCGCGATCAATCTGCTGCTTCATCTGCGGCGTAAAGTCTTTTGTGTCAACAATCAACTGCTTGATATAAAACAATTTGCGTCGCGCGAACAATTCCGGATGCGCGGCAAAATACGCGTCAATCTCGGAGCGGGTTGGCGCGGCCAGGCCGCTTGCCTTGCTTTGCAGCCATGCCTGGGCCAGGATGTCGGCCTTGGCACGTTCGATCGCCCGCATCACCAACGGATCGCGATCAAGCCGGTTGCGAATCGCCTCGTCCTGCAACACCTGGCTGTCGATCAAGGCTTCCAGCTTCGGCCTGTCCGCCAACGCAAGGGCACTACCGGCCAATCGCTGTGGGTCAGGCGGCGCCAGCAGGCTGATGTCGATTCCGTTTACGGTTGCCAACGCCACCGGCCGCGCCGAATTGGCATCGGCACCGGCCGATTTGCCGCAGCCGCTCAGCGCTACTGCGGCCAGCACGGCCAGCGCACTAACCGTGCGCAGGTGCATGATGATCACGCTCCAGCAAGGTCTTTGACGGACGCAGCGCAAAGCCCTGCTGCCGTGGCCTGCCGAGATAGATCAGGCTGCCCAGCAGCAGCAGCAGGATCGCACCCAGCGACGGTTGCGGCCGTGCCGCGACCAGCAGCCCGTAGCGTGACCCGGCCGTCGCCGGCATGACTGCGGCTGCAGTCGCCAGTGCCGAGTAAGCGCCGCTGGCCAGCGAGGCAAACGAGCCGGCAGTTTGTCCAGGTTGTTCAGGGGCGGTCGGCGCCAGCAGCGTGACAGCCTGATCCGAGGATGCAGCGGTAACCACGACAGTTCGCGCGAATTCGCCCGAGGGTTGCGCAAGGGTGATGACAGGCACGCCAGCACTTGCGCTGACGGCGGCGCCAAGCAGCATTGCCGCCAGGGTGATTTGCATTGTTCTCATTGCAACCTTTCGTTGGTGCTTCTGATACTTTCTGGAGCGTCGGATGGCATCGGCCAGTACATTGCACCGGCTGTCATCGACGTACTTTCTGTCTCCGCGCGCCCTGTTATCCGGCTTTTTCAGGCGCTTTGAATGGGGTGTTCTAGTAAGCGTTATCGCGCTTCAATACCACTTTGACGGTGCGCAGGATGATCCACAGATCCAGCGCCAGCGACCAGCTGCGCAGGTAATCCAGATCGAACTCCACCCGCGCCGCCATCTTGTCGAGCGTGTCGGTCTCGCCGCGCAAGCCGTTGACCTGGGCCCAGCCGGTAATGCCCGGCTTGACCTTGTGACGCAGCATGTAACCCTTGATCAAACCGCGGTATTGCTCGTTGTGCGCCACTGCGTGCGGGCGCGGTCCAACGATGCTCATGCTGCCCTCCAGCACGTTGATGAACTGCGGCAATTCATCCAGCGAAGTGCGGCGCAGTACGGCGCCCAGCCGGGTCACCCGCATGTCATCCTTGCGCGCCTGGGTAACGCGGGCGCCGTCCTCGGTCACCGCCATGGAGCGAAATTTATAGACCACGATCTCGTCGCCATTCAGGCCATAGCGGCGCTGGCGAAAAATCACCGGTCCCGGCGAGGTGCACTTGACCGCGATGGCAATGCCAATCATGAACGGCGCCAGCAACAGCAGAATGACGCAGGCCAACAGAATGTCGCTGCTGCGCTTGACCAGACTGTTGATGCCCGAAAACGGTGTCTCACGAATCGCCACGACCGGCATGCCGCCGACTTCATCAAAGCGCGCCTGCATCAGATCGAAGGTGTAGATGTCCGGCAAAAAATAAATCGATGCGGTCGTATCCTGCAACTCGTCGAGCAATTGACGCACGCGCGGCTGCGCCGACATCGGCTGACTGATGAAGATCACATTGATGCCCTGTTCACGCACGTAATCAGCGATATCGGCCATCTTGCCCAACAGCGCCACTGCCGGCGCACTTGCAGCGTCCGGGCTGTCGCGCCGTGCGCCGCGGTCATCGAAGAAGCCGCGCACTTCCATCATGTGATGCGGTGACTCGCCGATGCGCCGCGCCAGCTTCAATCCGGTTTCATTCAGGCCGACGATGACCACCGAGCGTGGCTGGCCGCCGCGATGCAGATCGGAGGCGATCTTGCGCAAGGCCAGATGACCGCCCAGCAGCACGAACGGGGTGAGAATGAACCACCACAGGATGACGTTCTCTGCGTATTGGTAGCCGTAGCCGGTGGCATAGCCGATCAGGACGATGATCGCGACAAAAATCGCCCAGCCAAAAAACACATCGCGTGCAAAAGCCATCAGCCGGCCGCCGCGCCAGTTGCGCGATGCATCGACCTGCTCGTACAGCCATGCCGACACGAAAAAGGCAATGATCGCCAGCACCATGTAGTTGCCGGTGAATGGCTCGCCCATCACACGCGTGAGCACGAACAGGGTGCCGAGAATGACCAGCGGATCAAGTGCCCGCTTGAAAAATGAAAACACCGGGATGTCACCAACCGTGGTGACTTGCATCCGCTCAGAATTCATAACGCGTTGCCAGCAGCACGCCACTGCCTGGATAGCTGTTGCCAGCCAGCGTGGAACTGCGATCGCCGTGATAGGCCTGCGCCACCAGTTGCAACTCCGGCGTCGGCTTGTACGTCATTTTGATTTCGGCGCGCCGGACGGTGTCCTTTCGTTCGCCCTGCACCGACGGAATCACTGCGGCGCCGCTGTAGTCGCTGGTCTCGCGTTTCAACTGACCTTCCAGACGAATCTTGTCGGTGACATCCCAGGTCGAGCCCAGGCTCAACCCATTTCGTTATACACAAGTCACCCTCAGACTCTCACCTCGCGCCAATTCCCGTTTACATTCAATGAGTTAGCGCCCCGCTTGTAAACTGCTACGA
>NZ_JAXCHT010000030.1:0-37270 GCF_035984655.1 Actimicrobium sp. GrIS 1.19 | reverse complement strand
GGCCCGCTTGTTACGCATTGCTACGGTCATTGTTTCTCCTTGATGGCGGCAGTCTCCTGCCAAATGACCGTTTACACAAAATTATTTACACCCTCAAGCCCCAGGCTGGCGGACGGATCATGCGGGCCGTTGCGCCGCCCGTTGTGTCCAAACGCCGGTATACTGACCGAGCACTTTTGCAGCTCCGATCAGCCGGCCGGTTCCGCGCAAGCACACCATCGCCCATTTCCATGCCCGTCTCCCTCGATAACCTGCTAGTGGTTGGTATCTCTTCCAGAGCCCTGTTCGATCTCGAAGTCGAGGAAGCACTCTTTCGCCAACATGGCCTGGACGCCTACCGCCAGCACCAGCTGGCCCACGAAGACCAGATCCTGAAACTCGGCGCCGGTTTCGCCCTCGTGCGCGCACTGCTGAAACTGAATGCACTGACACACAACCAGCGCTTCGTCGAAGTCGTCATCATGTCGCGCAATTCGTCCGAAACCTCGATGCGGATTTTCAATTCGATTGCCTATCACGGCCTCGACATCACGCGCGCCGTGTTGTCCGGTGGTGCGTCACTGGCGCCGTATCTGCAGGCATTCAATGTCAGCCTGTTCCTGTCGCTGCACGAAGACGACGTGCAGGCCGCGGTGGACTCGGGCGTGGCCGCAGCCCTGCTGTACCAGAAACCCGAGAACGCGCTGGAAGAACTCGATCAGATCCGGATTGCCTTCGATGGCGACGCCGTCATTTTTTCGGACGAATCGGAACGCATCTTTCAGCAGCACGGCATCGAGGCGTTCGAACAGCACGAGCGCGAAAACGCGCTCAAGCCGTTGCCGGAAGGGCCGTTCGCCCGGCTGCTCAAGGCGCTGTCCTTCATCCAGAACAATTTCAAGGCAGCCGATGGCCGCGCCCGGCCGATTCGCACCGCGCTGGTCACGGCACGCTCGTCACCGGCGCACGAGCGCGTGATCCGCACGCTGCGCGCGTGGGATGTGGCGATCGACGAAACCTTCTTCATGGGCGGCGTGGCCAAGTCGCATGTGCTGGCGGCGTTCAAGCCGCACATGTTTTTTGATGACCAGCAGGGCCATTGCGAGCGCGCCTCGGTGCTGGTGCCGACCGGACGCGTGCCGATCAAGCTGGCTTGATCGGCACCGGTGCGGCTTAGCGCGGCTTTTGCTGTGCGGCTTGCAACGCGTCGCTCAGCACGGCGCCGCGATTGTCGAGTACCCACTGCTGGTCAACTGCTGCTGCGGCCGGACGGGCGCGGTTGATGCTATCGACCATCGCCTGCAGCAGCGCAGCCCGACCGTCTTCCATCGCGACAATTGCAGCCTTGAATTTCTCTGGAAACCCGGGAGCGGCTTCAGCGGCTTCGGTCAACATGTCCCAGCGAATCTGACGCTGCGCATCACGTGGCAGCGTGATCGCAATACCCTCGCTGACATCGATGGGTTGTCCGTACTGCGCCATGAATGCAGTCAACTTGCCGGCCTCATCCGCCGTCACGGGCAACGCCAGGCTTTGCGGCGTGTTGGTGGCAATGCTGACGGCTTCCCAGATGGCGGCCGTTGCGGTGGGAACCGTGACGGAGTTGCCATCGCGGGAGCGCTCCTGATGCTGCTGGCCGAGAGTCGGGATGCGCGGATCGATTTCTACCCCACCCTTGCGGTTGCGCTTGACGTTGACCTGCGCCGGGCTGTGCGGGCCGACCGTGAATGAGTCGTCCGGAAACGGCGCGCGGTTGCGCTGCCGGGTGACATCGGTACCGGCATGCGCAAAAATCCTGTCGGCCAGATCCGGCCGCAGCAACCAGCCCAGACAGGTCATTTCAGAACACGGATTGGAGATGACAACAGCACGCTCGGTCTGCGGCGACAGCGCCATGAAGATTGGCGCAAGAATCTTCACGTTGTCGGCCAGCAGCCTGCTGCGGTCAAAAATGATCTTGCCATCGGCATCTTTCGGCCAGCCTGCGGAGGACGTCAGAAACGCAGTGCTGGGGACAAATTTTTCCGGTACCGCACTGCTGACGATGGCATCGGATTCCGCCAGCGTGGCGAATTCGCTGAGCACTTCCGGATTGGGTTTGCGGACGATGCCGCACACCGGCACGCCATTGGCGATCAGCGACTTCGACATCGACTTACCGATGTTGCCGCTGGCGCCGTAGACGACCGTCGGACCCAGCTTCTGGATCTGCTTGCGATCGGCGTCCCGGTCAACCAGCACGCCAGGAACGCGGGCGGTGCGGCCAATCTGATCCCTGGCATCGGTTTCAAGCCGGGCATTGTCGATGACGCCGAACATGTCGCGCAGCGTGCGTTGATTCAGCGCGGCCGCCTGCGCCACCTGGTCGCGCATGACGACGGGCTCGGCGTTGAACATGGTTTCGAATTCAGCGCGATCGATCGTGCCTTCCTTGTTGAAATTGGCAGCGATCGCAGCGCCCTCCTCGATCGGTACGCCGGAAAATTCAGTCAGCCAGGCGGCATCGCGCCCGGTGAGCGGACGTACTACAAACGCGCGCTCCCCGGCAACGATATCTGCCACCGCGTACGAGGCGGCCACCGGAGCAGCGGGTAACGGCGAAAACGGCGAACTGCGCTGCTCCACCTGATCGGGTGCATGCCCGTACAGTTGGAGGTCCGGCCGGATCGCGTGCAGCAGCGCCAGTTTTTCGATCACGCTATCGAAATCGCGGTCAGAAACAATGACGCGGCCACCTGGCTTGAGCTGGGGAGCATCGCTGATGATCTTCGCCTCGCTGCAATCTGGAAAAATCACGGTGTCGCAGGCGCCGAGTGCGCCCGTGCTGCGGGTGTGGACAATATTGGTAATCTCCTTCGGGAAATCGGCGAAGATATTCGGTGGCGCTTCCCGGGTTGCGAAGGCAACGTTTGCGCCGGTATATAGCGCCAACAGGTTCATGGTTTCAGCTGTCACCTTCTCGGCCGGTTCGTTGATGCAGCCAATATTGCCCAGGCCATCCAGTCTGGCGACGTCGAATCCTTTTGGCGCGATGGCATCGCCGCACGACGCGCGCAGCACCCGCATCATGTCGCGACGCGCCGGGTGCATGGATCTCTGGGCCGGCGCGGTGGCAATTGCATGCGGAGGCGTCACTTGGTGAGGGCTGTTCGGCGCCGGTTGACCGGCAGGAGGGGCGACAAAGGCGTGCCGGCCGTTGCCGAATAGCGCCAACATCGACGTAGCAATGGGTTGAAAATAGGATGGCATGATCGATTCTCTTGATTGAAGTTCGGGGCTGTTCTGATACGTCCAAAAACCGGAACCAAGGGAATAACAATGGCATTCCGGTGGATCAAAAAGAGCCCGGCATTCATGCTTCGAACCGGTCTTGCAAACGTCCTTCTATGTAACGATCGCGTGAATCCGGTTCCATCGCGGCATGCAAAATGCACTGCCACGCAGAGCGGTGACGTGCTGTCGTGAAGCTGTTCAGGGGGAGATCGGGAAGGAAAGCAGCGTCGCCAGGCTGGCACGAAGCCGATCAGTACCCGTTCGGACCAGGACGGCCCGAACGGTAAGGCAAACTAGCGCTGCGCCACCGCATCCACCACGCACAGTGCCGTCATGTTGACGATCCGTCGCACCGTCGCCGACGGAGTCAGGATGTGCACCGGCTTGGCACAACCGAGCAGAATCGGGCCAATCGCAATGCCGTTGCCGGCGGTGACCTTGAGCAGGTTGTAGGCAATGTTGGCCGCATCCATGTTTGGCATCACCAGCAAATTGGCGTCGCCGTTCAACGGTGAATCGGGCATCATTTTCTTGCGCAGCTTGGCGTCGAGCGCGGTGTCGCCATGCATCTCGCCATCGATTTCCAGATCCGGCGCCAGTTCGCGAATGATCGCCAAGGCTTCGCGCATCTTGCCGGCCGACGGGCAATCGCTGGAACCGAAATTGGAATGCGACAGCAAGGCTGCACGCGGCAACAGACCGAAGCGTTTCATTTCTTCGGCGGCCAGGATGGTGATTTCGGCGATCTGCGCGGCATTCGGATTTTCATTGACGTGGGTGTCGACCAGCATCAACTGACGATCCGGCAGGATCAGGCAATTCATCGCCGCATACACATTCACGCCTTCGCGCAAACCCAATACCTGATCGATGTAATGCAGGTGCAGGCCGGTGGTGCCGAAGGTGCCGCAGATCATGCCGTCGGCATCGTTCTTGTGGATCATCATCGCGCCGATCAGCGTATGCCGCCGCCGCATTTCGAGCTTGGCCCACTGCTCGGTGACGCCCTTGCGGGAAGTCATGCTGTGAAAGGTCTGCCAGTAATCGCGATACCGCGCGTCGAATTCGGGATTGATGACTTCGAAATCGACATCCGGTTTCAGGCGCAAGCCGAACTTGGCGATACGCTGTTCCAGGATGGCCGGACGTCCGACCAGAATCGGCTTGGCCAGCTTTTCATCGACCACGATCTGCACAGCGCGCAGCACGCGCTCTTCTTCGCCCTCGGCATAGACGATGCGTTTCAGCGCCGCCGGGGCGTTCTTGGCGACCTGGAACAGCGGCTTCATGAAGGTGCCGCTGTGATAGACGAACTGCTGCAGCCGGTCGCAATACGCCTGCATGTCGGCGATCGGGCGCGCCGCTACGCCGGAGTCGGCGGCGGCCTGCGCCACTGCGGGCGCAATTTTCATCATCAGGCGCGGATCGAACGGTTTCGGAATCAGGTATTGCGGGCCGAAGCTCAGGTTCTCGATGCCATAGGTGGTGGCCACCACATCGGACTGTTCGGCCTGGGCCAGTTCGGCAATCGCCTTGACGGTGGCGATTTCCATTTCGCGCGTGATGGTGGTGGCGCCGCAATCGAGCGCGCCGCGGAAAATGTACGGGAAACAGAGGACATTGTTGACCTGGTTCGGATAATCCGAACGGCCGGTGGCGATGATCGCATCGCCACGCACGGCCATGACTTCTTCCGGCAGGATTTCCGGGGTCGGATTGGCCAGCGCCAGCACCAGCGGATTGACCGCCATCGCCTTGACCATCTCAGGCTTGAGCACGCCGCCGGCCGACAGGCCAAGGAAGATATCCGCGCCCGGCATGACTTCGGCCAGCGTGCGCAATTCGGTGCGCTGGGCAAAGCGCGCCTTGTCCGGGTCCATCAGTTCGACGCGGCCTTCATAGACCACACCGGCCAGATCGGTGACAAAAATATTCTTGAGCGGAAAACCCAGATCGACGATCAGGTCGAGGCAGGCCAGCGCGGCGGCGCCAGCGCCACTGACGACCAGCTTGCAGTCTTCGATGTGTTTGCCGACTACCTTCAGACCATTCAGAATCGCTGCGCCAACAATGATGGCGGTGCCGTGCTGGTCATCGTGAAAGACCGGGATCTTCATCCGGTCGCGCAATTTGCGCTCGATGTAAAAACATTCCGGCGCCTTGATGTCTTCCAGATTGATGCCGCCGAAGGTTGGCTCGAGCGAGGCGATGATGTCGCACAGCTTGTCCGGGTCCAGCTCGTTGATTTCGATATCGAACACATCGATGCCGGCGAATTTCTTGAACAGCACGCCCTTGCCTTCCATCACCGGCTTCGATGCCAGCGGTCCGATATTGCCCAGACCCAGCACGGCAGTGCCATTGGTGATGACGGCGACGAGATTGCCGCGCGCGGTGTAGCGGAAAGCATTGGCTGGATCGGCGACGATTTCTTCGCAGGCCGAGGCGACCCCGGGAGAATACGCCAGTGCCAGATCGCGCTGGTTGGTCAATTGCTTGGTGGGGGTGACGCTGATCTTGCCGGGGGTCGGAAACTCGTGATACTCAAGGGCTGCCTGACGAAGCTGCTGGCGCAACTCCTCTTTCTTCTCGATCATCGAATCCATCTGTGCAGCCTTCCTGTGAATTTCATAACGTGGTTGTGGATTTTATCAGAGCGGTCTGGCGCACTAGCTACGTATTTGTACCAAGTGCCCGGCGGATTTGCCGGAAACGGTTGGGTTCAAGTGCGAAAAGCTATCGACTTCATACTGGCAATCAATTTCTTTTATAGGTTCAAAGCAGGTAATCTACACCCCTTGCCGACCATGTCCGGTCGCCAGAATGCCTACCCAAGAGGAAACCGCCATGAGCAATCCATCCACTACCTTCAAGTCCGTCACCATCGCCAATCTGGAAGCCGCCTTTGCCGGTGAGTCGATGGCGCATGTCAAGTACCGCTACTTTGCGAAACTGGCACGCGCCGCCGGCGCCGAGGACGTCGCAAAGATTTTTGAAGACACCGCCGAGCAGGAACTGCTGCACGCCTTCGGCCACCTTGACTTGCTCTATCCGAAAACCGCGCTGACACCGGCCAAATCGCTGGAAATCGCCATCGAAGGCGAAACCTACGAATACACCACGATGTATCCGACCTTCCGCCACCTTGCGGTCGAAGAGGGCAATGCGGCGGCCGTGGCCGAATACGATGCGCAAATTGCCGAGTCCAAGGAACATGCCGCCGCCTTCCAGCGCACGCTTGAGCTCGCCGCCAAGCGCTTTGGCGCCCTGGCCAAAGTCGAAGAGCGCCATGCCAACCATTACCGCGATGCCCTCAAGGCGGAGCTGACGCGGGCCTGACGCCAGCGTCGTCACTTTCCACTCACAATCAACAAAGGCAATTCATGAACAAGTATCAATGCGTGGTGTGCGGTTTTATTTACGATGAAGCAGTCGGCATGCCCGAAGACGGCATCGCTGCCGGCACCAAATGGGCCGACATTCCGGACGACTGGGAATGCCCGGATTGCGGCGTCGCCAAGGCCGACTTCGACATGCTGCCGGTTTAATGCATGGACCCGGTCATCATCATTGGCGCCGGCATGGCCGGCTACACGCTGGCACGTGAATTTCGCAAGCTCGACAAGACCACGCCGCTGACCATCATTACCAGCGACAGCGGTGGTTTTTATTCCAAGCCTATGTTGTCGAATGCCTTCGCGCAGGGAAAGTCGGCGCAGCAGTTGGTCACCCAGAGCCTGGAGCAGATGGCGCTGCAGGTGTCGGCGGCGATTTTGCCGCATACCGAAGTCAGCGCA
Organism: Actimicrobium sp. GrIS 1.19; assembly: GCF_035984655.1. NCBI lineage: Bacteria > Pseudomonadati > Pseudomonadota > Betaproteobacteria > Burkholderiales > Oxalobacteraceae > Actimicrobium > Actimicrobium sp. GrIS 1.19. Next base: position 30,221 of record NZ_JAXCHT010000030.1, on the reverse strand, counting down.
ATCGACACGACGCGGCAGGTTGTCCACACCAGTCAGGGCGAGCTGGCCTGGAGCCAACTGGTGCTGGCCGTCGGCGCGCAACCGATCCGCCTGACCCTGGCCGGTGATGCCGCCGACTGCGTGCAGGCAGTCAACCATGTCGACGACTATGCGGCCTTCCGCGCGCAGGTCGGCTTGAGCGAACATGGTCCGGCGACACGCGTGGCGATTCTCGGAGCGGGATTGATTGGCTGCGAATTCGCCGACGACCTGGCCGGCGCCGGTCATCACGTCACGCTGATCGATCCGAATCCGGTGCCACTGGCCGCATTGGCCTCGCCGGCGTTGTCGCACGGACTGCAGAGCGCACTGTCGGCCAAGGGTGTCGCCATGCGCCTGCGCACCACTGCCGCATCTGTCGATCACGACGGCGCCGAGCTGCGCGTGACGCTCGCCGATGGCACGCTGGTGGCGGCGCATCTGGTGCTGTCGGCAGTAGGACTGCGACCGGATTGCCGCCTGGCGGCTGCGGCCGGCCTGACGGTCAACCGCGGCATCGTGGTCGATGCCACGGGCCAGTCATCGGCGCCGCATGTGTTTGCACTGGGGGATTGTGCCGAATACACCTCGGCCGATGCGGGAACCAGCTTTACGCTGCCTTACATTGCGCCGCTGATGAGCGCGGCCCGGGCGATCGCCCGCACCTTGAGCGGCACGCCCACCGCCATTGACCTGAAGCCGTCGCCGGTGATGGTCAAGACACCGAGCTTTCCGCTGGCGCTGGTACCACCGCCACCGCACGCGCTGGCCGGCGGCGGCTGGGTCGACGAGGTGAGCGAAACCCGCATCATTTCGCGCTATCGCGATGCGGCAGGGATCATGGTCGGCTTCGGCGTTGCACCGCAGGATGCGGCGTCGCGCCAGGCCTTGATGGCGCAGTTGGGCAGCGTCTGATTGATGTGATGCCGGCTCACTGCCGGTAGCGCAGCAACAGCACCTCCTGCTTTTTCCGTTTGCGCGCAGCCGCCCCGGCCTCGCTCTCGCGGGCTGCACTGCCTGATTTGCCGGGGTCTGTCGCCAGCGGCAGATCCGCCGCCAGAACTGCCTCGACGCTGCCGGAAGGCGATAGCGTTTCCAGCAGCCTGGCCGGCGCCGCAGCGCGCACGGCAACGGCGCTGGCTGCGACCGGACTATTGACCGGGGCCGGCCCGCGCTCCGTTGCGATTGCCGCTGGCGCCAGTGCCAGCGACGGCGCCGACAGCGTGGCTTCCATGGTCAACAGCTTCGGCGGGCGCGCGTCCGGCAGGCTCTGCGGCTGCGGCGGCACTGCCTTCGCTGGCGGCGGTTCGCTGCCAAGAATCTCTCTGGCGCGCGTATTGACGGTGGACTCCTGGCTGCGCGCCTGCGCCGCGGTCACGCCCAGAATCCGCGGCGTGATCAGGAACAGGCGCTCCTTGTCGCTGGCGTCGCTGGTGTTGGCCTGAAACAGCGCGCCGAGCACGGGCAGATCGCCCAGCAATGGAATCTTTTGCCGGGTGGTGGATTTCTTTTCCGAGTGATAGCCGCCGATCAGCAGGGTGTGCTGGGGCGCGATGATGGCCTGGGTCGTGATGGTCGATTTCGCGACATTGGCGCTGGAGGTGGTTTGCGACGTAATCGAGCCGTCCTCGATATTGATATCCAGCCGCACCCGCGTCAGGCCGCCGTCGTGCACGATGCGCGGCGTCACCTTGAGCATGGTGCCGACGTTCACATTGGCCAGGTCGACCACCCGTTCGCCCACCAGCGGCAGATAGGCGCTGGTGCTCAGGTCCAGCACCGCGGCGATGTTTTCCAGCGTCGAAATGGTTGGCTTGGCCAGCACGCGCGCATCGCCCTTGCTTTCCATCGCGGTCAGCCGGGCATAGAAATTCGCTGCATTCCGGATCAGCAGGGTGGAACCGGAAAGTGCCGCCGCAACGCCTTGCGCCGTGGTCGCCGTGCCATTGAAGACGGCATTGAGATTGCCCGATGTGAAACCCCACTCCGCACCGAGCTGATCGAGTTTGTTGCGGTCGATATCGACAATCAGCGCTTCGATTTCAATTTGCTGCGGCTCGATATCGAGTTCGGCAATCAGCTGCTGGTACATCTCGCGCTTGCTGGCGCTGTCATAGATGATGATGGCGTTGAGCGACTGGTCGGAGTCGATCCGTACGGACGGCGTTCTTGGCCGGCCGAAGCGCCTGTCTTCCTCGCCCTCCTCGTTGTCGGCGGCATTGCGTCCACGGCCATTGATCTCGCGCGCACTGGCCAGCAACGTGCGGCTGGAGTCGCCGTTGGCAGGCGCTGTGATCAACTCGCTGGCAGCACCGCGACCGGTCTTTGCGGTACGCGAACGCTTTTCGCTGGCGGCAGTTACGTCGCCCGAACGCGACAGTGGAGCAGCCGAGTTCACATTGAGCAAGCCGGACAGAATTGTTTTCACGCCCGGTACAACATTGTCAGCCTGACCGCGCGTGCTGATGGTGCGATCGGTGGCACTGGCGTACTTCAGGCGAAACACCATCAGTTGCTTCTGCTCGCCGTCGGCCTTCTTCTTGTCCTTGTCCGGCAGTAAGGTCTCGCGCACCATCTCCACGTATCGGCGCGGTCCGCTAACCAGCACCGCGCCCTCGTCGGGCATCTCGCCCCAGCCGAAACGGGCATCGAACAAGCCCAGCCCGATCAGCGCCGCCTTGGAATCGGCCACGGCATCTTCGCCCACCTCGATACGCATCGACGTGACGTCGTTTCCCGGGATGACATGCAGCGTGTCGTTATAGACGAACCAGCGGAAGCCATGCCTGGCCGCCAGCCGATCCAGAAATTCAGCGCCGTTCTGGCCCTGCAGGCGGCCGCGCAAGGGCATGTCGGCAGGAAGCGCACTCTGCAACTTGACGCCATAGGTAACGCAAAATTCCTGCAACACGGAGTCCAGCGTCATGCCGTTGGCATTGATGGCAAAGCCGGTGGCTTTCCAGCCAGCGGGGACGGCGGCCCCGGCAACCGTTGCAAACGACAGTGTTGCGAGCAGGATCACGACGGCGCAGATGGCGTGTTGCGGCAACGTGAGGCGGTTCGATCCGATTGCATTTCTCATACGCCATCCTTCGATTCAAGCCGGTTTTGAATCTGGCTGCAACACCCCCTTGGAGCGCTTCGCTGCAAGCGCATCCGGTCAGCGCAACAGCGCCCTTCTGAAGCGCTGCTCGTCACGTGAGCGCAGCGGGTCTGGTTGGGCGGCATGGTCAGGGCGGAGGCCCTTCTCGCGCTGATTTTTACCGCGGCCATCTGCCAGCTCAAGCCGACACGATTCCAATTGATCGATCAGCTTTTCCAGCGCCGCGGTGGCGGTCACCCAGCCTTCGACCCCCGGCAGCCATTGCAGCAGAAACAAGCGGCGGCCATCGGCATCCGACGCGAGCCCGGCATCGAACTCCAGCGCCCAGGAAAATCCCAGCGCGAGTGCAGACTCCATCATCTGTGCCGACGATTCCAGCGCAATCTCGGCGCTCAGTGTCGCGCCATCAGTTGCCATCGTCAGGCAAAGCTGCTCCTGCATGAATGACACCGGCACATTCACCGGCAGCGCTTCCAGCAGCGCCATCAGGTCGGGATTGAGCATGGGGTCACCGCACCTCGGCCAACACTGTCTTGACCGGTTTTTCGTCCAGCTTCACCCGGGCCTCCATCGCCTGAAACGTGGTCTGCCGCTGCTCCACCAGCGCAAAAAAAGCCGCCGGATCGGCAGGCTCGCCGTGCATCTGGCCCTCAATGTAGTGATCGATATCCTCGCTGGCATTCTCGTAGGTTCGATTGAGCCGGTGGATTACTGGAATTGCGTCGCTGGTCGCCATCGAAATCTCCCTTCAGAGCAGGTCCCATTGCCGGGAATATTCAATGAGTTGTCGAGATCGGGCTTTAGCTCCATTTTTTCGCAAAAATACCTGTCTTTTATTTTCACCTGCAGGCGTGGCGGAAGTCGCGTAACCCGGCAGTTTAAGTTTTGAACCCGGGGAACCAGCCATTTTGAAAAGACACTTAATTGATAACACGACAAGACGCTGGCGACGCGCAGTCGCCGAACTTTCGATCAATATTTCCGGAGAACGGCTATGGCTTATCCTTTTGACACTTCGACGACTACTGGCACGTCCACTACCCCAACCAGTATCTATTCTGGAGACCTGTCCGCCTCAAGCTTCGGCACGAGCAGCACGCAAGTGAGCACGGCTTCGCAAATTACCGACTTGGCGAACAAGTCAGCGCTCGAGCAATTGAAGACCGCCCTGGAATCGTTTGAACTTACAAAACAAGCCGACCAGCAGGCGCTCTGGAGCATGGTGGCGAACCAGGCCTCCGCGCAAACGACCCGTTTCAACAAGCTGCAGCAGGCAATGAATCAGATTTAATGCGTCGACACATCGCGGCAATGGCAAGGCAGCGCCATTCGGGCAATGCGGCCATCCTGCAATTTGACTGGCGCGAAGGTTGCTTCGAACGCGTCCAGATGCATGCACCCGTGGTTCTCGTCACTGTGCGGGAACTGGAGATCACTGCACGACATTTTTTCAGGAAACCATCATGGACTTCACCGGCAGCCAGTTAAGTGCCAGCTTGACCGACCTGGCCAAGGCAAGCGCACAGCAAAGTGTTGATGTGCAAAAGGAAATGCAGGCGCTGCAGCAGCAGGCCGCGCAGGACGCGCTGTGGAATGTGGCGCAGCAAAATGCGATGGCGCGGGTGAAGAACCTGGCCAAGCTGGCCGAATCGGCCAACCAGACCGGCTAGTCCCGTCGGCTCAGGCGCGCGGCAGCGTCACGCCGCGCTGTCCCTGGTATTTGCCGCCGCGATCCTTGTAGGAGGTTTCGCAGATTTCGTCGCTCTCGAAAAACAGCACCTGGGCGCAGCCTTCGCCGGCATAAATCTTGGCCGGCAGCGGCGTGGTGTTGGAAAATTCGAGCGTCACGTAGCCTTCCCATTCCGGCTCGAACGGCGTGACATTGACGATAATGCCGCAGCGCGCATAGGTCGACTTGCCCAGGCAAATGGTCAGCACGCTGCGCGGGATGCGGAAGTATTCGACCGTGCGGGCCAGCGCGAATGAATTCGGCGGAATGATGCAGACATCGCTCTTGAGGTCGACGAAGGACTTTTCATCGAAGTTCTTCGGATCGACGATGGTGGAATTGATGTTGGTGAAGATCTTGAATTCGTCGGCGCAGCGAATGTCGTAGCCGTACGACGAGGTCCCGTACGAGACGATCTTCTGACCGTTGACTTCACGGATCTGGCCCGGTTCGAACGGTTCGATCATGCCGGTTTCGGCCGCCATGCGGCGGATCCATTTGTCGGATTTGATGGTCATTGTCTGCTCTTGCTGTGAGGGAGGCACGGTTGCCGTAGCGGATTTTACGTGAAAAGTTAGCCGCTCCGGGGTTCCTGTCGATCCGGTTGCGTGCACCGCGCCACATTCCCGTGCGGGCTGGCCGTGCCACTAACGCGGCAGCCCCATTCCATCAGCCATTGGGCGATTGATGTGCATCAAATGTGCCCAAATCATCTGCTCTTTCTGACAACAAGCACTCGACGCCTCACCCCTCAAACGCCAGACTGATCGGGTTTTTCCCACTATCCGTCAACACCAGTTCCAATCAGGAGAACGCTCATGTCGTACAAGACCATCCTCGTGCACCTCGATGAAGCCCCGCATCTTGACGCCCGTATTGAATTTGCTGCGCAACTGGCACTGGCGAACGAAGCCCATCTGATCGGCAGCGCCACCACCGGCGTGTCGCGCTATTTTTATGAATCGCTGGCCTCGGGCGTGGTTGATCCCGGCATCGCGCCGTATCTGGCGCAACTGCGGCAGCAGGCCGAACAGCGCATTGCCCACTTCGAACAACTGGTCAAGCGCATCGGTGTGCCATCGTTTGAAACCCGGCTGGCCGATGATGAAGCCGAAAACAGCATTGCCACGCAGGCGCGCTACTGCGACCTGGTGGTGGTCGGCCAGTACGACCCGGATGGCGTAGTGTCATCGGTCTACGCCGATCTGCCGGAACATATCGCCGTCCATGGCGGTTGTCCGGTACTGATCCTGCCGCACACCGTGCGCACGCCTCCGGCCCCGCCGCGCCAGGTGCTGATTGCCTGGAATGGCGCGCCGGAAGCATTGCGCGCCGTGCGTGATGCACTGCCGCTGCTGCGCGCCGCACGGGTCGTCGATATTGCGGTCTTCAACGCCGATGCGCGTCCGGATGTACATGGGCAGGAACCCGGCGCCGATCTGGCACTGTTCCTGGCGCGCCATCAGGTCAAGGCCAATGTCATGCAGGAACAGATCGAGATCGACTTCGGCGCGGCGTTACTGTCGCTGGCGGCGGACCGCGGTTCGGACTTGCTGGTGATGGGTTGCTATGGGCATTCGCGCATGCGCGAAACGCTGCTCGGTGGCGTCAGTCGGACGATCCTGGAATCGATGACACTGCCGGTGCTGATGACGCACTGAGATCGTGCGGCAGCGCGCGTCGGCATGACGCCGACATGCGCCTTCGGTTTACTTGGAAAACTTGGCAGCGAGCAGATTCAATTTCTCGCTGCGCAGCCGTGCGGCTTCGGCCTGCGCGCGTTCGGCGTCGGCACTGGCCTGCAACGCGGCCTCGGCAGCCCGATGCGCCTTGCGCTGGTCGGCTTCCTTCTTGAAGCGTTCCTTGAGCAGGGTGGCCGCGCGCTTGCGGTGTTCGTCGGTCAGTGCCTCGCCCGGCGTGCCGTCGAGGTCAAAGCGATTGACCGCTTTTTCGACCGCCTTCAGATAGCGCAGCGAATTGGTGTGCTGGCCGAGCGCGATGCGCAACGTCTTGCGTGGCAATGCCGGTTGGCGTTCGATGATTTGCTTGTCAATACCGATCGCCAGTGGCAGGCAATCGCGAAACGCCGGGTAGGTCTGTTGCAGTTCCTTGAGCAGGCTACGCGCTGCCTGCACCGGGTTCGGCGCAGGCGCCAATGGAATATCGGTTTGCGTGACTGCTGCTGGCGTGACCGGTTCTGCGGTTGGGAGTGTGTCTGGGGAATTCATTGAGAAAAATTTGCGCGGGCAAGTCAAAAAAAGATGAACGAGCATAGCACGGCAATGCCCCTGCCCGCGACTGGAATGGACTGATTGGCATCAATGGGCGCCGCCCGCATCGGCTGGCGCGGTCGAACGGGTACGTTTGGTCAGCCAGACCAGCGAAATCAGGCTCAGAAACAGAATCGCCGAGATCCAGAAAATATCGGTCGCTGCCAGCGTGCTGGCCTGCACGCTCATGGCGCGTTCGAGTACCGCCAACGCACCCGGCTCGGACAGGCCCTGTGCCGTCAAGCCATTCACCGCCTGCGCAAAGGCCGGATTCTGCATGTTGGTGGTCTCAGCCAGCTGGGCATGGTGCAGCGCGGTCCGGCTGTCCCACAGCGTTGACGTGACCGAGGTTCCGATCCCGCCAAACATGATCCGCACGAAATTGGAAAGTCCGGCGGCAGCGGGAATCTTGTCGGGCGGTTGGCCGGACAGGATGATGGACGTGAGCGAGATGAAGAACATCGCCATCGCCGCGCCCTGGATCACCGTCGGAATGATCAGCGAGATCGGATCGACGTCCACGGTGAATTGCGAGCGCATGTAAAACACCAGCGCAAAGATCAGAAAGGCCGTGGTGGCGACCCAGCGCGCGTCGATCTTGGGCAGCAGCTTGCCCACCACCGGCGACAGAATGATCGCAAAGATGCCGACCGGCGCCATCACTTTTCCAGCCTCGGTGGCGGTGTACGACAGCTGCGTTTGCAACCACAGCGGCAGGATCACCAGACTGCCGAAGAACAAGCCATACGCGACTGAAATCGCAATCACGCCGCCACTGAAATTGCGTCCCCGGAACAGCGACAGGTCGACCACCGGGTGGTCATCGCCGAGCTCCCAGATGATGAAGTAGACGAAGGCGACCACGGCGATCGAGCACAGGATGATTATCTCGCCGGAATTGAACCAGTCCAGTTCCTTGCCCTTGTCGAGCATCAGTTGCAGGCAGCCGACCCACAACACCAGCAGCACCAATCCGACCTTGTCGATCGGCAGCCGGCGGATCGCGGTCTCGCGCTTGTGATAGATCGACCAGGTGGCCCAGGCGGCAAAAATCCCGATCGGGATGTTGATGTAAAAGATCCACGGCCAGGTGTAATTGTCGGAAATCCAGCCACCCAGCAGCGGCCCCATGATCGGCGCGACCAGCGTGGTCATGCCCCAGAACGCGAGCGCCATGCCACTTTTTGCAGGCGGATAACTCGATAGCAGCAGCGCCTGCGACAACGGAATCATCGGCCCGGCCACGGCGCCCTGCAGCACGCGCGCAGCAATCAGGAGTTCAATGCTGGGCGCCAGTCCGCACAGGCATGAGGCAATGACGAACAAGATTATTGAGGTCACGAACAGCCGCACTTGCCCGATGCGCTGGGTCAGCCAGCCGGTTAGCGGTACCGAAATCGCATTGGCCACCGCGAACGAGGTGATGACCCAGGTGCCCTGCTGCGGCGACACGCCAAGGTCGCCCGAAATGGCCGGGATCGAGACATTGGCGATCGACGAATCGAGCACATTCATGAACACGGCCAGCGACAGCGCCATCGTGCCGATGACGAGCTGGCTGCCATGCAGCGGCTGGAGGGCCGGACGGGGTGCGGTGCTCATCGGTCAGTGTGTCGGCTTGACGGCGGCGCCACTGTTTTCATCAATGATGCGGGCTATCAGCGCAGCAGCGTCCTTGTCGGCGGCCTCGAAGGCAGCGGTCGCATACGCCGGTGCAGTACGGGCGGCCCGATTGGACGTGAGCGAGGTGCCGCCGTCGGCAGCGATATCGACCTTGACCTGCATCGACACGCCGACCCGCAGCGGGTGGGCTGCCAGCTCGGACGGGTCAAGCAGAATGCGCACCGGAATCCGCTGCACCACCTTGATCCAGTTGCCGCTGGCATTCTGCGTTGGCAGCAACGCGAATGCGGCGCCGGTACCAGCGGCCAACCCGACCACCTTGCCGTGGTAGCTGACGTCCGAACCGTACAGGTCCGAGCGCAACGTCACCGGCTGATCAATACGCATATGGGCAATTTGCACTTCCTTGAAATTCGCATCAACCCACAGGTTCGACAACGGCACCAACGACATCAGCGGCGCCCCGGCGGCGATGCGCTGGCCGACCTGCACCGAACGCTTGGCCACATAGCCGGTGATCGGCGCCGGCAGCGAAGCGCGCACCATGGCCAGATGCGCCACCTGCACTTGCGCGGCCGCGCGCAGTACGTTGGGATGCTGCGCGACAGAGGTATGCTCGGTCAGCACGCGATTCGAGGCAAGTTGTTCGCGCGTGGCCGACAAGGCCGACTCGGCGCTTTGCAGCGCATTGCGTGCATGCTCCAGCTCTTCCTTGGAGACCGCGCCGGAACCGATCAATTCGGTGCGGCGCGCGAGATCCGCACGGGCCCGGTCGAGGTCGGTATTGCGCGCAGTGACGTTGGCATTGAGCGTCCCGTTGTTGACAAACAGGGTGCGCACTTCGCGCACGGTCTGCGCCAGTTGCGCACTGGCCTGGTCGAGCGCGACGCGCGCATCGGTAGCGTCGAGCTGAACCAGCGGTTTGCCGGCCTGCACCAGCTCGGTGTCATCCGCGTTGATCGCAATCACGGTGCCGGCCACCTGGGAGGTGATCTGCACCACGTTGCCTGCCACATAAGCGTCATCGGTGCTTTCGAAGTGACGCGCAAACAAGGCCCACCAGATGCCGTACGCAATCAGCAGCAGGATCAGGACTGCTGTGACGAGCAGCATCAGGGTGCGCCGCTTGCGATTCGGCGCAGCCACAGGAGTAGGGACTTCAGGTGCAGTGACAGGAGTAGGGACTTCAGGTGCAGTGACAGGAGAATTCATGATGTCGCTTTGACGGTTGTGTTGCGGGATGTTGGAAGGGATTCGGCAGCCGCGGCGGGCGGCGCGGTCAGGCCGGCGGCATTGGCATCAAAACCGCCGCCCAGCGATTTGATCAGGCCGACGCGCAGGTCGGTCATGCGCAGTTGCGCATCCAGCTCGCTGCGGCGTTGCTGCAGCAGGTTGGCTTCGGCGGCCAGCACCGGCAGCAAGTTGGTGGTGCCGACCCGCTGGCGTTGCGCGGCCAGTTGCCAGGCGCTGTTGGCCGCTTCGGCGGCGGCATGTTGCTGCTTGCTCTGGACCGCCGCGCTGCGCATCGACTGCACCTGATCGGACACATCATGCAGCGCCTCAGTGAGCGCGGCATTGTAGGTGGCGACCGCGCCATCGTAGCCGGCAACCTTGCCCTTCAACTGGGCGCGCAGCGCGCCGCCTTCAAAGATCGGCAGGTGAATCGCGGGACCGATTCCGGCAATCCGGCTGCCACTGTTGAGCAGATTGCCCAGCCCGAGACTCGACGAGCCAACGAATGCCGTCAAGTTGACGTTCGGGTAGAAATTGGTACGGGCGCTGTCGATGTCGCCCTGCATCGCCTCGACCTGCCAGCGTGCGGCGAGGACATCCGGCCGCCGTGCCAGCAACTCAAGCGGCAGCGCCTCCGGCAACGGGAAATCCTCCAGCGCAGCGGTACTCGGTCGTGCGATCGCCAAGCCCCGATCCGGGCCCTTGCCAAGCAGGGCCGCCAGCTGATTGCGCGTGAGCGCGGCGGCTTCCTGCCACTGCGCGTGTTCGGCGCGTAAATTGGCAAGCTGGATCTTGCCGAGCTGGTTTTCGCTCTGGGTATCCAGTCCGGCAGCGATGCGGCGGCGCGTCAGATCATCCTGCTTGATGCGCACTGCTTGTTGCTGCTCGATCAGGTCGAGTTGCTGCAGCTGGCGATGCAAACCCAGCCAGCCGTGCGCGACTGCCGCCGCCAGCATCAGGCGCGCGCTGTACTGCTCAGCGTCAATCGCCTTGCCCTGCGCCAGCACGGCACGCAAGTCGGCCGCATGCTTGCCCCAGAAATCAAGATCGTAGGCGAAGCTCACGGCCAATTGATTGTCAGAGCGCACCGCACCAGCCAGCGGCGGCGGGATGATGCCGTGTTCGGTGTAACGCTGATAGGTGCTGGTAAAACTTCCGCCGACAGTCGGCCCGGCTGCGGCTCGGGTAGCTTCGGCCAGCGCTTGCGCCGCAGCGATGCGCGCGCTGCTCGCCTTCAGATTCGGATTGTCTGCCAACGCTTCGTCAACCAGGGCCTGCAGCGCAGGACCGCCAATCTGGCCCGGCCAATCCACCCGCGGCCAGCGGCCGCCCTGCCCCGGCAACGTCACGGTGCTGGCAAGATCGGTCGCCGACGTCGTCGTTGTCGTACTGCGAATGTCACCATGGCTGACGCAGCCGGAAATTGCCAATGCCAACAGCACGGCACCGGGAATCGCTGACCGCAGGGTTTTCATCGAGGAGAGATTTGATTGATCAGGCATACTTATTTTCAGGTTAGTCTGACGATTTTTGAGGGTTGGCAGCGGCGTCGTTCAGCAAGATCCGCCGCAACAAGGACTTGAGAAATCCCGTTTCTTCTTCACTCAGGCCAACCAGATTGCGCGCCCGTACAGCCGTGAAAATGGGCGTCAATTGTTCTGCCAGCGAGCGCCCGGCAGGCGTAAGCGCCAGCAAGACGGCGCGTCGATCCGCTGCACTGGGGATGCGCACGATCAGGCCGAGTCTGGTCAACCGCTCCAGCATGCGCGTCATGGCAGCGGCATCGATGTATAACTCGCGCGCCAGTTTCGATGCCGTGTCAAACCGGTCCGACAGCAACATCAGCAGGATGCCGCCCTGTGAATGGGTAATCCCAAGTGGTTCCAGCGCCTCATCGAGCGCGCGTGCGAATTGTGCCCGCACGCGCCCGACCAGATAGCCGACGCTGTCGTCGACACAGTACGGAAGAGGAGATTGCGTATTTTTCAAGTTTCCTGCTAGAAATTGATTGCCCAGACAAGAATATACGCGGTTTTTTAGAGACGCGCAGACAAATCCCGTCGGCGCTGCCCGGAGGGCCACTCCAACAGAAATAAAATACGAAAGGAGATTGTGCTTGGATGCGGGCGCGAATGGCCCTGACAGAATATGACGTGGTGGGCGGTGCAAGTTTCGAACTTGCGACCCCTGCCGTGTGAAGGCAGTGCTCTACCCCTGAGCTAACCGCCCAATGCGGGCCGGATTATCGCACGAAACACAGCGCGATTGCCAGCGTGTTGATGAATCAATTTGCGGCGAGCCGCCACAGCGAGGTGCCGCGCATTTCCTTGTCGAGGCTGTTCAAGGCAATTTCATGCTGCGCCAGCTCGGCCGGATCGGCGGCCAGCAGCAAGATATCGGCCAATGGCACCAGTTCCAGTGCCACGCCGGCACCGTCACCATCGGCGTCGTCGCCAAGGTCCATCGACAGACTGTTCTGCCCGCGCGTCATGGCCAGATAGACTTCGGCCAACAGCTCGGCATCCAGCAACGCGCCATGCAGCGCGCGATGCGCATTGGATATCCCGTAGCGGTCGCATAGCGAGTCGAGCGAATTGCGTTTGCCCGGATGCATTTCCTTGGCTTGCACCAGGGTGTCGATCACGCCACTGATCTGCTGGGTGAGTGGCGGAATATCGAGCCGCTTGAATTCGGCATCCAGAAATCCGATATCGAACGGCGCATTGTGGATGATGACTTCGGCGCCGTTCAGATAATCGCGCAGCTCGGCGGCGATCTCGGCGAATTTTGGCTTGTCGCTGAGGAACTCGGTGGTCAGGCCATGTACCGCGAGCGCGCCCTCTTCGGAATCACGCTCCGGGTTGATGTAGCGATGGAAGTTGTTGCCGCTGAGTTGACGGTTCACCAACTCAACGCATCCCACTTCGATGATGCGGTCGCCCGAACGCGGATTTAGGCCGGTCGTTTCGGTGTCGAGAACAATTTGACGCATGACGGTTTTTACCTGGTCTGAACTGAAGAAACGAATTATTTGATGGAGTCGACACCGCGATTGGCCAGCGCATCGGCGCGTTCATTGCCAACGTGACCGGAGTGCCCGCGTACCCAGCGCCATTGAATCTGGTGCATTTGTTGTGCCGCATCAAGGGCCTGCCACAGGTCAACGTTCTTGACGGGTTCGCGCGCGGCGGTTTTCCAGCCACGCTTCTTCCAGCCGTGAATCCACTCGCTGATGCCTTTCTGGACGTACTGGCTGTCGGTATGGACAACCACCTCGCAGGGGCGCCGCAACGCTGTCAGGGCTTCAATCACGGCTTTTAATTCCATGCGGTTGTTGGTGGTGTCGCGTTCGCCGCCGAACAATTCCTTTTCGGCCTCGCCGGCAACCAGCCAGGCCCCCCAACCGCCGCGCCCCGGATTACCCTTGCACGCACCGTCGGTGTAAATCTCCACTTTTTCCATAATCACTTTATTCGACGAATTTTATTGGTAGCCGGTACGGCTTTTGGTGCGTTGGCGGTCTGACCGCGCCATACCGGCCCGATCAGCCGCATGCCCTTGACGCGCTTGATGGCTTGCACGGTGTAGACCGCACCCAGATACGGCCACCAGCGCGCGCCGGCCTTTTCCATGAAGGAGAATCGCTGCAGCCACTTGTCGGTCCGGCACGGCGGAACGTAACATCCGAACTGGCCATGACTGACTTCCATGTTCAACAGCTTCAACCAGTCCTTGAGCCGGGGCATGCTGATGAATTCACCGTCGCGCGGCAAGAAATCCGATCCGGAGACGCGTCCCAGCATTTGCCGCGCACCCCACAGGCTGGCCGGGTTGAAGCCGCAAATAATCAACTGGCCCTCCGGCCGCAACACCCGCTCGACATCACGCAGCACCTGGTGCGGCTCACGTGAAAATTCGAGCACATGGGGCAGCACCACCAGATCCATGCTCTGCGACGCATACGGCAGCTCCCCCAGATCATGCACGACTGATACTGGCGGAATGCGGCTGGCGCCGTCGGGGAGGCTGGTATCGGCCAGCCACTTGTTGGCCATCCGGTTGGCCCTGAGTGCGTTGATCTGCGGCAAACCGATCTGCATCGCATTGAACCCGAAGATATCCGCTGTCAGCGCGTCGAACTGCTGCTCTTCCCAGGCCCGCAGATACGCGCCCGCCGCACTGTCGAGCCAGGGGCCGAGGGCTATAATGCATTTTTCTGTCGGTGTGCTATCCATGACTTCGTTGCACGTTCTGGCGATTCCCGCCTTTGAAGACAATTATCTCTGGCTGATCCACGATGGCACCCACGCTGCCGTCGTCGATCCCGGCGACGCCGCGCCCGTGCTCGCCGCATTGGAGACGCATCGACTGTCGCTTGTCGCTATTCTACTGACTCATCATCACGCTGACCATGTTGCTGGCGTACCCACGTTATTGCAGCATGTCGATGTGCCAGTCTACGGCCCGCACAATCCAGCCATTGCAACGATCACACATCCGCTGGCGGAAGGCGATATCGTCACATTGCCGAAATTGCAGCTATCGCTGGCGGTGCTGCAGGTGCCGGGCCACACGCTTGATCATATCGCCTATGTCGTAGCCGAGAAAGACTGGTTGTTTTGCGGTGACACCCTGTTCGCCGGCGGCTGCGGCCGCTTGTTCGAGGGCACGCCGCAGCAAATGGCCGCGTCCCTGCAAAAGCTGGCTACATTGCCAGGCCGCACCGTCGTTTACTGCACCCATGAATACACCATGGCGAACCTGCGCTTTGCCGCGCAAGTCGAGCCCGGCAACCCGGCCTTGATCGAACGCATGAGTCGTGAACAAAAAAAGCGCGACGCGGGTCAACCGACGTTACCATCCACCATCGCACTCGAATTGGCAACCAACCCGTTTCTGCGTTCACATGAGCCGGAAATCGTGCATCACCTGCAACGCGCCGGTCGACTGGAACAGGACGAGGGTGTCGCGGCGTTCGCCGCGCTGCGCCTTTGGAAAAATACCTTTCGCTAGAAGCCATGCGCCGCGATCGCATTTAGTTTTTCCAGAATCTGAATCTTTTCTGTCAACCCGGGTCGTATCCGGGACGTACGATTCGAATTGCCAGCTGACATTGCCGAAAAGGCACTCAGCGGCGCCGCAATATCACTTGACGTAAAGAAACTCTCTTACGTACACTTGTCCACTGATTGATGACCCGGCTGCATGGCGTCAAGAAAACGAAAGAACACTTCATGCAGCTGATGAAACTCCATGCAATTGCCCTCGCCACCATTTTGTACGCTGGCGTTGCGCACATTGCGCAGGCGAACGACCTCACCATTTCGCCTTCCATCAGCGACCTGACGTATGACGCCAACGATCCCGTGACCCAGGTGCTGGCCATCGAGGAACTCGACGTGTGGGGCCGCATCCGCAATGGTTTCGGCATCCCCGACCTGGACAATCCGCTGGTTGGCACGCAAACCAATTGGTATGTCGCCCGTCCCGAATACATTCAGCGCACCACCGTGCGCGCCTCACGCTATCTGTTTCATGTGCTGCAGGAACTGGAAAAGCGCAACATGCCGACCGAGCTGGCGCTGCTGCCATTCATCGAGTCGGCATTTAATCCCGAAGCGTATTCCACCGCCAAAGCCTCCGGCATGTGGCAATTCATTCCGTCTACCGGGCTCGATTTCAACCTGAAGCAAAACATGTTCAAGGATGAGCGCCGTGATGTGCTGGCCTCAACCGATGCTGCCTTGACGTACCTGCAAAAGTTGCACGGAATGTTCGGTGACTGGCAGTTGGCGCTGGCGGCCTACAACTGGGGTGAAGGATCCGTGACCCGCGCGATCAAGAAGAACCAGGCAGCCGGACTGCCGATTGATTTCAACAGCCTGTCGGCACACATGCCCGCCGAAACCCGCAACTACGTGCCGAAACTGCAAGCCGTCAAGAACATCATTGCGACGCCGGCGGCATTCGGCATCACGCTGCCCAAAGCCGAGAACCAACCGTACTTCGTCACCATCGGCAAGACCCGCGACATCGATCTGAAGGTTGCAGCGCAATTGGCGGAATTGCCGCTGGACGAATTCAAGGCGCTCAATCCGCAGTTCAATCGTCCGGTGATCACCGGCAGCGCGAGCACCAAGATTCTGCTCCCGCAACTCAATGCCGAGAAGTTCAAGACCAATCTGGCGCAGTGGAATCGTCCTCTGTCGTCCTGGACGGCACACACGGTGAACAAGCGCGAACGCATCGAAGCGGTTGCCGCACTGTTCAACACGCAGCCGGAAATACTGCGCGAGGTCAATCACATCCCGCCCAACATGCGTCTGAAGGCAGGGTCCACCATTCTGGTGCCGAAGACCGCAAAGGCGCCGGAATCCGATATAGCCACCGATCTCGCCGAACATGCCCAAATGGCGATCGAACCGGACGTACCGGACACCCGCCGCGTCCTGGTGCGGGTCGGCAAGCGCGACAATCTGGCCTCGATTGCGCAGCGCTACAAGGTCACCGTTGCACAGGTCAAGGAATGGAACGGATTGCATCACGACACTCTGGCCCGCGGCCAGACCCTGAAAGTGCAAGTCCCGTATCGCGTCGCGGCGCACAAACCGGTGCACGTCACGGCGTCCCGAAATACCTCACACACCAAGAACACCAAGACCGCCAGCAAGGCCAGCAAGTCGCGCAACGGCCCGATCATGGCGTCCGCCCGGTAGCCAGGCACTTGCCCCGGGGAGCACCAACCCCTACAATCTGGCTCGGTTCGACCAACGCAGCTAGTGCTTCCCCCACATAACCCGAATCGACCAAGCCAGCGCATCCGTGTCCCATAACACACGGGCGTTGCGTGAAGGTGCGATCCCCTACGGAGTCCTCCATGGCATTTTTGCAAGGCAAGAAAATCCTCATCACTGGCCTGCTGTCGAACCGCTCGATCGCCTACGGCGTCGCCGCCGCATGCAAACGCGAAGGCGCCGAGCTGGCATTTACCTACGTCGGCGAGCGTTTCAAGGAGCGCACCGCCGACTTCGCCAAGGAATTCGGTAGCGAGCTGATCTTCGATTGCGATGTTGGCAGTGACGAGCAGATTACGGCCCTGTTCACCGATCTGGCAAAGTCATGGGATCACCTCGACGGTCTGGTGCATGCGATCGGCTTTGCGCCGCGCGATGCGATTGGCGGCGATTTCCTCGAAGGCCTGTCCCGCGAAGGCTTCAAGATTGCGCACGATATTTCAGCCTATAGTTTTCCGGCCATGGCCAAAGCGGCGCTGCCGATGTTGCGCCCGAACTCGTCATTGCTGACACTGACTTACCTCGGTGCGATTCGCGTCTTACCCAACTACAATACGATGGGCCTGGCCAAGGCGTCGCTTGAAGCCAGCGTGCGTTATCTGGCCGAATCACTCGGGCCGAAAGGGATGCGCGTCAATGGTATTTCCGCCGGTCCGATCAAGACCCTGGCCGCCAGTGGCATCAAGGACTTCAGCAAGATTCTCAATTTCGTCAAGGCGCATTCCCCGCTGCGCCGCAATGTAACGCAAGAGGACGTCGGTAATAGTGCCGCCTTCCTGTTGTCGGACCTGGCGGCAGGCATTACCGGTGAAATCATGTATGTCGATGGCGGCTTCTCGCATGTCGTCGGCGGCATTGGCGAATAAGCGCGCATCCAGCGACGCCATGAAGCCGCTTGTTGGCGGTTTCATGCGTCCCGCTGCGGGTTTCGCCGCAATGCAATAAAAGATGGACAGCTGCACCGCAGGCGCTGTACTATTCGTCTCGTTCCTTGCAGACAGCAAGTTTCATAGCAGCATCGCAAACCCTTAGCATTAACGATAAGCCCCCCGCCTCCAGGTGTTGATTCTTGAACACCGTCCCGGCGCAAAGCTTTATGTGCCGAAATCTCTCTGAGTTTTCTTAGCTGTTTCGTTGGTTGGCGTTGCAATTTTTTGCGCTCTCGCAGACATTCGTTTTGATGCTGCGCAGCGCTGATTTCACGAAAGAAAATAATGACTTTTGAAGCCATCGGCCTCCACACGTCCGTCCTTAAAGCACTTACCGAAGCCGGCTACACCAAGCCAACCAGCGTTCAAGAACAAGCTATTCCTGCCGCCATTGCTGGCCGTGACCTGCTGGTTTCCTCGCAGACCGGTTCCGGCAAAACCGCAGCATTCATGCTGCCTGCCCTGCATAAATTCGCCACTGCTGCCGACGCGCAAATGGCTGATGCCGGCAAAACCCCGAATCAGGAAAAGCAATCAGCCCTGGCCCGCGGCGAGCGCCCACGTTTCAAGGCTGCCCAGCCAAAAATGCTGGTGTTGACCCCAACCCGCGAACTGGCCTTGCAAGTCACCACCGCTACCGACAAATACGGTTCACAGATGCGTCGTATTCGTGCCGTCTCGATCCTCGGCGGCATGCCATATCCAAAGCAAATGCAATTGCTGGCCAAGAATCCAGAGATTCTCGTCGCCACGCCAGGTCGTCTGATCGACCACATGGAATCGGGCAAGATCGATTTCTCGCAACTCGAAATTCTGGTCCTCGACGAAGCTGACCGCATGCTCGACATGGGTTTCATCGACGACATCGAAAAGATCGTTGCTGCGACTCCTGAAGGTCGTCAGACCATGCTGTTCTCGGCAACGCTGGATGGCGTGGTTGGCAACATGGCCAAGCGCATCACCAAAGACCCGATGATCATCCAGATCGCCGGCTCGGCCACCAAGCATGAAAACATCAGCCAGCGCGTCCATTTTGTCGACGATCTGTCGCACAAGAATCGCCTGCTTGATCATCTGCTGCGCGACGAAACGATGGATCAAGCAGTTGTGTTTACCGCCACCAAGCGTGACGCCGACACCATCGCCGATCGTCTGAACATCGCCGGTTTCGCTGCTGCTGCGTTGCATGGTGACATGCATCAGGGCGCGCGTAACCGCACACTGGACGGCATGCGTCGCGGGCAAGTCCGCGTTCTGGTTGCAACCGATGTCGCCGCACGCGGTATCGACGTGCCAGCCATCACCCATGTATTCAACTACGACCTGCCGAAATTCCCGGAAGACTACGTCCATCGCATCGGTCGTACCGGTCGTGCTGGCCGTAACGGCGTGGCGATCTCGCTGGTCAATCATGCTGAAGGCGTTAACGTCAAACGCATCGAGCGCTTCACCAAGCAATTGATCCCGGTCAATGTCGTCGAAGGCTTCGAGCCGAAGAAAACCGCATCCGCACCACGCGCTGGCCAAAAGCCAGGCGGCTGGAAACCGGGTGACAACCGTTCGGCCGCCAAGCCGGGCCAGCGCACCTTCAGCAAGCCAGGCGCCCCGCGCAAGGACGGCAATAGCTACAGCAAGGGTCCGGGCAGTGGCGAAGGCGGCGCAGCACGTCGCTCGTATGGCGATCGTTAATTGAACACGATGTTCTGAGCACTCTTCAGAATCAAAAAAACCCTGCAGCGCTATGCGCGTTGCAGGGTTTTTTTATGCCCGGATCACAATGCGCAGGTGCGGAATCCGACGAACATATCGTCCCGCTGCGGCGCATAGAAATTGCGAAACTTCACCGATCGCAAACGCGCTGGAGTGGCGAACGAGGCTCCACGCAGCACCTGATGGGTGTCAAACCATGGCGCGGAGTATTCACGATAGCCATCGGCCTCGAAACCCGGATAGGGCATGAACGGCGAGCAGGTCCATTCCCACAGATCGCCCCATCGGAACGCCGGATGTCCCGAGCCCGCCGCATACTCCCATTCCGCCTCGGTCGGCAGCCGACGCCCGGCCCAGCTGCAATAGGCCTGCGCTTCGTACAGGCTGACATGCCGCACCGGCTGATGTGGCGGCAGCATCGTCAGTGTGCCAAATCGCGAACAGAGCCAGCCGCGCTCATCGCGGCTCCAGTGGCGCGGCGCAGAGCGATTCTGTTGCATCAGCCACGCGCGTCCGCCATCCGTCCAGTAACGCGGGTCCTGATAGCCGCCGTCATCAATGAATTCACGGAATTGGGTGTGCGACACCAGCGTCGAGTCAATCCGGAACGACGGCAGTGCAACCTGGTGTGCCAGCCGTTCGTTGTCAAAAGTAAAGCCGCCATTGCTTGCACTACCCATCTGCCATGATCCGCCTGGCAAGCGTATTTCTCCCTCCGCCCAGTTCGGTATCGCCGGCAACGCAATCGCTGGCGACAGCGGCACGCCCAGGGTCTGCAACGTGATGAGCAGCGCTTCGCCATGCATGTCTTCGTGTGCGAGCACCAGCCTGAACGGATACAGCGCGGCATCGGAATTCTCGGTGCGGGACAATTTGTCGAGGCAGCGATCAAGCACTTCGTGGCACCACATCTTGAGTGCCCCGGCGCCCGGCAAACCGAGGTTCCAGCGCGTCCGATGCGGCACCGTGTTCGAATCGAACCAATCGTCTCCCATGGTCAGCAAAGAGCCGCGCCGGGCTGAGTCGGGTGCGCTGGTGGTGGCATCGCGCAGCAGGTACCACTCGGCAAACCAGGCCAGATGGCCCAGCTCCCAGAGCGGCGGATTGACGGTGGCCAGCGGTGGCACCTGCGCCGGATCGTCCATCTCCACCGCCTGAAAACACGCAAACAGGTCAAGCGTCCTCCGGCGCGCACTGCCGAGTGCGTCGGCCAGCTCCGCGTTGGAGAAGTGACGAAATGAAGCATTCGGATCGGCCATCGGTGAGCTGCTTCCTTGGTAAGATGAGCCCCAAGTTTAGTCGATAGATCGACATCACCCGCATCCGGTTGCGCAAAACGTGCGCCGGATGACCATGTTGGTCACTGCCTCACGCTAACGCCGTCCGGCCAGCGCCCTGCCCTCGAAAGAAAACTTTGGCCAAACCACATGTTTGCATCATCAGCCCTGCAGCAGTTGGCGCCAACAATGGCAATTGGCAAACTGCGGCGCGCTGGGCGCGGTTTTTGCGCGAAGGCTATCGGCTCACGTGCGTGACCGCGAGCGCTGCCGTTGCAGGCAACGACCACCCCGATCTGATCATTGCCTTGCACGCACGTCGCTCCGCGCAGGCATTGGCCGGGTACAGCATCAGTACGCCGTCCGCACCGTCGATTCTCGTGCTGACCGGCACCGACCTGTACCGCGACATCCACACTGATGCCACGGCTCGCAATGCACTTCGCATCGCGACGCGTCTGGTGGTCCTGCAAGCGACCGGCGTGGCGGAGTTACCCGCTGAAGTACGCAGCAAGGCCGAGGTCATTTACCAATCTGCGCCGACGTTGCGGCCGGCGTCACATCGCCCCGGCAGCGCGCACCGCTTCAACATCATCATGGTCGGCCATTTGCGTGCCGAAAAGGATCCCTCCACGTTTCTGCGCGCATGCCAATTGTTGCGCGACACACCGCTTCGGTTCTCGCATGTCGGCGCCATTCTTGACCCACACTTCGCCAGCGAAGTCGCAGCAACGACAGCGGCGGTTCCGCACTATCGCTGGCTGGGCAATCAAGCGCATGCGGCAACCCGGCAGCGCCTGAAACGCAGCGACCTGATGGTGATCAGCTCACTGATGGAGGGCGGCGCGAATGTCATCATCGAAGCCGTCACCAGCGGCGTGGCAGTAATCGCCAGCGATATCTCGGGCAACCGCGGCCTGCTCGGCGACGACTATGCCGGCTATTTTCCGGCGGGAGATGCAGCGGCATTGGCTGCGCTGATTCAACGCTGTGCCACCGACCCGGAGTTTCATGCGCTGCTGCGCAGGCAGGGCGAGGCACGCCGCACGCTGTTTGACCCGGCGCGTGAAAGAGCGGCTGTGATTGGTTTGGTAGATAATCTGCTGCAAATTGCCGGCCGCCCGCGCGGCTAACCACCGATTCACCCATTGCAAGGATTCCCATGCCCTCTCCTCACGACACTCCGATCAAACTGACCGCGTTTTCGCATGGCGGCGGTTGCGGCTGCAAGATTGCCCCTGGCGTGCTGGCGCAAATCCTGAAGAACTCCACCGGCTTTCCGGTTCCGAAAGAGCTGATGGTCGGTATCGAAACGGCCGACGATGCGGCCGTCTACAAACTCAACGATGAACAGGCATTGATCGCCACCACCGATTTTTTCATGCCGATTGTGGACGACCCGTTTGATTTCGGACGCATCGCCGCCACCAACGCGATCTCGGATGTGTATGCCATGGGCGGCACGCCGATCCTGGCGCTGGCACTGGTCGGCATGCCGATCAACAAGCTGCCGCTCGACGTCATTGGGCTGATCATCCAGGGTGGCGAATCGATTTGCGCCGAAGCCGGCATTCCGATTGCCGGCGGCCATACGATTGATTCGGTGGAACCGATCTACGGTCTGGTTGTACTGGGCCTGGTCCATCCGTCCAAGGTCAAGCGCAACGCAGATGCCAAGGCCGGCGACAAACTGATTCTCGGCAAACCGATCGGGGTCGGCATCCTGTCGGCGGCACTGAAAAAAGATGCGCTGGACAGCGCCGGGTACGCAGCGATGATTGCCAACACCACCCAACTTAACAAACCGGGCAAGGCGCTGTCCGAGCTCGCTGGTGTCCACGCCCTGACCGACGTGACCGGCTTCGGACTGCTCGGGCATACGTTGGAACTGGCGCGCGGCGCCGGCTTGACTGCGCAGATTCGGATGCCGCTGGTGCCATTGCTGCCCAATGTGCAGGCACTCGCGGAGAACGGCTATGTCACTGGCGCATCGGGCCGGAATTGGGAAGGGTACAGCGCGGATGTCGTGCTCGATCCCGCCCTCACCGTCGCGCAGCAGATGCTGCTGACCGATCCGCAAACCTCGGGCGGACTGCTGGTGGCGTGCGACGCGGAAAGCGTCGACGCTGTTCTGGATATCTTTCGCCAGGGTGGCTTCGCCCATGCCGCCGTCATCGGCGAGATGGTAAGCGGTCCGGGTCAGGTTACTGTCTCGGCCTGACCCGCTACCCTCGCACCGGCCCGAGGCAGGCCGGTCGACTGCTTTGGTGCACGCGGCGCACCGGCGCGGTGAATCGTCCGGAGCCGGCCGACAACCGGTCGATCAATCGTCCTTGGCCCCGTCGATTCCCAGCTCCTGAATTTTTCGGGTAATCGTGTTGCGCCCAATGCCGAGGCGAATTGCGGCGTCATTCTTGCGGCCATGCGTATGCTTGAGCGCTGTCTTGATGAGGGCCGACTCAAACATCCGACCCAGGACATCCATCACTTCGGGACGTCCTGCCGCCAGCATCCGGGCGGCTTCTGCTTCGAGCAATGTCACCCATCCTTCACGCTCCTGCGCCACCGCCGGTGCGGCCGGTTGCTGCAGTAAGGGCCCAACCGCAACCGGGGAGACGGCAGCAAGCTCGCTCGCTGCCGGCAAGCCGACCGCGATACTGCCACCCTCAATCAGCTCACGCGGCAAATCCTTGGTTTCGACATTCTGGCCCGGCGCCATCACGGTGATCCAGTTGCACAGATTTTCAAGCTGGCGCACGTTTCCGGGCAAGTCGAGCCCGGCCAGAAACTGCATGGCACTATCGGTCATGCGCTTGGCCTCGACGCCAAGTTGTTTGGCGCTCTGGGTCAGAAAATAGCGCGTCAGAATCGGAATGTCTTCGCGTCGCTCGCGCAGGCTTGGCAGCCGCAGGCGGATCACATTCAGGCGATGATACAAATCCTCGCGGAACAAGCCTTCGCGCACCCGCTGTTCCAGATTCTGGTGGGTCGCAGCAATCACGCGCACATTGGCTTTGAGGGGCTGGTGGCCGCCGACGCGATAGAAGTGCCCGTCCGACAAAACCCGCAACAGGCGCGTTTGCAGGTCAAACGGCATGTCGCCGATTTCATCGAGGAACAGCGTGCCGCCTTCGGCCTGCTCGAAGCGTCCGCGCCGGGTCGCCTGCGCGCCGGTAAAGGCGCCGCGCTCATGACCAAACAACTCGGATTCCAGCAGGTCCTTCGGAATGGCCGCCGTATTCAACGCAATGAATGGCTGCGCCGCACGGGGGCTGTGCTTGTGCAGTGCCCGTGCCACCAGCTCCTTGCCGGTGCCGGACTCGCCCGTAATGAGTACCGTCACATTCGATTGCGACAAGCGGCCAATAGCGCGAAACACATCCTGCATCGCGGGCGCCTGTCCGAGGATTTCCGGCGTCTCTGCCGATGCCTGTTCGACACTCGCCTCGCGCAGGCTTTCATCGAGCGCGCGTCGAATCAATTCCACCGCACGGTCGACATCGAACGGCTTGGCCAGGTATTCGAACGCCCCGCCCTGGAACGCGGCGACTGCCGAGTCAAGGTCGGAAAAGGCCGTAATGATGATGACCGGCAGGCCGGGGTGATTGGTCTTGACGGTTTGCAGCAAGTCCAGTCCGGAGCCGCCCGGCATCCGGATATCCGACACCAACACCTGCGGCGTGTCGTGCGCCAGGGCATCGTTGGCATCGCGTGCATTGGAAAAACTGCGGGTGGCGAGATTCTCGCGGGCCAGGGCTTTTTCGAGCACCCAGCGGATTGATTCGTCGTCGTCGACAATCCAGATTGGTTTCATAGTCGTTTCAGTGTTTGCATCAGTAAGCAGTGCTTGTGGCGCCCGCATGGCACTGCCCATTCGGTTCAAGGCAGCGGGATCAAAATCCTGAAGTCCGTGCTCCCGGGCTGACTTTCGCATTCGATCACACCCGAATGCTGCTGCACGAAAGTCTGCGCAAGCGTCAGGCCCAAACCGCTACCGCCATCCCTGCCCGATACCAGCGGAAAGAAAATGCGATCACGAATTTCGGGCGCGATACCGGGGCCGTTATCCTTGATATGCAAGTCTAGTGCCAGCCGATAACGCATCTTCGCAAGCGTCACCTGGCGCGCCACGCGCGTCTGCATCGTCAGCTCTGCATCGCCTCGCCGAATCCGCTCCGACAGGGCTTGCGCCGCGTTGTGCGCAATATTGAGCACCGTCTGAATCAGCTGCTCCTTGTCACCCCGAAAATCCGGCAGCGATAAATCGTAGTCGCGCTTGATGGTCAGTCCGCTCGGAAATTCGGCCAGAATCAGACTGCGAACCCGTTCGCAGACTTCGTGGATGTTCACGTCCCCGACGATATGCGGCCGACGATGCGGCGCCAGCAGGCGATCGACCAGCGTTTGCAGGCGGTCCGCCTCCTTGATGATTACCTGGGTGTATTCGCGCAGTTCCTTGAGATGACGCTCCGGCAGCTCCAGTTCGAGCAACTGTGCGGCGCCGCGAATGCCGCCGAGCGGATTCTTGATTTCATGCGCGAGGTTGCGAATCAGTTCCTTGTTGGCCTGACTCTGATCGAGCAAGCGCTCCTCGCGATCAAGCTTGAGTTGCTGCACGTTCTCGCGCATTTCGATCAGCACCGGCGCATCCGGATTGTCGAGCGCGGTCACCACGACGTGCACCTGCAAGGCATCACGACCAATGCGTTCGAGGGTCAGGTCCTGGCGCTTGTCGGCGAATTGATGCGCCAGCGCTTGCTGGAACACGGCCTCCAGTTTGCCGCCATTGACAAACAATTCAATCAATCGATGTCCGTTGAGGGTTCGAAATGAACTCTCCAGCATGTGCTCTGCTGCGGCATTGGCATACGTAATGCGACCGTCGGCATCGAGGATCACTACTGCCGATGCCAGCAGATCCAGACCGGCGAGTGAGGTAACGGGAATGTTCACGGCAGCCCAAAATAAAAGGCCGCATGGTGCGGCCTCGTTGATTAAAACGTCGGCATTACTTTAAATTGCCGAGCTCACGTTTGAGTGCTTCGATATTTTTTTCGGTGCGTCCGATCTCGTCTTTCATGCCGGCGACGCGCTCCTGGTATTTGGCATAGTTGCGCTCATCGCCCTGACGTTCCGGTTCACCGCCATTGAAATCTTTTTTCAGATTCGCCAGCTTGCCTTCTTCGGTCTTCAATTCATCCAGCAGGATTTGACGACGATCGTTATCACGGGTTTTTTGCGTGCCACTATCGATTTTCGGGAAATCGCCGGGCGAGCTTCCCGGCTTGGCCGCGGCAGTCTGGGTTGCAAGCGCGCCGCGTTTTGGTGAAGCAATGATGGTCACACCGGGCAGCTCCACCTTCTTGCAACCCTTGGTGGCGCCGGTATTCTTGTATTCCTTGTTGCCGTGCTCATCCACGCAAAGAAAGACGTCCGTTTGCGCTTGCGCACTCTGCATGAACACGGAAAAAAGCGCGATTCCAATAAGTGGCAGTTTCATAAATTTCTTTTAGGGAATGCAGCTGACGGAGTGTCAGTTTAGGATAAGACGTCATTCAACACAAACACTGATCCCGGCGATCAGGTTGACAGGCGTTCGATCCACAACAAAAAAGGGCGGAAAATTTCCGCCCTTCGGTCAATCAGATTACCAGCAGGACATCTTACTGCGAGAAGTACATGTCAAATTCAACCGGATGGGTCGTCATGCGGAAGCGCGTGACTTCCTGCATCTTCAGATCAATGTAGGCGTCGATCATGCTGTCGCTGAAGACACCGCCCCGGGTCAGGAATTCGCGATCCTTGTCGAGGTTTTCCAGCGCCTGCTCCAGCGACGAACACACCGTCGGGATCAGTGCATCTTCTTCCGGAGGCAAATGGTACAGATCCTTGGAAGCCGCTTCGCCAGGATGAATCTTGTTCTGCACGCCGTCCAGACCAGCCATCAGCAGTGCCGCGAAACACAGGTACGGATTGGCAAGCGGATCCGGGAAACGCGTTTCGATGCGACGACCTTTTGGATTCGGCACATGCGGAATGCGGATCGAGGCGGAGCGGTTGCGGGCCGAATAGGCCAGCTTGACCGGCGCTTCGAAACCCGGCACCAGGCGTTTGTACGAGTTCGTGCCCGGGTTGGTGATCGCGTTCAATGCGCGCGCATGCTTGATGATGCCGCCAATGTAGAACAGTGCGAATTCGGACAAGCCGGCATAGCCGTCACCGGCAAACAGATTCTTGCCATCTTTCCATACCGATTGATGTACGTGCATCCCGGAACCGTTGTCGCCAACGATAGGCTTTGGCATGAAGGTGGCAGTCTTGCCGTAGGTGTGTGCGACGTTCCAGACCACGTATTTCAAATTCTGGGTCCAGTCGGCGCGCTCCACCAGCGTTGAGAAACGGGTGCCGATTTCGTTTTGGCCAGCACCAGCGACTTCGTGGTGATGCACCTCAACCGGAATGCCCATGCCTTCCAGAATCAGGCACATTTCGGACCGCATGTCCTGCATGCTGTCGACTGGCGGAACCGGAAAATAGCCGCCCTTGACCGCCGGACGATGACCAGTATTGCCGGCTTCGAATTTCTGGCCGGTGCTCCACGAGGCTTCTTCGGAATCGATCTTGACGAAGCAACCGTCCATGCCGACATTCCAGCGCACGCTGTCAAAGATGAAAAACTCGGGTTCCGGACCGAAATAGGCGGTGTCGCCCATGCCGGACGATTTCAGATAAGCTTCGGCGCGCTTGGCGATCGACCGCGGATCGCGATCGTAGCCTTTGCCATCCGATGGCTCGATCACGTCGCACTGCATGAAGAGGGTTGTCTCTTCCATGAATGGATCGATGTTGGCGGTATTCGGATCAGGCATCAAGATCATGTCGGAGGCTTCAATACCCTTCCAGCCAGCAATGGACGACCCGTCGAACGCATGGCCCGATTCGAATTTATCCATATCGAAGTGCGAAACCGGAACCGTGACATGCTGTTCCTTGCCTCTGGTATCGGCGAACCGGAAATCAACGAATTTGACTTCGTTGTCTTTCACCATTTTCAATACCTCTGCGGCCGTCATTGCCATGCGAATCTCCTATAATTGGTCATTGTGCTGCGCGTTGTACTGCGAATTTCTTAAAAAGTTGCGAAATGGTCGTGGCCAGAAAGTGCCGATTGGGATGCGATTTACAGCAGCACCATTGCGCCCATAACTCAGCGGGAAATGATAGCAGGTTCCATGCCACAAACCGAATCCGACTGACATGAACAGAATATCAATAATTGCCACGAAACGCCTTCGATGCACGGCCAACCGGTTAGGATAATGGCACGTTGTCCGGGCGCGATGCGGCCAAGATGGTGCGGTATTTTATGCTGCGCCCCATTTTGGGGTTATTGCACATAGTATCCGCGATGTCGCACCGTTTTAATGCGCCGTCGCAACACAACCGTTTCCGACGCAACACCTCCTTTAAAAAGCGGGACCCCCATGAACAAAACGGACGAAATCCTCGCACGGGCACGACAACGCGCGGTTGATGGCCAGCTGAACTACGCCGGCGCGGTCACCCCGACCGAAGCCTGGGAACTGTTGCGCAGCGGACCGGAAATATGTCTGGTGGATGTTCGCACCGCGGCCGAACGCGACTGGATCGGAAAGGTCCTGATTCCCGAAGGACAGCATTTCGCGGCGCAGTGGAATTTATACCCGGGCGGCAATCCGAATCCGGATTTTCTCCAACAGCTGGAGAGCATGGTCGATAGAAGCGCCATCATTCTTTTCCTGTGTCGCTCGGGGGTGCGCTCGCGCCACGCCGCAACCCTGGCGACGCGGGAAGGATTTGCGCACTGCTTTGATATTCTCGAAGGTTTCGAGGGCGACAAGGACGCTAACGGCCATCGCAGGAATCTCGCCGGTTGGTGCTACGCGGGATTGCCCTGGACCGGCGCCTGACCCGCAACTCCGGGATCGCCGCGCCGCGCAGCCTGCAGACCAAGAATGCGCTGACGTACGAAGTTGATGTGGCTGCGCAATCCATATAGCTCTTCCGCGAATGAAAGCGGAATCGAGATTTGATTGACCTTTTCCTCGATCTCGCCAAGTCGGCCTAACAGGCTCGCGTACACCTCTTCCCTGTTTGCCGGAGGCACCTCTTCGATTGCCTGCTCAACTGCGCGCAACTGGCCATACCAACGATATACGCGCGAGCGGACTTTCCATACATATAACGGCGGCACAATCCGGGATAGCGGGATGAAGAGCGCCCCGAGAGCCACGATGACAACCCACATCCGTTCCATGAAATTGGACAGCCAGAATGGTAAATAATGTTGCAAAAAAGACGGGCCATTTTCGTAAAATCTGGTGGCTGCCGGTGCAACCGGGATTTCCGTAAAATTCGCATTCGGGAATTCGCCCTGCTTATGGAACCAGCCGGCGTCACCGTGGATTTTTGATGCGGACTGCACAAACAAATCGACCAGCGCCGGATGCATGCCTGCCCGCGCGACCAAAGTTGCCGTCGGCGCGATCAATTGATAATCCTTGGGCGGCAAGTCGCGCCCCAAATCGACAATCCCCTGTGGCAAAACTACGTGTGTAAGGAAGGGAAAACGGCGCGTGTAGGCTTCCGCTTGCGTGAAGTCGAACAATTTGATTCCAGGAGTCTGCAAAAGCATCTGGATCAGCAACTCATCCGGCGCAGAGCTAAACACCATGCCATCAATATTGCCCGCAAGTAGCTCAACAGTTGATGGGGTATTTTCCAGTGCGCCGAGTTGAAGGTCGCCTGGTTCCACACCGTTGACCGCCAACAGCTTCTTGAACAACTGCGGCACGCCGGTGCCGTCCGGTCCAACATTGATTTTCAAACCCTTGAGCTGCGTTAGCTGGGTGATGTCTTTGTCTTCGCGGTAAAACAGCCAGATTGGCTCGGTAAACAAGCTTCCAAGGGAAATCAGGCCGTTCCTTTCAGCGTCACGCTGTGCCGTCGAGCCGCTTTGAACGAAGCCGATATCGATGTTGGAGGCAGCGTCTCCAAGTCGACGCAGATTCTGTTCTGACCCCTCCGACGGAACGAGCTCGGCCTTGATGTGGTGGCGGGCCAAGTCGACTGCATATCGTTTTGCAAATTGCTCATAGGCGCTGTTCTGTTGGCCTGTTGAGATTCTCACAGTTGACGGCGGGGTTGGATCCGTCAGCCAAAACGCAGCGGCGCATATAAAGATAATAATCGCGGCGGTTGGTCCCGCCGTTACGATCAGATCATGAATTGAAAAGCGCGTGAAATTAAAGATTTTAGGCATGGTGGCGACGACCGTAAGGGTCGCCACACCATGCCAATATTCGCGCCAGTAAGCAAGCTTAAAGAGCGATAAGTGAGAATGGCAAGTTGTTCGTTACCGCGCACGGCAATGCAAAGCGCCGATTACATCGGCACCGCGATGGGGGTGTCAGGTATTTTGTGTAAACGGGTTTTCGTTTAAGCCTGCGGCACCCGGTCTTCAAACTGGATGGCGAAGCGATTTAATGCCGCTTTC
>NZ_JAXCHT010000029.1:0-37523 GCF_035984655.1 Actimicrobium sp. GrIS 1.19 | reverse complement strand
GTCGGGCTGTACAACTTTGCGTTTGGTCATTGTTTTCCTTGTGGCTGGCAGTCTCCTGCCAAATGACCGATTACACAAAATTATTTACACCCCCCTGGCCGACGCCGAGCAGTCGCTTGATCGCAGCCACGGCGAACCTGAAGGCGTGCTGCATATCGACATGCCGGTGGCGTATGGTCGCCTCGTCGTCATGCCCATCGTCGCCGCGTTCAAGGTGGCCCATCCAAAGGTGGCATTGCGACTGCAGTTCACTGACCGCATCTCGGATCTGATCGATGACCGTCTCGACGTGATCTTCCGCCTCGGCGAGCTTGGCGAATCCTCCATGGTGGCGCGACGCTTCGATCAGGTTTTCTTTGGCGCTTACGCGAGCAGCGCCTTTGTCCAACGGCTCGGGCGCGTGGCGCATCCCGATGATCTCCGGGAGGCGGAGCGGCTTTGCTTCACGCTCACCAACGGACGTCCTTTCGCATTTCGTTTTGAGCGCGACGGCGACGTGGTGCATCTGCCTGCAGGAAGTGGACTTGTGTCGAACGACATCGAGGGCATCATTGAAGCCGCGGCGCTGGGGATGGGCGTAGCTTTCATTCCCACGTTTCTGGCTGCATCGGTGCGGGCCAACTTACTGCTTCCGCTGCTCCCCGATTGGCGCGTGGTCGGACCTCCGGTGCACTTGCTGTACCCCACCGCACGCCATCTTTCCAGCCGCGTGCGCGCTTTCGTTGATTTTGCCGTGGCCAACGCGCCGGGCAGGAGCGGTTGATACTGGCCGCCAACGAAAAATCGTATGACACTCGATCAGGATGCCAAACGATACGCGTCAGGCTTGAGGATCTCCATCACGCGCGGCGGATTCGCCGGCGCCGCAAACCCGAACCCTTCGTACAAACTGTGCGCATCCTTGGTCACCAGCATGAAGCGCCGCAGACCCTGCAGCGCTTCGTGCTGCAGGATGAACTCCACCAACCACTTCGACAGCCCCTTGCCGCGATGCGGCTCGAGGATGAAGACGTCGGAGAGATAGGCGAAGGTTGCCTTGTCGGTGATGACGCGCGCGAAGCCGACTTGCTGGCCGTCGCAGTAGACGCCAAAGCAGAGTGAATTGGCGATGGCGCGCGCGACAATTGCGTGGGGGATGCCCGGCGACCAATAACTTTGTGCCAGAAAGGCGTGGACCACGGCGACATCGATGCGATGCTGGTCGCTGGATAGTTCGTAGGCGTCGCGTTTTGCGTGGGCTGTCATTGATTGGTGCTCCATCTGGTCGTGCCGGCGCCGGTCTGCGGCGGCGCTGCAGTGCCAGCTCGCCGGCCCGGCATGGTGATCACGTCGACCAATCGCATCGCTGTCAGGCTCACTGCATCAGCGACCGAATCACCTTCACCGGCGCCGCCCCGTAGCTGAGGAATTCTTCGTGAAATTTCTTCAGGTCGAACTGCGCGCCGAGGGCCTTCTTGCGATCCTCGCGCAGCGCCATGATCTCGGCAAACCCGCTGTAGTAACTGGTCAGCTGCACCGAGGTGAGTTGCACCCGCCGCCATTTTCCGGTGACCTCGTTGTCGGTCTGGAAGGCTTCGTTGATCAGCAGGTTGCGTGCCTCGGCTTCGCGCATGCCGAGCACGTGCACGCTGTAATCGAGGATGGTGTTGCAGACGCTGCGCAGATTCCATTTCGAATACATCAGCCACATTTCCGGTGTGTTGCCGCCATAGCCCGACTCCAGCATCATGCGCTCGCCATACACGGCCCAGCCTTCGATCATGGCGCCGTTGCCGAGCACGGTCTTGATCAGCGATGGCGATTTGTTGGCGTAGATCAGTTGTACATAATGGCCCGGAACGGCTTCGTGGATGTTCAGGATCTGCAGCATCCAGTAGTTGTATTCACGTAAGAAACTCTCGGCCTGCTCCGGCGTTTCGCCATCGATCGGGGTGACGTTGTAGTAAGTGGCGCGCTGCGGCTGGAACGGTCCCGGCGCATCGATCGAGGCGCCGGCCACACCGCGCTGCCAGGCCGGGGTTTCGCGCACGTTCAGCGGCCGACCCGGATCCAGCGTGAGCAAGTCGTGCGACGTCACCCATTGTTCCAGCAGCGGAATCTGCTTGCGCACCTCGGCAAACAGGTCGCCGCGGGCGATATGGTTTTCCGACATCTTGTCGATCAGCAGTTTGATCTGCTGGGTGCGGCCCGCCGGCTTGGGTGTCTCTCCCATGTATTTCGGCCACAGGGTGTCTGTCAGTTGCTGCATGCGCTGCAGCAGTTGTTCCTTGCTGGCCAGCGCGCTTTGATAAGTTTGCGTGGCCGTCATGCCGGACTGGATCTCGTAGTTGAACTTGGCCTCGTACAGGTCGCGTCCGATGCGGAACGAGCGCGCGCTGCCGTTGGCCAGGCTGGCGTCGATCACGCGCAATTCGGCCATGAAGGTGTTGATGGCGGCGCGGTTCTGCTGCACCCGCTGGCCGAAGATCCGTTTTTCGCCAGCGCCGAGCGCGGAGCCCTGCGCCATCTTGTCGAGCGCGTCGAGCAGCGTCAGTGCGCCGGGCAGCTGCGTCAGCGCCAACTGGGTGTGCTCGCGCGTCGGGTTGATGATGCTGGCGCGCGCCGCGCGGTAGTAGGCCGGACCGCCATCAAGGCGTTGCATGATGGTGCGCAGACGCTGCTCGATCGGGGCGTAATCGGTGTTCAGGATCGCGTCGAGCCCGTTGGAGGTGTTGTAGTCGGACGGATTCCATTCATGACTGCGGAAGGTGGTCAGGTTCCAGCGGATCGCGGCCAGCTCGTTCTTGATCAACGCCAGATCGGTGCGCTGGCCCGGTGGCAGCGCGGCGGCATCGACCTGATCGAGGCGGCGCGTCCAGGCCTGCGCAAACGCGATGGTGCGCTGGCGCGTGGCGCGGTTGGGGATCGGCTGCACTTCGGCGCCATCGAACTTGCCGGCTGCAATCGCGGCATCGGGCAGCGCCTGCCAGTAGGCGTCCAGAAACTGATTGGTCAGCGCGGCAAATTCGGCATTGGCGGCGGCATGTGCGCCACCGGCCAGCACGATCAGCAGGACCAGCCAGGCGCGCAGTAATGTCTTGAACAAAACGATTCTCCTCGGGATGCTGCGTTGTCTTGATGTGCGGATCATAGCGCAGCAGGCGCGCTATTGGCCGAGCAGATTGCCACTGCGAAAAGCAACGGCGCCGGCGATCTTGGCCACGCTGCCGCCGCGCGGCACGAAACGCTGCATCGTGCGGGCAAACAGCACCCCGGCCACCGAGGCGCGCAGCGTCGTCACGTCGGATGAAATCGGGTCGACGATGTCGGCCACCACATCGCCCACCTGCAGGTTCTGTCCCGGCGTGGCATGGAACACCAGCACGCCGGCGTGCGGCGCAATGATCGGCTCGACGCCGGCCAGCGGCGTCGCCTGGCAGGCTGGTGCCAGCACGGCTCCATCGGTCTGCGCCAGCTGTCCGGCATGCCCCAGAAACGCCAGCAGCGCATCGGCATCGGCGCGCGCCAGCGCGTGACTGACGTCAAGCTGGCCGCGCAACTCGACTGTCACCGACAGGCAGGCGCACGGAATCGGGACCATCGGAAAATGCCCGGCCAGCTCCCACCAGACCCGGCCGCAGGCTTCATCGAACGGTTGCTCGCCAGACTCGGTGGCCAGCAATACGGCGTGCGCGCCGAGCAGCGCCGACAACGGCGCGACGGCGTCGGCCAGGGGTGTGCCGGTGTACAGGTGCAGCACCGCTTCATTATCGCAATGCAGGTCGAGCACGATGTCGGCATCGATGGCCAGTCCGAGCAGGACCTTTTTCATGGCATCGGTTTCGGTGTGGGTTTGCCACTGCCCCACCGCCAGCCTTGCCTGCGCCCGAATCAGCGCGATGTTGTGCGCCGCATCGTCGGTCAGCCGGCCATGCAGCGCGGTTTTCAGGAATGGCACCGGATTGTGATAGCCGCGGTTGAAGTTGATACCGCTTTCATGCTCGAAGCGTCCCTGGATCACGCCGTGCGCACTTTGGCCGAGGCCGATCGGATTGGCCATCGTCACGAGAATGATTTCGCCGCGAATGTCGCCCTGCGCATCGAGGCGGGTGAACTGTTCACGCAGATAATGCGCCACCAGCATGCCGGGGATTTCATCGGCATGCAGCGAGGCCTGCACATACGTTTTGGGACCGGCGCCTGGTGTGCCGAAATGAAAGCTGACCAGTTCGCGCACGGTGCCCGGTGCGGCCGATGGCAGCGAGTGACGATGGATTTGCATGAACCTCCTTGCCGGAAAAATGAATCGTAACAGGCCTCGACAATGCCATATTTCGGGCCGGCCGGGCGCATGCGATGTCGCCGTGATGCGGCGCGCCTGCGCGACCGGCTGGCGATTTGCCTTGACAGCCATGGCGCACTGCCGTAATTTCACAGGCATGTCATACCGCTCAACTCCTCTGCATCTGCTTCTGCTGGCGACCCTGTCGCTGGCTCTGCTGCGCGTCACGCGCAGATAAAAACACACCCCTCCTGTTAGTTCCTTGAATGCCCGGCCCAGACCGCGCGTTCTCTTCCATGCGCGTTTCATTTTTCGATCAACCACCACCACGGAGTCCGCCATCATGTTGCAACATCCCGAAACCCGCTATCACCCGTTCGCGCCGATTGCCTTGCCCGACCGCAGCTGGCCCTCGAAGACGATCACTGCGCCACCGATCTGGATGTCGACCGATCTGCGCGATGGCAACCAGGCGCTGTTCGAACCGATGAACGCCGAGCGCAAGTTGCGCATGTTCCAGACCCTGGTCGGGATCGGCTTCAAGGAAATCGAAGTGGCCTTCCCGTCTGCCTCCGACACCGATTTCGCCTTCGTGCGTTCGCTCATCGAGCAAGACCTGATTCCCGCCGATGTCACCATCGAGGTCCTGACGCCGGCCCGCGCAGCGTTGATCGAACGGTCGATGGAATCATTGCGCGGGGCCAAACGCGCGATCATTCATCTGTACAACGCCACCTCACCGAACTTCCGCCAGACCGTGTTTGGCCTCGACAAGGCGGGCGTCAAGGACATCGCGGTGCAGGGCGCAATGCTCATCAAACGGCTGGCCGAAGCGCAACCCGAGACCGAGTGGGTGTTCCAGTACAGCCCGGAAACCTTCACCGGCACCGAACTGGCCTTTGCCAAGGAAGTCTGCGACGCCGTCATCGAGGTCTGGCAGGCCACGCCGCAGCGGCCGGTGATCATCAACCTGCCCGCCACGGTGGAGCTGGCCACCCCCAACATTTATGCCGATCAGGTCGAGTGGATGAGCCGTAACCTGGCGCGCCGCGATGCGGTGATCCTGAGCGTGCATCCGCACAACGACCGCGGCACCGCAGTTGCCGCTGCCGAACTGGCGGTGATGGCCGGCGCCGATCGGGTCGAAGGCTGCCTGTTCGGCAATGGCGAGCGCACCGGCAATGTCGACCTGGTCACGCTGGCGTTGAATCTGTATTCCCAGGGCGTGCACCCGGGCCTTGATTTTTCCAACATTAATGAAGTGGCGCGCATCGTCGAGCATTGCACGCAACTGCCGATCCATCCGCGCCATCCGTATGTCGGCGACCTGGTCTTCACTGCCTTTTCCGGCTCGCATCAGGATGCGATCAAAAAAGGCATGGCGGTGCAGTCGCCCGATGGCTTGTGGCAAGTGCCCTATTTGCCGCTCGATCCGGCCGATCTCGGCCGCACCTACGATTCGATCATTCGCGTCAACAGCCAGTCCGGCAAAGGCGGTATCGCGTTCCTGCTGGAAGCCGAATACGGCATGGTGATGCCGCGCCGGCTGCAGGTCGAGTTCAGCACCACGGTGCAATCGCTGACCGATGCAAGTGGACGCGAAGTGGTGGCGGCGGATATCTGGGCCCTGTTTTCCAGCGAATATTTTGCCGCCAGGGAGCCGGTGGTGTACGTCGATCATCACTTGTTCGAGCAGGGACGGCTGCAGGGCATGCACGTGACGGTCAGGCTGTTCGGCCGCGAAGTCACGCTCGAAGGCGCAGGCAACGGACCGATCGACGCGTTGTTGCAGGCGTTGCAGGTGCCGGCAAAACTGCACAGCTACGAGGAACGCGCGCTGGGAACCGGCGCCGATGCAACCGCCGTCACCTTCGCCGAAGTCGTGGTCGACGATCTGCCCGGAACCGTCTTTGGCGTGGGCATGCATGCCAATATCGTGACCGCCTCGGTGCTGGCGGTGATCAGCGGCTTGAACCGGATTTATGCCAGGTTGCCGGCCGATGGCAAGTCCGGATTCTTTCGGGAACCGGAGCAGCAGCGCGCCTGAGCCTCGGGTACCAATCGGCCCGAGCGTGTGACGGACGACAGCTTTTTGTGCGCCGCCCGTCACTGCTTTATCTCAACGCAATGCATGGTGTCGAATTTGTATTACTCTGGCTTGAGGTCCGGCGTACCGTGCTTTGCGCGGTCGGACTGATCTTCCCAGAGGCAAGCATGCATCTGCCAGCCCACGTTTCTTCCGAAAAACGGCAACGCAGCGCGCCGGCGATCATCGTTGATCGTCGCAGCGCCGCGGTTGACCGCCCGTTTGGCAATCGACCGCCGCCGCTGCGTCAGATCGACACGTTCAGCACCACTCTCGGGCAACTGCGTCGCTACGGCTACCTGTCCGCCTGCGCCCTGCTCCTGTTCACGCTGGTGTGCACCACACTGTTTATCAATGCGATCGATGTGCATCTGTTTTTTACCGCAGGTGCGACCGCGCTGTCGCTGCAGGCGGCGTGGTCGGGGTTCGATTATCTGAACGAAAAAAAACAAACCGAACAACGCTTCTGGCAGTATCTCGACGGCTTTTCGTATCGGCACGTGGAGGCCATGCGCCGCACCGCCATGCTGTCGCCGTGGACCGCCTCGGAAATCGACAAGTATCTCGCCGTTGCGCATCTGAAGTGGTGACGCTGCTGCGCGCCCGATCGAACCACCGTCTTTTTTTCAGAATGAAAGAACGCCGTCACTGCACATCCTTCCAGGGAGGCAGGCATGCAAAGAAAGAAAAGAATCCTGTTCCTGCTGCTGGTCGGGCTGATCGTCTATCTGGCCGTCAACGATTTGACCGGCCAGCACCAGCCACCGCGGCCAGCGCCAGGCACGAATCCCGCGATCGACCGTATCGGCGCAGCGCAACTGTTTGATGTCGCGCTGCGGCTTGCTGGCGCCACCAGCAAGCCGGCAACGGCCGATCCGGCAACGCCTTCCGCCAGCGCCAATCGCCCGGCAAGCGTGCCCGTGCCCGTGGCCGTGCCGGTGATCGCGGCCGCCCCCCTGCTGGACAGCCCGCCCGCACCGCGCGCGCCGACTGTCCGGTCCGCGCCAGCGCGTGAATCCATTCGCATTGCGCCGACCGCCGTCAGCGACCATGAAGACAAGGACATCCCCTTGCTCGGCCCGGTTGGACGCAGCAGCCGGCGCGACGACCCGCTGGTTGCGCCGTATATGCTGTGCACCATCGAAGTCTGGGAACACGGCATCCGGGTGTCCCACCAGACCGTTGGCTGCGCCCGGTCCGATCGGGGCGACCGCCAGACGATGCTGATGGAGTTTGGTCAGGAGGTGCCCAATGAAATTCCCAACATGAAGTATTGGCTGTCGGTCCAGGTCGATGGCTACCGCGCCGATTATCCGGTGCTGCGCACGCGGATGGACATCAAGGGGCTGCTGGGACGATCACCCGGGCGGCGCACCTATGAAAGCCTGACGCTGGTCAAGCCGGACCGCAAGCAGACCCTGCTTTCCTTTGCGGTCGACGACGACGATTTCGCCGTCCTGATCCTCGCGCACGGACAACGCGGGTCAGTTGCGCCGCCGCCCTGACACCGGACTGAAGCGGCGTGCGTCGGTCCGGGCGCGCACCGGATCGGCGATTCTCCGCTATCGTCTGGCACACGGCGAGCTGCCGGTGATTCGTAGAAGGTGCACATTGGAACAAGCGTCACCGGCAGAACCGGCAATCAGCAGCATCGGCCTCGGCGGTAGTTGTCACTGGTGCACCGAGGCGATTTTTCAGTCGCTGCGCGGCGTGCAGGAGGTTCGGCAGGGCTGGCTCACGCCACCCGGTGTCGAGGATTTTTCCGAAGGCGTGGTGGTCCGCTTCGACGCCGAGGTGATCACGCTGGCGACGCTGGTAGCCGTGCATCTGTATACGCACAGCTGCACCGCGAACCACAGCATGCGCCACAAATACCGCTCGGCGGTGTATGCCAGTTCCCCCGGACTGGCGGCGCAGGCACAGGCCGCGATCACGCAACTGCAGGCTGAGTTCGAACGCCCGATCATCACGCAGGTCCTGTCGTTCGGCGCGTTCCGCGAAAATACCGAGGAGTACCGCAACTACTATGTGCAGGATCCCGAGAAGCCATTTTGCCGCACGTTCATCCATCCCAAATTGCAGATCATCCGGCAGCGCTTTGGCGCGTATGTCGCGGCAGAGTCCCGGACTGGCGCCTCCGGCAAATAATCTGACCGGCAGGGACGATCCGCCCACGCATCGCATTGATTAATCGTTGTTTCTCTGAAATACTGTGATTCCGTAAAGCAATGATTTCATTGCGTCCGGCATACAAGGCAAACCAAGAGTTGCCACAGGAGACAGCAATGAAATTTTCAACCTTGAAGGTGCGGCTCCGGCTCGGCCTCGGATTTGCCGCCATGCTGGCCTTGCTGCTGGCCGTGGCAGTCATCAGTGGGATCAGCATGAAGCGCACCGGTGACATTGCCGATTCGCTACTCAACGAACAGTTCAAGTCAGAACGGGCAATGAGTGAGTTGAAAAATCTGATCGCCCTCAATACCCAGCGGGCGCTGGCCGCCGGCAAGAACGAGAGCGCAGAGGCTGGTCCGTTCTTCGAGGCCGCGATCAACAAGAATACGGCGCGCGCCGATGAGATTCTCAAAGAGATTGCGGCCCGTCTTGCCGATCCAGTGACCCGGGATTTGTTTGCAGCGACGATGGCGTTGCAGTCGCCATTCCAGCAGGCCAGCGCGGCCGGCTTCAAGGAAAAAGCCGCCGGCAATGCCGATGCTGCGCGCACCGTGTTCGAGCAGCAAATGGTGCCGGCCTCGCAAGCCTATAGCGCCAGCGTGGAACAACTGCAGGAACGGCAGAAGGACGCCATCGACACCCTGATGACAGAAATCCCTGAGCGCAGTGCAGACGCCAGCAAGATCATCGCCGGATTGTCGGCGCTGGCACTGGTGCTGACCCTGACGCTGGCCTATTTCATCTCGCGTTCGTTACTGCGGCAGCTCGGTGGCGAACCCGGTTATCTGGCGGCCATCACCGGAAAAATCGCTGCCGGCGATCTGTCGGTCGATATCGACCTAGCGGCCCACGACCAGACCAGCCTGTTATTTTCAATTCGCCTGATGCGCAACAGCCTGGCGGGCATTGTCAAGAACGTGCGGTCCGGCAGCGACATCGTGGTGTCCGGCGCGCGCGACATCGCCAGCGGCAATCTGGATCTGTCATCGCGCACCGAGCGGCAAGCCAGCTCGCTCCAGGAAACCGCTTCCTCGATGGCCGAGCTGACCAGTGCCGTCCAGCAGAATGTCGACCACGCACGACAAGCCAGCCAACTGGCCGGGTCGGCCTCCGATGTCGCGCTCAAGGGCGGCGCCATGGTGGCACGGGTCGTCGATACGATGGGCTCGATCAATGCGTCGTCGCGCAAGATTGTCGACATCATCGGCGTGATTGACGGCATTGCATTTCAGACCAACATCCTGGCGCTGAATGCGGCAGTCGAAGCCGCACGTGCCGGTGAGCAGGGACGCGGCTTTGCGGTCGTGGCAAGCGAAGTGCGCAGTCTAGCGCAGCGTTCCGCCGCCGCGGCCAAGGAAATCAAGGCACTCATTGGCGATTCGGTCGACAAGGTTGGCGCCGGCGCCACGCTGGTCAACGACGCCGGATTAACGATGACGGAAATCGTCAGCAGCATCAAGCGCGTCACCGATGTCATGGCCGAGATCCTGGCCGCGTCGCAGGAGCAACGGGCCGGCATCGAACAGGTCAATCAGGCCATCGGCCAGATGGATCAGGTCACGCAGCAAAATGCAGCGCTGGTCGAACAGGCCGCGGCTGCCGCGGAAGCCTTGCAGGAGCGCGCCGCCGGGCTGGCATCGCAAGTCGCGGTATTCCGCCTCAACGCCAGCGACGCGCCGCACAGCGAAGCGCCCGCCGCCCCAGCGACGACGCACGTCAACCTGCCGGCGCCAAGTGATCCGGTGGCGGCCCCGGAGCGCAGGAACATGCTCGCCGTTGCCGGCTCGTCGGACGGGGCCCGGGAAGAATTTTAAGCGCGGCTTGCCGTGAACGCATACTCCAGCGAGGTGACCGTGCCGCGGAAGTATGGCCTGCGTCCCTCCGGGCGCATCCATGCGACTTCGCCGCTCAGTGGCACCAGCATGCCGTCGCGCCGCTGGTAGTCGGACCAGCTCCCTTCCCATGGCGTCATGACGATCTCCTTGCCCACCATCGCGCCGCGCATTTCGGCCCGGAACGAATCGATCAGACCGTCATCACCAAAGCGGAACAGCAACGTCAATGCGAGCGGACCATCCACCAGCGTTGCCTTCGCGCTGCGCTCATCGACGGGCTCCCAGCGCACACCCTGGCTGGGCAGCAGCGCAGTCGGGTACCACGCCATCTCGGCCAGGAAGCGCATCAACTCGCCGCGCGCAATTTCACCGCCACCCTGCACCTCGGCCAGCGTGAACAGCCCGAGCAGCGACGCGTGCAGCAGTCCCTCGCCAGCGATATAACTGTCGACCACACGCACCGTCAGGCCGGGCAGCATGGCGATGTGTGCGTCCCACAGAAAACCGGGACGCTGCGTGATCACCCTTTGGGTCGAAGTGAACGGCTTCCACCGTGCGCCGGAGGCGGACAGATTGAAGGTACCGGCGAGTGCAATGCTGGCGGCGGCGATCAAGGGCTGGCCTGGCGTGAGCGCAGTGCGGAAGTAGCGCTGCACCGGGGCCGGCAAACCGTCCAGCTCGCGCTGGTCGAAGTGCGTCGCCATCCCGCACCGGGCCTGTCCGGCATCGAGTTTCCCGCTGAGCGTGCGCGTCGCGGCAGTCCATCGATGGGCGCCGCGCGCCGCGAGGCCCAGGCCAGCGACCAGCGACAGCCCTGCCACCAGTCCCAGACCGCGCAACCATCTCATTGGTGTGCCTCCTTCGTGGCGCACGACCTGGCCAGCGCAGCGCGCCCGCCCCGTCCGCCCGCCAGTTGCATCAGCGTTGATCGCGCCGTTCGAAGTGCAGGTCGCCCGCGACCAGATCCACGAAGATCACATCGTCCGGCCCGAATTTCCCTTCCAGAATCTGCTTCGACAGGGGATTTTCGATCTGCTGCTGGATCGCGCGTTTCAGCGGCCGGGCGCCATATTCCGGATCGAAGCCGGCTTCGGCAATCTTCTGCAGGGCGGCATCGGTGACTTCCAGATGCATGTCCATCCGGTTCAGACGCTTCTCCAGAATCTCCAGCTGAATCCGCGCAATCGAGCCAATGTGCTTTTCATCGAGCGCATGGAACACCACGATCTCGTCGATGCGGTTGATGAACTCCGGCCGGAAATGCTGGCGCACCTTGGCCATCACCGACATCTTGATGACAGCTTCGTCGCTGCCTTCCATGGCCTGGATTTCATGCGAGCCGAGGTTCGAGGTCATCACGATGACGGTGTTCTTGAAGTCGACCGTGCGGCCCTGCCCGTCCGTCATGCGGCCATCGTCGAGCACCTGCAGCAGCACGTTGAAGACATCGGGATGGGCCTTTTCGATTTCATCGAACAGGATCACGCAATATGGACGACGTCGCACCGCCTCGGT
This sequence comes from Actimicrobium sp. GrIS 1.19, assembly GCF_035984655.1. Taxonomy (NCBI): domain Bacteria; kingdom Pseudomonadati; phylum Pseudomonadota; class Betaproteobacteria; order Burkholderiales; family Oxalobacteraceae; genus Actimicrobium; species Actimicrobium sp. GrIS 1.19. Next base: position 25,654 of record NZ_JAXCHT010000029.1, on the reverse strand, counting down.
CAGGAAGCCGCCTTCGTCATAGCCGACATAGCCGGGCGGCGCACCGATCAGGCGCGCGACCGAATGCTTCTCCATGAATTCGCTCATGTCGATGCGGATCATCGATTCTTCGGTATCGAACAGGAAGCCGGCCAGCGCCTTGCACAATTCGGTCTTGCCGACGCCGGTGGGGCCGAGGAACATGAACGAGCCATACGGCCGGTTCGGGTCGCTCAGCCCCGCGCGGGAACGGCGGATCGCATCCGACACCGCGACAATCGCCTCATGCTGGCCAATCACCCGCTTGTGCAATTCTTCTTCCATGTGGACCAGCTTGTCGCGCTCGCCCTGCATCATTTTCGAGACCGGAATGCCGGTGGCGCGCGAGACGATCTCGGCGATTTCTTCGGCGCCGACCTGGGTGCGCAGCAGCTTCGGCTTGTCGCCCAGCGCATCCTTCTTCGATTGCGCCTCCAGCGCCTTTTCCAGTTCGGGCAGTTTGCCGTACTGTAGTTCCGACACCGTTTGCCAGTCGCTCTTGCGGGTGGCTTCGTCCATTTGCAGGCGAATCTGCTCGATCTCTTCCTTGATGTGCTGGCTGCCCTGCACGGCGGCTTTTTCGGCGCGCCAGATTTCTTCGAGGTCGGCGTATTCGCGTTCGATGCGCAGGATCTCTTCTTCCAGCAACACCATGCGGCGATGCGACGCCTCGTCTTTTTCGCGCCGGATCGCTTCGCGCTCGATCTTCAACTGGATCAGGCGGCGGTCGAGCCGGTCCATCACTTCCGGACGGGAATCGATTTCGATCTTGATCTTGGCGGCCGCTTCATCGATCAGGTCGATCGCCTTGTCGGGCAGGAAGCGGTCGGTAATGTAGCGATGCGACAGTTCGGCCGCGGCCACGATGGCCGGATCGGTGATGTCGACGCCGTGATGGACTTCATAGCGCTCCTGCAAGCCGCGCAGGATGGCGATGGTGGCTTCGACGCTCGGTTCGCCCACCAGGATTTTCTGGAAGCGGCGTTCCAGCGCGGCGTCTTTCTCGATGTATTTGCGGTATTCGTCCAGCGTGGTCGCGCCGACACAATGCAGCTCGCCGCGCGCCAGCGCCGGCTTGAGCATGTTGCCCGCATCCATGGCGCCCTCGGCCTTGCCGGCGCCGACCATGGTGTGTAGTTCGTCGATGAAGACAATGGTCTGGCCTTCGTCCTTGGCCAGATCCTTGAGCACCGATTTCAGCCGCTCTTCGAATTCGCCGCGAAATTTCGCGCCGGCCAGCAAGGCGGCCATGTCGAGCGACAACACCCGCTTCGATTTCAGGCTGTCGGGCACCTCGCCGTTGACGATACGTTGCGCCAGTCCTTCGACAATGGCGGTCTTGCCCACGCCCGGTTCGCCGATCAGCACCGGATTGTTCTTGGTGCGCCGTTGCAGCACCTGGATGGCGCGGCGGATTTCATCGTCGCGGCCAATCACCGGATCGAGCTTGCCAAGACGCGCCCGCTCGGTCAGGTCAATCGTGTATTTTTTCAGGGATTCGCGCTGGTCCTCGGCTTCGGCCGAGCTGACCGAGGCGCCGCCACGCATGGCTTCGATGGCGGCTTCCAGCGCCTTGCGGGTCAGGCCGTTTTCGCGCGCCGCCTTGCCGGCTTCGGATTTATCGTCGGCCAGCGCCAGCAGCACCATTTCGCTGGCGATGAACTGGTCGCCACGCTTTTGGGCTTCCTTGTCGGCAAGGTTGAGCAGCGCCGACAGCTCGCGCCCGACCTGCACTTCACCGCCGGTGCCGGAGACTTTCGGCAAGCGATCCAGCGCCGACTTCAGGGCGCCGGTCAGGCCGCCCAGATTGGCGCCGGCGCGCTGCAGCAGCGAGCGGGCGCTGCCGTCGTCCTGATTCAGCAGCGCGGTCAGCAAGTGGGCCGGTTCGATATAGGGATTGTCGTTGCCGACGGCCAGGCTTTGCGCGTCGGACAGCGCTTCCTGGAATTTGGTGGTGAGTTTGTCGAGACGCATGCGAAGCTCCGGTGAATTCAGGTTGTGTTGAATATTGGGCGACGCTGCGCCAATTCAAGCACTTCCCTTGGAGTATTGCCGCTTTGTTCAGCTGCTGACTGTGCGCCAGATCATAAAACCCAACATACAGCAACCGATCGAACCAACCAGATGCAGCGCAGAATGGCCAAGCACCCACAAGAATTCGCCGCGTTGCAGCAACATCATCGATTCAGCCGAAAATGTCGAAAAAGTGGTCAAACCACCGAGGAAGCCGGTGATCAGGAATAACCGCCATTCGATCGGCAAGGATTCATTGCCCTGAAAAAAGGCCACCGCGATGCCGATCAGGAAGCCGCCGCCCAGGTTGGCCACCAGCGTGCCGAGCGGCACCGGCTGGTTCAGCGCGTTGAGCCACATTCCCAGGCCCCAACGCAACCACGCCCCGAGTGCCGCGCCAAAACCCACCGCCAGCCAGGTCATTGCGGCGCCGTCCACTTGGCCAGCGCGGCGCTGTCAGTCTGTCGGGCATCAACCCAGCGCGCGCCGTCGGGCGTGTGTTCCTTCTTCCAGAACGGTGCTTCGGTTTTCAAATAATCCATGATGAATTCGCAGGCGGCAAACGCTTCACCCCGATGCGCGGCAGCCACCGCGACCAGCACGATCTGCGCCATCGGCGCCAGCGGACCAATGCGGTGGATCACCAGCGCATCGGCAATCGGCCAGCGCGCGCGCGCCTGAACGAGGATGGCGTCGATCGATTTTTCGGTCATGCCGGGATAGTGTTCGAGTTCCATCTCGCTGACCTGCGCGCCTTCGTTCATGTCGCGCACGGTGCCGACAAAGCTGACAATCGCGCCAACCTGCGGACTGCCGGCGCGCAATTGCGCGACTTCGGTGCTGAGATCAAAATCGTCGGTCTGGATCCGGATGGTCATCGTAGCGTTCCGCAGAAACATCAGCCGCCGGTTACCGGCGGAAAAAAGGCGACCTCGCAGCCGGGCGTGATCGGCGTCGTCGCAGCGGTCATCTCGTGCTGACAGGCGATGCGTACGGCACGGTCCGCCCCCAGCGCCTCGGCCCAGACGCCGCCACGACTGCGCAGAAACGCCTGCACGTCGCCCACCGTCAACACATGCGCGGGCACGTCGATGGTCTCGTTGGCGGTACCCAGCGCTTCACGCACGCTGGCAAAAAAACGCAGTTGAATGTTCATCGTCAGGACAGCAATGCCGAAAAGGGAATGAAACGCACGATATCACCGGCGGCGATCGCCTGCCCGGCCGGATTGTCGATCAGGCCATCGCCCCAGACCACTGATGTCAGCACGCCCGAACCCTGGTTCGGAAACAGCGCGAGCCCGCCATCGGCACCGAGTCTCGCGCGCAGGAATTCGTTGCGCCGGTGAGGCTTGGGCCAGTCGAAACTGGCGCGCAGCGCATAGGTCGCCGGCGTGACATCGTCAACGCCCTGCAGCCGCAAGATGAACGGCCGCACGAACAGCAGAAAGGTGACGAAGCTCGACACCGGATTGCCGGGCAAGCCGAGGAAGAACGCGCTGCCGCGGCTGCCGGCGCGGTCGACTTCGCCAAACGCCAGCGGCTTGCCGGGCTTGACCGCGATCTGCCACATGGTCAGCCGCCCTTCGGCTTCAACCGCCGGCTTGATGTGGTCTTCTTCACCAACCGACACGCCGCCGGAGGTGATGATCAGGTCATGTTCCTGCGCGGCCCGGCGCAACGTGTCGCGGGTCGCCGCCAGGGAATCGGGGACGATGCCGAAATCGGTAATGGCGCAGCCGAGGTTTTCCAGCAGGCCGCGCAACGTGAAACGGTTAGAGTTGTAGATCGCGCCCGGCTTCAACGGCTCGCCCGGCATCGCCAGTTCATCGCCGGTGAAGAACACGGCAACCTTGATGCGCGCGACCACCGGCAGGCTCGCAAGGCCGACCGACGCGGCCAGCCCGAGTTCCTGCGCGCGCAGACGGGTGCCGGCCGGCAGGATCACGCTGCCGGCGCGGATGTCTTCGCCACGCCGCCGCACCCATTCGCCAGCCGTGGGTTGATGATTGACGATGACATGCTCGCCATCGACCGTGCATTGTTCCTGCATCACGACCGCGTCAGCGCCCTCGGGAATCAGCGCGCCGGTGAAGATGCGCGCTGCGGTACCCGGCGTCAAGGCCGTGCCGACCTGTCCGGCCGGTATCCGTTGCGTGACCTGCAGCCGTGCCGCGCCGCCGGCGCAGTCGGCGGCACGCACCGCATAGCCATCCATCTGCGTGTTGTCCATCCCCGGCACATCCAGTTGCGCGGTTTGCGCCACGGCCAGCACCCGTCCGTTGGCGTCCAGCGTCGACACTGTCTCGATGATTCCGGATGGACGGGCGGCGTCGAGCAACAGCTTGAGGGCTTCGGCAACTGGCAGCATCGGCGGACGGTTCATGCTCACAGCCCGGTATGTGCAGCGATGTAGGCCTTGGCCTGCGCCACGTCGGCAGCCATCAGGTCGAAGCGCTGCGGCAGCGTCTCGATCGCCTCGAACCCGGCCGGCCGTTCGGCGTCGTGGCCGAGTGCCTCGCGGATGGTTTCATTGAACTTGGCCGGCAACGCGGTTTCCAGCACGATCATCGGCACGCCGGCCTTGACGTGTTCGCGCGCGACTTTCACGCCATCGGCAGTATGCGTGTCGATGGTCAGGCCGTAGCGCGCATGCAGGTCGCGAATGGTGGCGAGGCGGTCGGCATGGACCGAGCGGCCCGAGGCAAAGCCGAATTCAGCGATGCGCTTGAACTCATCGCCATCGCTGCCGGGTGCGCCCGACAGATCGAATCCGCCGGCGCTGTCGACCTTGGCGAAGAGTGCCTTGACGCGCGCCGCGTCGCGTCCGAGCAAATCGAACACGAAGCGTTCGAAGTTGGAGGCCTTGCTGATGTCCATGCTCGGGCTGGTGGTGTGCAGCGTTTGCGCGGCGCTGCGCACGCGATAGACGCCGGTGCGGAAGAATTCGTCCAGCACATCGTTTTCATTGGTCGCCGCCACCAGCTGGTCGATCGGCAAGCCCATCATCCGTGCAATATGCCCGGCGCAGATATTGCCGAAATTCCCCGATGGCACCGTAAACGACACCTTCTGGTCATTGCTGGTGGTCGCCTCCAGATAGCCGCGGAAGTAATACACCACCTGCGCCACCACGCGCGCCCAGTTGATCGAATTGACAGTGCCGATCTGGTAGCGCTGCTTGAAGGCGTGATCGTTCGAGACTGCCTTGACCATGTCCTGGCAATCATCGAAGACACCGGCGACGGCGATGTTGAAAATGTTGGCATCCTGCAGACTGAACATTTGCGCCGTCTGGAACGCGCTCATCTTGCCCTGCGGCGACAGCATGAACACCCGGATGCCGCGCTTGCCGCGCATCGCGTACTCGGCCGCGCTGCCGGTGTCGCCAGAAGTCGCGCCGAAAATATTGAGCGACGCATGCTGCTTGTCGAGCGTGTATTCGAACAGGTTGCCGAGCAACTGCATCGCCATGTCCTTGAACGCCAGCGTCGGCCCGTTCGACAGCGCCTGCAGCAGCAATGTCTTGTCGCCGTCCTGTTCAATCACGCGCAGCGGCGTGATGCGCTCGGCGGCATCGCCGGCACGGGCGTTGCGGTAGACCGCGGCGGTGTAGGTCTTGTCGGTCAGTGCCTTGAGGTCGGCAGCCGGGATGTCGGTGGCGAACTTGCTCAGGATGGCCAGCGCCAGATCGGCATAGGACAGCTTGCGCCAGGCATCGAGTTCTGCGCCGGTGACTTGCGGGTACGCGTCCGGCAGATACAGGCCGCCGTCGGGCGCGAGTCCGCCGAGCAGGATTTCGGAAAAGGCTTGTGCAGCGGCATGGCCGCGGGTGGAAACGTAATGCATGGGTCGGCAATGGCGAAGTCGTGAGGGTAGCGGCCATTATAGCTGCCGGCCTCGGGCGCGCCGACGCGTGGAACCGACACCTGCGGGATTTTGTCTTGATCGTGGCCTTGCCGCTACTTATGCTGTGGGTTGCACTGTTGCGCCACCCCTTGTTACGCCGGAGCGATCAATGATGATGTCAAGCCTGAAAGCGGCGCTGGCCGCCCTGCTCTGCTGCGCCTGCATCAGCCACGCTGCGGATTACACCGGCCCGCTGTTTGACGCGCATTTGCACTACAACACCGAAGCGTGGAACGGTCAGAGCGGCCCGTATCCGATCGCCGATGTGCTGGCCCGTCTGCGGCGCAACGGTGTCAAGGCGATCCTCGCCAACTCGCGTCCGAACGACGGCAGCAAGGCACTGGTCGCTGCCACCCGCGACAGCACCGAGCTCACCGTCGTGCCGTTTATCCGCCTGTACCGCAACCGCGCCGACTACGACAGCTGGTTTCGGGATGACAGCATATACACGATGGTGACGCAGGAACTGGCGCGCGGCGTCGCAACGAGCGCGGGCGCCGTACCATTTCGCGGCATCGGCGAATTCCATTTGTATGACAGCGCCAACGCCAGCCAGCCGGTGGCCAGAAAGTTGATGGCCCTCGCCGAGCAACATCGGCTGGCGGTGCTGGCCCATGTCGATGACGCGGCGATCGATCTGCTGATGGCAAGCACGCCGTCCAAAGGCCAGAAGCTGCGCCTGGTCTGGGCTCACACCGGCATTGGCGGCGCGCCCATCGCCCGGGTCGAGCAACTGCTGGCGACGTATCCGCTGCTGATAGGCGAATTGTCGTACCGGCCCGGGCTGACCTGCGACGGCGGCATGCTGTGTCCGGAATGGCGCGCGTTACTGCTCAAGTATCCAGAGCGCTTCGTGATCGGCTCGGACACCTGGACCAACCAGCGCTGGCAGGATTACGACCAGATCATGTCAGCGTATCGGCACTGGCTGGGCGAGTTGCCGGCGGAGGTCGCCGGCAGGATTGGCTGGAGCAATGCGGCAGCGCTCTTTGGGGTGGATCTCAGTCGTTAGGGTTGGCTTGCGGGGTTGAAACCAGGATTCATTTCTTCAATGGTCGCGACTTTCGTGGTCCGTCCGGCGAGCAAGCCAATGAAACTGTCAATGGTTGCGGCGCGTCACGCCGCCTGCACTGCCGCATCCGCATCCACCTTCACATTGCGCAACATGTCCTCGACCAGGTCGTCGAGTCCGACCTCGGCATGCCAGCCCCAATCGGCCGTGGCCTCGGCATCGTCGAGGCTGTGCGGCCAGCTGTCGGCAATTGCCTGGCGCGCATCCGGTGCGTAGTCAATCCGAAAACCGGCGTGCTGCTTCTGAATCGCGGCGGCCAGTTGTTGCGGATCGAAACTCAACCCGGCCACGTTGTAGGACGAGCGCACCTTGACCTGTTCGGCCGGCGCACTCATCAATTCGATCGTGGCGCGGATCGCGTCGGGCATGTAGATCATCGGCAAGGCGGTGTGCGGGCCGAGATAGCAGGAATAGGTTTCATTGCGCAGCGCGGCATGGAAGATCGCGATCGCATAGTCGGTGGTGCCACCGCCCGGCGGCGACTTGTAGCTGATGATGCCGGGGTAGCGAATGCTGCGCACGTCGACGCCGTATTTGCTGAAGTAATAATCGCACAGGCGTTCGCCGGCCAGCTTGCTGATGCCGTAGATCGTGGTCGGGTCCATCACGGTCAGTTGCGGCGTCATGTCCTGCGGCGTGTTCGGGCCGAAGGCGGCGATCGACGAGGGCCAGAACACGCGCAGCGGCTTGTCGGCCTGCTTGCGTTCGCGCGCGATTTCGAGAATGTTGAGCAGGCCATCCATGTTCAGCGTCCAGGCCTTCAGCGGCGCCTGCTCGCCGGTCACCGACAGCAGTGCCGCCAGCTGGTACACCTGCGTGACCTGGTAACTGTCGATGATGTGGGCGACCAGCTTGCGGTCGAGCACATCGATGGCTTCGTAACGCGCCGCACCGAAGCGGTTGCGCGGGCCGATGTCGGCCGCAATCACATTGGCTGCGCCGTGCTGCTGTGCCAGCGCGGCAACCAGTTCACTGCCGATCTGCCCGTTGGCGCCGATGACGAGGATGCGTTCCATTATGCGGCTCCCTTGGTGGTGAGCAGGCCCAGTTCCTGGCCGGCCTGCGCGAATGCCGCCAATGCCGTATCGAGCTGTTCGATGGTGTGCGCGGCCGACAATTGCACGCGCACCCGCGCCTGCCCCATCGGCACCACCGGATAGAAAAAGCCGGTGACCAGGACACCCAGTTCATACAACCGTGCGGCAAAGCGCTGTGCGACCGGCGCATCGAACAGCATCACCGGCACCACCGGATGGGTGCCCGGCTTGATGGTGAAGCCCAGCGCGCTGATGGCGGCGCGGAAATGCGCCGTGTTGGCATGCAGCCGGTCGCGCAGCTCGGTCGATGTTTCGAGCCGTTGCAGCACCGCCAGCGAGGCGCCGGCGATGGCTGGTGCGAGACTGTTGGAGAACAGGTAGGGCCGCGACTTCTGGCGCAAGGTCTGGATCACTTCGCGCCGCGCCGCAGTAAAGCCGCCCATCGCGCCGCCGAGCGCCTTGCCGAGCGTGCCGGTGATGATGTCGACCCGGCCCATCACGTTGTGATGCTCGTGCGTGCCGCGCCCGGTCGCGCCCATGAAGCCGGAGGCATGACATTCGTCGATCATCACCAGCGCGCCGTACTGGTCGGCCAGGTCGCAGATCCTGTCGAGCTGGGCGATCGTGCCATCCATCGAAAACACACCGTCGGTGACAATCACGACATGGCGCTTGCCGGCCGCGGCCTTTAACTGGGTTTCGAGATCGGCCATGTCGTTGTGCGCATAGCGCAGCCGCGCCGCCTTGCACAACCGCACGCCATCGATGATCGAGGCATGGTTCAGGGCATCGGAAATAATGACGTCTTCTTCATTGAACAAAGGTTCGAACAGGCCGCCGTTGGCATCGAACGCAGCCGCATACAGGATCGTGTCTTCCATGCCGAGGAAGGTCGACAGCGCCGCTTCGAGTTCCTTGTGGACCGTCTGCGTGCCGCAGATGAAGCGCACCGACGACAGCCCGTAGCCGAACTTCTCGGTCGCCTCGACCGCCGCGCGCACCATCGACTCTTCGCCCGACAGTCCCAGATAATTGTTGGCGCACAGGTTGATCAGGGTACGGCCATCGTCGCAAACGACTTCGGCGCCCTGGCGCGAGGCCAGCACCCGTTCGTTCTTGTACAGGCCGACGTCCTTGAGGCGGTTGAGCTCGCTGTCCAGACCGCTGAAAAAATCTTCCTTGCTGTTCGTCACCATTGCATCCTCGCTGGTTGGTAGAATCGATGCCAATATACTGAACCGGCCGAATTCCACTAAATTTTTACAATTCCATTATCAAGAACAGAATTTCAATATAGTGGATAGTAGCCAACCCCTTTCAACTTTGCAAGCCCACTCATGAAAACCCTGTCCGTCCCCGCTACCCCGCCCGAAGTCGGCGCCACCCTGCAGCGCATGCGTCTCGACCGCGGCCTGACGCTGGAAGACCTGTCGCGCGCCGCCGGCGTGTCGAAATCGATGCTGTCCCAGATCGAACGCGAGAAAGCCAATCCGACCATTGCCGTTGCGTGGCGACTGGCCAATGCGCTGGGCATCGGCATTGGCGAATTGCTGTCGACCGAAGCGCGCCCGGTCGAGACCATTCGCATCCTCGAGCCGCACGAAACCCCGACATTGTCGGGCGATCACGCCGGGTACGTATTGCGCATTCTCGGCCCAATGTCACTTGCCGGTAAATATGAGTGGTACGAATTGACGCTGTCGGCCGGCGGGGAGTTGGTATCGGCGCCACACGATCCGGGCACCACCGAGCATCTGACGGTATTGCATGGCGCCATCGAAGTCGAGGTCGAAGACCACAAGCGCAAGCTCAAGCTCGGCGGCACCGCGCGCTACGAGGCCGACAAGGCGCACGCGATCCGCAATGCCGGCAAGACCGAGGCCAAGGCCTTGCTGGTGGTCATCCATCGCTGAATCGCGCCCTGGTCGAGCGCGCCGTCAAAGCGGCGTGGCACGGAAATTCAGCGTTGTCCCGCTGGTCGCCACCACCAGCCAGTTGCCATCGCCGCCATCGGAGACGTTGGCCGAACCCGCCGTGATGACCGGTTTGGCGAACGCGGACTTGGGGAAAATCCAGCTCAGGCGCGCCAGACTGGTCGGATGCGAGGCGGCGAACTGGCAGTTGCCGTTGGCCGCGATGGCTTCGGTCCACTTGATTTTCGACCGGGTCGTCATGAAGGCAGACATGTCGGCAATCGTGTACCAGCTGAACTTGCCGGCCTGTTTTTTGGTTTTGGCATAGTTCAACATCGCCAGCACCACGTCTGACCATTGTTCGTCCGCCGGCGGATGCATGTAGATCAGGCGGTTGGTACGATTGCGGATGCTGAAGTCGATCAGCGACTGATACCAGCTGCTGACGTCGGTCTTGGGAATACCGTAGTAAATGAACTCATCAAAGGTCGCCCATTCTCCCAGCGGCATGACCGGCTCCAGCCATAACGCCGGATTCCTGCGCAGCCCGCCGATGTAATTGCGGGTCGGTCCGACGCCAGTGTGGCTGAGCGCGTAGGAGCCGATCGCGCCATGTTGCTCGATCCAGTCCGTGGCCCACGTCGGACTGTTGCCCTGCGGTGCGGCATATTCGATGGTGGCATGGCCCAGCGCCGCATCGACTGCGTTGTTGTTCAGCACCAGGTATTGCTGGAAGGTCGCCTGATTGGTCTCGGACACGTTCTCGCCGTAATAGTCGTGAATCCAGCCGCCGTGATTGCCGATCCGGTGCCCCTGCGCCTCCAGCGACCGCAGCATCTGCTGCGCCTGCGGATTGCCCGGCAAATTCCAGCCAAGATGATCGCCAAATGCCACCGTGTCCGGACCGGCGGTGATGTGGATCGAAAACGGTCCATGGGTGAACACGCCCTGCTGCGTCAATGCCGCCATGTCGGTGGTGAAGTTGGAGCACAGATGCCAGTTCAGGGTCAGCCCCGGCAGTGCATTGGGCAAGCTCGACAGATGCGGCAATTTCAGCATCGTGTTGGCGAAATAATGCAGGAAGCCATGCATCGGCATCGCATCCGAACTGCCTTTCAGATAATTCACCGGCAGGTTCACGAACAGCACCTTGCCGCTGCCCACCGTGTTGACGCCCGCTGCCAGCCCGAACTGTGGCGCGCTGGCCAGTTGCAATCCGGCGAAGTTGCCGCGCGTGACGAAGGACGGATAGGTCAGCACGCCATAAATGTAGCCACTGACCGCATGCACCGGATCGGGCGCCGGGCTGCCCAGCGCGATGGCCGCGCTCTCGGTTGTGGCGAGCGCGGATTTGGCGACACCCGCCATGTTGGCGGTCAGCGGCGTGGTGGCGTCCACCAGCGTCAGCTTGCGTGTGGCATTGAAACTGACTGGCTTGAGCGCCGGCGTCTTCGAGCCCGAGACAACCGGCAGATTGGTGCTGATTTTGGCCGCCACCAATCCTTGCTCGGTGCGCACCGTGACATGTGCATCGTACGGATTGCCCCGGAATTGCTGGGCATGGTCGTAGCCGATCACGCCGCCGGGATTGGCCGGGCTGCTCGGCAGATAGAGCGCCTGGTTGGCGGCCAGATTGGCACCCTTGAGGACGCCGATGCGGGTCGCGGTCGCCTTGGCGTCGGTCGGATCAAGCTGCGCTGCCAACATCGCCCCGCTCGTCGCAGCACTGCTGGCGGCAAGCGGCGAAGCCGTGCTGGTAAACAGCATCGATTTACCCGGCGGCACTTGCCATTGACGCAGGATGCTTTCGAATCCGGTCAGCGGACCCAGCCCGGTGGTGCGGTCGCGCAGTTCGTCATACAGCAGGTAATCGACCCCGGCCAGGCTGCTCAGGCGCGACTTCGGCACCGCATACGCACCGGCCGGGGTCAGCGCGCCGAAGTCATACACCAGCATGACCTGACCGCCGCGCGTGACATACCCCTGGATTGCGGCGATCAGCGCATCGGTCGCGCTGACATGCACCTGATCGGGCAGGATGATGCCGCGATAGGCGTTGCTGCCATTGCCGAGCGCGAGGAATTGCGTATCGGTCAGGGTTTCGACGCGCAAGCCCTCCTCGTCGGCCGCATCCAGCCATGACATGACCTGCGGGTTGGTGGTGGCCGTACCGTCTGGAAGCAGCAGGCCGATGGTGCCGGGACTGGGTACGCCATTGGTCAACGCCAAACCGTATGCCGGAGTCAATGACAGCAACGCAAGGAACACCGCGGCGCTGCCGAACAGCCGCAGAAAGCAGGTCAGAAAACCTGGCGGTCGGATGACATGGATCAGGGCGCTGGACGACATGCTGCGACGCCAGCATCGCACCGGCATCATTGAAAATCGGATCATGGGAATTCCCTTCCAAATTGGCTGACAGGCTCCGGTCAAGTCGACCGTTCCTCCAATTTAGTCAGGCGCGGCAGGCGCAGTTTGCGAATGCACAGAGACCCGCGCAATGGCATCGGCAACAAGCGTCCGACATGCAGCGTCGCTGCCGACTCAGGCCAGCACGGTTGCCAGGAAAGTCTTGCCGACCCTGGCCGGTCCGCGCGCCGATCGCATCCCGCGACCGACCACCATCGCACCTTCCAGCGCGCACAGGAAGGCTTCTGCGAGCTCCGCAGCGCCTGCGCCCGCGCGAATCAGTGCGGCACGCTGTCCCTCGGCAACGACACCGGTCAGCCAGTCGAGATTGACCTTGAAGAATTGCGCGACCTCGTCGGTCACGACGTCCGGCAGCGAGTCCGATTCCGCGCTAAGGATGCCGCAGACACAAAGCCGCCGGTCGCTGGCATAGGTACGCTCGAACAGCGCCGCGTAGGCAGTCAGGCGCTGGGGAGCGCGCGCGTGCTGCTGATCGATGCGCAGCAATTCTTCACGGAAGCGGTGCGTGTAGCGCTGCGCGATCACGGCCACGAGTTCCTCTTTCTTGGGAAAGTGGTGATGGATGCTCGGCTTCTTGATGCCGACCAGCCGCGCCACGTCGTCGTAGGAAAAGCCGTTATACCCATGCAGCTGGACCAGCCCTTCGGCGGCATCGACCACGCGTTCGGCCGTCGGCGAGATGTCGGCGAAGTGCTTCATGCGGTCGCGTTGTCGGGCTGCGCGACTGGCAGATGTCCGGTCTTGACCAGAATCGTGCAACCCTCGATGCTGAACGGTCGATGCATGCTCAAGTGCGGACTGCGTATCCAGGTACCGGCCGGGTAGCGCCCGAATTCATCTTCGAAGACTCCTTCCAGCACAAGGATTTCCTCGCCGCCGAAGTGGCGGTGCGGCGTGAATTGCGTCCCCGGCGCCCAGCGCACCAGCGCCGTGTGCTGCGCCTCGAATTCCGACAGCGGCAGCACCGACAAGCCCGGCACCATGCCCGGAAACCAGCTCGCCGTGCGGGTATCGATCACCGTGCGCGCGCGATCGGCCGGATCCAGATGCCGCAGCTTGACGAACAACGTGCAACCCGTCGTCGACCCCGGCGCATGGGAAGAACCCGGCGGGTTCTTGATGTAGGTGCCGGCGCCGAAGCTGCCGGATTCTTCGTCCAGCACGCCCTCCAGCACAAAGATCTCCTCGCCCAGTTCGTGCGTATGACGCGCAAAGTGCGCGCCGGGTGCATAACGCACCAGCGACGTGGCGCGGGCGACTTCGCCGCCGTCGCGTTCCAGCAACTGCCGTGCGATCCCGGCTGCCGGGGAATCGACCCACGGCACCTGCGAGGATTCGACCACGACCCGCTGCGAAAGAATGGAATTGAGTTGCATGGCGTTCCTTTTCATATACCGACTAGTTGGTAGGCATAGTAGGCATGCGCTCCGTGCGTGTCAATGGTCATTGCGAGACGCAGGTGTACAGGGGCGCATGGCGTGGCGACGAAAACCGGCAGTCCGGAACTCCCCGTCAGCGACGAGGAATCCCGGACCGCCGGGGGTCAGGCATTCGAACTTTCGATCCGCGGGGTTTCCCCGGATCGTGACTGCTGCGCCAACTTATTTTTTCATTTCATCTTTGGCCATTGGATCTTTTTCCATCGCATCCTTTTCCATCGATTTTTTTGCCATCTTGTCTTTTTTCATGGTGTCCTTTCCCATTGCATCCTTGGCCATTGCGTCCTTGGCCATTGCGTCCTTGCCCATCGCATCCTTGCCCATTGCATCCTTGCCCATCGCATCCTTGCCCATTGCGTCCTTGTGCATGGCGTCCTTGCCCATTGCGTCCTTGTGCATGGCGTCCTTGCCCATTGCATCTTTTTGCATGGTCTCTTTTTCCATGCCGTCTTTCTTCATGGCGTCCTGTGCCGAAGCCGACACTGCGGCCAATGCCATCATTGCTGCGAAGGTGATTTTTAAAAGTTGATTCATTCAAGGCTCCTGAGGGAAATGCACGCAGTGGCGTGCGACACGGTTGGCATTCGACGCGCAAATTGCCAACCCATTGCATAAAAATTACATGGCACAACATGGCCATCCGATTTGGATTTTTTCAATTCCATGCCTTGGTCACGCATGCGGCGCGAACCTTACAAAACAAATTGCAGAATCCCATCAACGCGGTGATCAAGTCGGTCGTCGTCGTATCCGGAGCCGGCGATGCGCAAGCGGTCCGGTTGCGCGCGGGCAAACCATTGACGCCGCGCATATCGATGCCCTCCGCGCATGCGCTAACATCAGCCATGTCGGCACAATCGCGCGGACGTCCGAACAACATAAAAAAGTGAGAAGCGCATGAATGACGTGAATGCAACGACCGAACTTGAGTACACGGGATTCTGGTTGCGCGTGTGGGCCAGCATCATCGACACGATCCTGATTTCGTTCGTGATCTTTCCACTGCTGTTTGCTGTGTTCGGAAAAGAGCGGCTTGCCAGCGGGGTCATGCTTTCCGGTGCCAGCAACCTGCTGTTTTCCTACTTGCTGCCAGCACTTATCGTGCTGGTCTTCTGGAGCACCAAACAGGCAACGCCAGGAAAAATGGTCATCGGTGCGCGCATCGTTGACGCAAAAACCGGTGGCGCGCCAAGCTTTGCGCAGCAGCTGATCCGCTACGTCGGTTACTTCATCTCGGCCATCCCGTTCTGTCTCGGCTTCATCTGGGTCGGGTTCGACAAGCGCAAGCAGGGCTGGCATGACAAGCTGGCCGGCACCGTCGTGGTGCGGACAAAGAATGGCGGAAACGCGCCGGTCCGGTTTGAATAAGGCATGCAGTGTGACGCCTGACGCGCAACCATTTCGGCACATTTTCCGTCATGTTTTCAGGGCGTGTATGCTGTAATTGTCTTTGCCATGGTGTCGCAAATCCGCCCTGCGGGTTCGACCAAGCCGTCGATCCGCCGCAAGCAACCCGCATTCACGTATCGGAGAAATCATGATCACGTCATCGCCCTTCATCCATTCCTATTTGTTCGTTCCCGGCAACCGGCCGGATCGCTTCGCCAAGGCCTGCAACGCCGGTGCGCATGCGGTGATCATCGATCTGGAAGATGCGGTAGCGCCGGCCGACAAGACTGCGGCGCGCGATGCATTGAGCAACTGGCTCGATAGCGAGGAGGCCCTGGCGAACAAGGTGCCGATCCTGGTGCGCGTCAATTGCGTCAACTCCGGTTGCTTTGGCGACGATCTGCACGCCTGCCGCCGACCGGGTGTAGCCGGTATCGTGGTGCCGAAGGCCGAGCGGGTTGACGACGTCTCGGCGGCCTCGACCGGTGCCCCGGTGTATCCGCTGATCGAAACCATGCTGGGCTTTGCACGCATCACCGAACTGGCGGCAGCGCCGCGCGTGAACCGGTTGCTGTTCGGCACAATCGATTTCAAGCTGGATATGGGAATTGATGGCGACCGCGACGAGCTGCTGTTCTTTCGTTCGAAAATTGTGCTGGCCTCGCGCATGGCGGGCCTGCTGCCGCCGGTCGATGGGGTAAGCACGGAAATCGATGACGATGAAAAGGTTGAGGACGACTGCAACTATGCGCGCCGCATCGGCTTCGGCGGCAAACTGTGCATCCATCCGAATCAGGTGCCCTTCGTCAACCGCAGCTTTGAACCATCGCCACAGAAGATTGAATGGGCCAACAAGATCATTCATGCGGCCGCGGCAGTCGGCGGCGGCGCCATCGCGGTCGACGGCAAACTGGTCGACCGTCCGATGCTGGTGATGGCGCAACACATCATCGAGGAAACCCTGCGCAAGGCGAACACGCTGACTGCGAACTGACGCATAGCGGCAGGAATGCAGCAGACATCAAAAAAACCCGCATTGCGCATGATGGGTAATGCGGGTTGTTGACTCTTTCTGAACCACTGGAACCGACCCGAAGCCGCCAGTCCTGAAATTTTTCCGAGGGCCGGAATGCCGCGCTGGCTGGCGTTCAGGTTGCAGCGCAAGTTGATTCCGTGATCACGTCGCCACCAGCTGCTGCAGATTTGTACTGGCCGCGGCGACGTTTTGCGCATGGCGCATGCGCAATTGCGCACGCTCAGGTGATCGCCTGTAACGCTGCGGGCCATGCCGGCGCACGCGGCGAGACGGACCGACCGGACCCATTTGTCGAGCCCCGTGACCCTGGACCATCCTCACTGCCCATGCCGATCATCCGGCTTCAGACTGCTGCACGGATTGGCTCGTCGCAACTCAGCCATAACCGCCGTACATCCACCCGCGCCCGCAGTTTTGCCGCCAGCAGATACAGTCCTGCCATTTTTCGATGCAATAGCAGCACATCGGCTTGCGGCGTATGCCAGAAATCGCGCTCCATGCCCAACGCCATACCTGCGTCGCGCAAACGTGCCGCCAGATCCGACGTGCCAAAGTCAAAGGCCCCGTCGAACCGTAACGGTTCGCATACGTCGATGAACATGCCAAGCACCGCATCACGATGCCTGGCAGAGGTGTTCTCGTCAAAATAATTCAGCGCGATCGCAGCAGGTGCAATCAGTGCCGGGTCACGCTGGATCGCACCCGTCAGGATCTGCCGGTAGTGCGCCACCATCGGCGCCGAGTACTCCCGTGTCGCGCCAAAATCGAGCAGAATCAAGCGCCCGGTTTCAGGCTCGTAACGATAATTGGCAAAATTCGGATCGGTCTGTATCAGGCCAAACGTGAACAATTCGCGAAACAGCAGCCAGACCAGCAGGCTGACGATCCGGTCACGTTCGGCTTGCGGCGCCTGCGCGAGGCTCTCTATCGGTATGCCATCCATGCGCGTCATGGTCAATACGCTTTCGGTCGTTAGCGCATCGTGCACTTCCGGCAGGGCGTATGCGGCGTTATGGGCCAGCAGGCCGCCGTATCGGCGCAGCGCGGCGCCTTCGCGCAGGTAATCGGCTTCCTCGTGCAACTGTTGCTTGGCCTGCTGCAGCAGCGGTCCGAAGTCAACGGTCCGCGGAATCAGGCCCGACAGCCGGCACAAGGCAGCGACATTGTCGATATCGCTGTCGATGCTTTGCCGCACCCCCGGATACTGAATCTTGATCGCGACGCGCTGACCGCTGCTGGTGACGGCGAAATGCACCTGCCCGATCGAGGCGGCCGCCACCGGCGCGAAAGAAAACTGCCGGAAATGCCGACGCCAGCCTGTGCCCCAATTGGCGTCAAGGACCTCGACCACCTGGCTCATCGGCATGGCAGTGGCATCGGCACGCAGGCGTGCCAGGATTGCGCTGATCTCGGCCGGCAGCAGGTCACCCGCATCCATCGACAACAGCTGCCCGACTTTCATCGCGGCGCCACGCATGTGCGCCAGTTTGTCCGCGACACGATGTGCATTGGCCGGCGTGAGCATCAGTGCACCCAGACGCGGACGTTTGCCCTGGGTCAGATGGCGTGCGCTGTCGGCCAGCATGTTGCCGGCAATGCTGGTGGCCAGCGAGCCCAGTCCAAACAGGCGCGTCAGGCGCCCGCTCGGTACTGCGCGGCCAGCTTTGAGACGGTCTTGCATTTCATCGGACATCGCATTGCTTTCGCTTGCATGGTGAAGAGTGCGCTGCGCCACCGAATCGAGGTGGTACCCGATCCAGCAATCCGCAATGCCACTGGAACAACCGGCCCTGCCCTGTGGCGCCATGCGGCTGCCTGTTACCGGCGCCGATCAAGCGCCATGGATTGACGACGCCACTGGTTATGCGGCTTTCGTGTAGCGCAGCCACACCGCGCCGCCGTTCTGGATTTCGGCCGCCGTGAGGGTCAGGTAGGAAGGCCTGGTCCAATCTTGCTCTGCGACTTCGAACGAGGCCGGATGGGCGCCACGCCCATCAATCAGTGGCAGCACCAAGACACTGATCTCGTCGACCAGTCCGGCGTTGACGAACGAACCGCTGACGTGGGGGCCGCCTTCAACGATCAGGCGTTTGGTATTGAGCTCGGCGGCCAGGACCCGGACCACCTGCGCAAGGTCGATCTCATTCTTGCCGCCGAAAATGTAGGAGACCTTGATTGACTGTAAATAGGCAAGGTAGTCGTCAGCAACCGTCTCGGTGACGACCGCGACGACGTGTGAATCGAGCGCCTGGTTGCTTTTCCATGCGACTTTTCCGTGCGGATCAATGGCGACCGCATAGCAGGCCGCGTCGCGCACAGCAAAGTAATGCGCGCGCGCGATCGGCGTTGTTGCAAGTCCCGCTGGATAACCGTCGCCGTGTGCAATTTCCTGCATGGTGACCCGGCCGCAAATCCAGGCGTCGAACTTGAATTGTTGCGCGAGTTCTTCATACAGCGCGCCGGCGTTTTTTTTGAAGGCGCGATCCCAGCCATCGGTGAGTGCATGGCCATCGAGGGAGGACATCATGTGACAAATAATATAGGGCTGCATCAGAAACTCCTGGCCATTGCGATGAGATAGTTGGTCATGCCTGCGTATGCGAACTGCTGGCGGCGCGATCAGGCAGGGGGCAGCATTTTGTCCTGCGTGCCGGTGTCGAAATCGCTGGCGTGGTGGCGCTCTCGCAGCTGGCTGGCGGGATCGCCCGTGGTCCGGTTCACCATGCGCCCGCGCTGGACCGCCGGGCGTGCAGCGACCTGTTCGGTCCAGCGCTGGACGTGGCAATACTGCTGCACTTGCAGGAACTCTCCCGCTTCATACAATTCGCCTCGGGCCAGGCCACCGTACCAGGGCCAGATTGCCATGTCTGCGATGGTGTAGTCGTCACCCGCGACATACGGGCTTTCGGCGAGGCGCCGGTCGAGCACGTCGAGTTGTCGCTTGACTTCCATTGCGTAGCGATCGATTGCGTATTCGATCTTCGTTGGTGCGTACGCGTAGAAATGGCCGAAACCACCGCCCAGAAAGGGCCCACTGCCCATCTGCCAGAACAGCCAGGACATACATCGCGCACGCGCGGCGCCGTCCTCGGGCAGGAATGCACCGAATTTTTCTGCAAGATAAACCAGGATGGCCCCGGACTCGAACACATGGACTGGCGCTGCTGCGCTGCGGTCGACCAACGCCGGAATTTTGGAGTTGGGATTGATCTCGACGAAGCCGCTGCCGAACTGATCGCCCTGGTCGATCCGGATCAACCACGCATCGTATTCGGCGCCACGGTGTCCGGCGGCCAGCAATTCTTCCAGCATTATCGTCACCTTGACGCCGTTGGGCGTGCCGAGCGAGTAAAGCTGAAGGGGGTGGACACCGACCGGTAGCGCTTTTTCACTGGTCGGACCTGCGACGGGACGATTGATGCTCGCGAAGCGACCACCGCTTTCCTTGTTGGGCGACCATATCCGGGGCGGCGAGTACGGCAATGGATCATTCATACGGAGAACCTTGAAAACGATGAAGCTGGTTGGGCGGCGTCATGACGACGGCATCGGGCAAGCATACCCGATGCTTGCGACCGGCGCGTCCAGCACCCCTGGGCCTCGCCCGGCACCAGGCGTCCCCCTGCCAGCGCCGGATCGCAGATATCTGCAAGCAAACGTGGCGCACCGCGGCACAGCGGCGGCGCCAACTCGCGGCGATGAAAACCGCTAGACTGCGCACTCTGGTCGATCAAAGGCTGTCCCCGTGAACATTCATGAAGCAATTCGATCCCGCCGCGCGGTCAAGAACTTCGATCCGTCGCACCGGATCACCGACACCGGGCAGCAGGAACTGCTGTCCCTCGCCATGCAGTCGCCAACCGCGTTCAACATTCAGCACTGGCGCTTTGTCGTCGTCGAGGAGCGGAAGCTGCGCCAGCAAGTACGGCAAGTCGCATGGGCCAGCCAGTATCACCTTGCGCGCGCCTCATTGAAACAACCACCCGGAAAACGAAGGACGTAACATGCGACCATCCACTGTCCTCGAACTGAACCGGCCACTCATCCGTGAAGCCGTGCGCCGCTTCCGTGCTGCCAATCCACGCGTTTTCCGGGCCTCGCAGGATGGCGCCGGGATCGACGTGGTGGTCGATGCCCTGCCCGGCGCCACCCGCGTTGATTTGGGTGGACTGCAGCAGGAGCTGGAATCCCGTCTTGGCGTACTCGTCACTGTCTGGACCCCGACCGATTTGCCGCCAGCCCTGCGCGATAGCCTGCTCGCCGAAGCCCGGCCGGTCTGATCGCGCTCAAAGCAGCCTGTGCACGAAGATGGCGTCGATGGCCAGATCGCATGTGCGCCCCCGCTCGCAGCCAGGCGCCTGCAATACATCGCGCTGCAAGTCCAGATTCCGGTCATCGGTCGATACCCGCGCGTAACCGGTCGGCAGGGTGACTTGTCCAATCAACCACGAAAGGTCAGTCTGGCGCGACGTTGAATATGGGACAGGGATTGTGGATTGTCGCCACGCTTGCGCAGCCCGCGGCACGGGTACCACCCACGGATCGGCAAAACCCCTCGTTCGTTGCACTATACTTGGCAGATCGTCAACTGCAGCCGCGCCGCCAGAGGTTTCTGCATGCCTGGCTGTACCGCAAGAATTACCATCATTGCTTCATCACGCCGATGAAAAAATTGCTCTTTTCCGCTGTGCGAGTGACGCAGGCTACCCTTCTTGTCGCCGCAAGCATTTCCGGCAACTATTGCGGTGCCGCCTCTACTGACTGGATTCCACCACCTGACTCGTTAGCGCAGGCCTACAGGGGCCGCCTTAAGATCGGCGCAGCTATCGAACCATCACAGCTGGACGGCGCAGACGGAGCATTGTTGGCACGCCAATTCAACAGCGTGGTGGCTGAAAATGTCATGAAACCGTCGCGTATCCAGCCGCGCGAAGGCGAATTCAATTTCGGTCCTGCGGATGCCATCGTCGATTTTGCGCGGCGACATAATATGGCGATGCGTGGACACACGCTGTTGTGGTACCGGCGCACGCCAGACTGGTTCTGGAGCGATCGGTCCGGTCAGCCAGCGTCGCGCGACCTGGTCTTGTCGCGGCTACGGCAACATATCGAATCCGTTGTGGGGCGCTATAAGGAGAACGTCTATGCCTGGGATGTCGTGAACGAGGTCATCGATGAAACGCAGCCAAATTGCCTGCGCAATGACCAGTGGTTCCAGGTCGTGGGCCCGGACTATGTCGACCTCGCTTTTCACTATGCCCATGCTGCGGATCCTCATGCGCGCCTTATCATGAATGAATACGCTACGACACAACCTGAAAAGCGCGCTTGTCTGGAACGTGTCCTCAAGGGCATGCTGGCGCGCGGGGTACCGGTGGATGGCGTCGGCCATCAAATGCATGTAAACATTTATGTGCCATCGGTCGACGCGATCGACCAGACACTGTCGGTATTTGCCAACCTCGGACTTGAAAATCAAATCACCGAGCTGGACATGAGCCTCTACCAGCGCCACGCCTATTTTTTATCCGCCTCATCGGAGCAACTGTTGGCCGAGCAAGGCAAGCGCTACAAGGCCCTGATGCAGGTATTTCTCGCACATCGGGAACTCACTGCGGTGACATGGTGGGGTGTCGCTGACGATCACACGTCGCGTAATTCAGGCTGGGATTGGTGGCGCCGCGACCAACCATTATTGTTTGACAAGAAACAACGTCCCAAAGCTGGTTATTGGTCGGTATTAGAGGCAGCGGAGGGACGCCAGTCTCCCTAGTCCGGCAGGCACTTCAATTTTCACCACGCGTCACGTTTCGGAAATTGATCGTCAGAAAAAAGGGGAAACCGTTCGTTCGACAAGCCCATTTTCTCCACAGAACTTGACCGCTGCACATTCAGTCGCATTTCATTCTGGCCGGAGCCGACAACGTCAACTTCCACCCGAGGCGGAGGTTCAATCGCCTCTATATCGCGCAACGATGGAAAACAAATTTCCAAGCCTTAGAAACGCAGTCGCGCGAACATGACCGGAATATTTTTTCGTTCCATTCTTCGCAATGCGTACAAAGAATAGCTAACCAGCCCGGCTGCCAAAAGATGCGGGTTACCACCTGCCAGTTCGTAAGAATCGATATCGTTCCCCTGATATCCGTTTTTCCCGCGCACATTCGTGTAATAAGTGAAGACGTGGGAGACATTCGAGTACAAATTCGTGGCGATGAAGCCCTGACCAAACGCCGACCTCGCGCCGCCTTCGCTATGAAGCAGCAGCTCTGCGGCCAGGTTGCTGGTCACAAACCCGGCGCCGCTCGCAAGTTTGCGTGTCGCCTGAGTCGGATTGCCCGACCACTTAACATCTGTTTGGCCGCACAGCAGCATGCATTGCGTGCCAGGTACCCGGATGTGAACTTCGTCGGCGCCGGCAATATAAAAAACCGAGGCATGTCCCAGCTCGTGAACATAGATGGCAGCGAAAATGCCCGCTGCCGCACCTAGACCGCGTTGAACATCGGTCTCGTCTGCATGGGCCGGATGGCTCAAAAAAACGCCAATAAGCAGCAATAAACCCTTGTTCATGCGGAGTTTCGCCGAAACTGATTTGTAGCGATTGTGATTTTCATGTACTGCGAGATACGCGTTCTGATTGCATTGCATAGCGCTGAACCAAGGATTCGAAAAAAAAGGGCGCTCAAGGCGGCGCTTTCCTACCAGACTGTGCTGGGACACAATAATCGACATGAGAGCAAAAGCTAAATACCAGACCGATCACAACAATACACAGGATTGCCCCATTTCTCGCAATATGATTGATTCCAGGCTCACTCGCACCGTTGCTGCGCCACATCCAGTCGCCATGCGCCATACGCTACGTGCAATCGCTGCCTTCGAAGTAATCAAGGGTCTTGCCGCATTTGCGGCCGTCGTTGGCGTTCTTGACCTGATGCATCACGATGTAAGGCATCTTGCGATTGAGCTCATCGGCCATTTTCACTTGAATCCAGAAGCCCACTATCCTTCCATCTTCTTACATTATGCCAACCTTCTACCTGACGCCGACCTGCACTCGTTCTTTCTTCTGGCGTGCGGTTACATTGCGATGCGCCTGCTGGAAAGCTACGGGCTGTGGAACGACTATGTTTGGGGTGAATGGCTTGGGGCTCTTTCGGGAGGGATTTACCTCCCGTTTGAATTCAACCACCTGTTGCACAGTCCATCGCTGATTACTGGTCTCGTTCTGGCAGGCAATGTGTTCCTGGCCGCATTTCTTACTGTCCGACTTTGGCGACGGCACCGCCCTGCTATCAATCGGATGCCATAACAACCGTGCAGGTCCGATTGTACGCATGCGCGAACTCGCGCTATCGACCCATCGCAGATCTTGAGAAACGCCACGGCAATGGCTGCGTTGCCTTAGCATCGCTGGCCTAAAGGACGCGCTTTGCCCCGGGAATCTGAAGTAAGACCCACGCCAGCATAAAACTCAGCACCGTAGCGCTCGTGCCGACAATGGCGAAGCTCAGGCTATTTGGGAGCGCCGCATGGGCGAGCAGCAGACCAAGTGCAACTACCACCGGCGGATGCACGATATACGCTGCGTAGACGTAGCTCGACCACCGGGGCCGCGCCCACAGCCGCGCACTTCCAATACGAAAGCGCAAAAGCATTCCCAAGATAATGCCCCAGGCAACGAACGGTTCCCAAAACGCGTACGCGAGTGCCGGGAGGGTCCAGCCACCCGACGTGTCGAATGGCGCGCCACTTGCCGCGCCGGCGGCCACGCCGTATACGAACAGCAGCGGCCCACAGATCCAGGCGACGATTTTCCATACTCGTGCGGTGCTGGAGTCGATTTTCTCAAGCCAGTTGCTACGTGCAGTCGCGCAGCCCGCAGCAAACAACACCACGTAAGAAGCAAAATAACCGATTTGGAGCATCCAGCGCTCCTGTCCTACCGGCACCCATAGGCGGATGAGGAATGCCAGCCCACCTATTCCCAATGCGGCCGCGAGCAGGTGGACTTGGCGAGGGATGAAGCGGTTACCACACCCTGCCTCCGGTCCTGTTATGCGCCAGAGCACATAGGCGAGACTGAACAGAAGTAGTGCCAAGGCAAACCACAGTGGACCGATGTTGAAATAGCCCTCTCGTACCAGAGCGCCCCAGTTCTCAAGGAACGGCTGGTCGTGTCTCACATCTGCCAGTGCGACTGTCATCGGTCCAAGCACGTAGCCATAAACGAGAATCGGAATCCCAAGCCGAATGAATCGGTCGCCCAAGAACCGCAGCGGGCCCTTGCGGTCGAACGACGCCACGCTGAAATATCCGGCCAGCAGAAAAAAGAAGCCCATAAAAAACGCTTGATTGACGGAAACAAAAACGGCGAAGCCAACCCGCTCCAACAAGTGTTCGGTCGGGTATCGCAAATACCAGCCACCGGGTGCTCCAAACATAATCGCACTGTGGTGAAAGATTACGAGGCCCGTCAGGGTTAGTCGGATCTGGTCGAGGAAGTCCGTACGGCGCCGCGATGTGATGCCGGACGTATCGGCGCCTACGATATTTGTATCTATAACCTGCGTCATTAAACCCTCTGGATTAAAAAAGACCGGAGTAATGCACCCAGCCGTTTGATCTGCCTGTTCGCCGCTTAGCCTCAGAAAAACGCTCGTACTCAACTTTAGAGCGAACCGGCAAGTTTAGCGTTGCCCTCGACGGCAACAGATGGAACGGTGGAAAAATCCGCGCATTGTCGCTGAATAATGACCGGTTATCGCCGATTTAGCCCCTCATCCAAAGGATTCGAAGGCCAAAACCAGCGCTCTCTCAGTCCATGTTCTACCAAGATTTCAATCAGATTACGAACCGGAGCGGAAGCCGGAACCTTCGCCCGCAATACGCGGCATGATGACCTTCGTGTGCAGCGAAAACATGCTTCGCGGTTCACGCCCGACGCGTTCCGTCCTGCGGCCTTTCTAACTTGGCCGTACTGGACTGACAGACTTTTTAGTTATCGTGCCGCGCTACACTTGCCTGATTTAGCTAGTTCAAGCTTGGCGACATCTATTTTTCCTTGCTCTTCAGGTATTTGCTCCAGCCCCGCGCCACCAATAAATACGCCCATCTTGATGTACTGCCGAATGAAATATTTTTTATTCGTCTCAAACAGTAACTCAAAGGTATTTGGTGAAAACTCAGATTCAGTATCGACTTTATGGCTTTTTCCGCCCTCAACTTCCGTATAGAAAAATACATCTGGTCCACTCTCGCCGATGCACTTCCCATCGATCCATACGTCTTTCTTAAGGGCGGCGGAGTCAAGAACCAAGTGCAACACGTTAATGGATCGTAGCCGATTCGGCCTGTTTCAAATTGTCGATAATCTCGCCGTAGATTTCGAGCGGA